>NZ_JBJDNH010000010.1:0-139674 GCF_044900465.1 Klebsiella sp. NPDC088457 | reverse complement strand
GAATATCACCGCACTTCGGCGGGTGATAAACAGCACAGTGAGTAAGGCCAGGATGACAAATACGCCAATCGAACTTAAAGGCAGTAGCTTCACCTTATCTGTCGTTCATTTGCACGACGCAAATCCCGAGGTTATTCGTCAGGCGTTAGAAGACAAAATCGCCCAGGCTCCCGCTTTTTTACGTCATGCTCCCGTCGTTGTGAATATCAGCAGCGTCGAAGAGGTCGTTGACTGGCGCGCCATGCACGAGGCCATCGCCAGCACCGGCTTACGGATTATGGGCGTGAGTGGTTGCAAAATCCCGCGGCTGAAGACGGAAATCGACCGCAGCGGGATCCCTTTACTGACGGAAGGGAAAGAAAAAATGCCCCGTCAGGCGCCGTCAGAACCGGTTGCACCAGCGCCAGTTGTTAATCAGATCACAAAAACACGTTTAATTGATCTGCCGGTACGTTCCGGTCAGCGCATTTATGCTCCAAACTGTGATCTAATTGTTACAAATCATGTGAGTGCCGGTGCGGAACTTATTGCCGACGGTAACATCCATGTATATGGCATGATGCGAGGACGAGCGCTCGCAGGCGCAGGTGGCGATAGAGAAGCGCAAATATTTTGTTCACACCTCACGGCGGAGCTGGTGTCCATCGCTGGGGAATACTGGCTGAGTGATAATATCCCGGCCGAATTTTATGGCAAAGCGGCGCGCCTGAGTCTGGGTGATACCGCGTTGACTATTCAACCGTTGAGTTAGTCCCTTTTTAACAAGGAATTTCTATGGCACGCATTATTGTTGTGACTTCGGGTAAAGGGGGCGTTGGCAAGACTACCTCCAGCGCGGCCATCGCTACCGGTCTGGCCCAGAAGGGAAAGAAAACCGTCGTTATCGACTTCGATATCGGCCTGCGTAACCTCGACCTGATCATGGGCTGCGAGCGTCGGGTGGTTTATGACTTCGTCAACGTCATTCAGGGCGATGCCACGCTGAATCAGGCGTTAATCAAAGATAAACGCACCGAAAACCTCTATATCCTCCCCGCTTCCCAGACGCGTGATAAAGATGCGTTGACCCGCGAAGGCGTCGATAAGGTTCTCGAAGAACTGAAAAAAATGAATTTTGATTTTGTTGTCTGTGATTCACCTGCAGGCATCGAAACCGGTGCGCTGATGGCGCTGTACTTTGCTGACGAAGCCATCATCACCACTAACCCGGAAGTCTCCTCCGTTCGTGACTCCGACCGTATCCTCGGCATCCTCGCCTCCAAATCCCGCCGTGCGGAAAATGGCGAAGAGCCGATTAAAGAACATCTGCTGCTGACGCGCTATAACCCTGGCCGCGTCAACAAAGGCGACATGCTGAGCATGGAAGACGTTCTGGAAATCCTGCGTATCAATCTGGTCGGCGTGATCCCGGAAGATCAGTCCGTACTGCGCGCGTCAAACCAGGGCGAGCCGGTTATTCTGGACGATGCATCAGATGCAGGTAAGGCTTATGCCGATACGGTAGAACGTCTGCTCGGAGAAGAACGTCCTTTCCGCTTCATTGAAGAAGAGAAGAAAGGTTTCCTCAAACGCCTGTTCGGAGGATAAATTATGGCATTACTCGACTTTTTTCTCTCGCGGAAAAAGAACACGGCCAACATTGCGAAAGAGCGCCTGCAAATCATCGTCGCGGAGCGTCGTCGCGGCGATGCTGAACCGCATTACCTGCCGCAGCTACGGAAGGATATTCTGGAAGTCATCTGTAAATATGTGCAGATCGACCCGGAAATGGTCAGCGTGCAGCTGGAGCAGCGAGACGGTGATATTTCGATTCTGGAGTTGAACGTGACTTTACCAGAAACGGAAGAGTCGAAATCCTGACGGTGGGTGCACCCGATAGCCTTGCGCTATCGGGCCAGTTTGTTGTATGGCCCGGATATCACCTCCGGGCTATTTGCCGTGGCTTAGCGCGGATATTCGCTTAACAGCGCCTTCAGGCGATCGGCCATCAGTGCGCTACGCCAGCCGGAAATTAGCTCCGGCAAGGTATTGCCGCTCTTCAACTGCCAGTGCCAGTTTAGCAGCTGGTTAATCTGCCGTCTGGACGCCAGCAGCTCCGCACTCAGCCCCGTTCCGCTACTCACATCCTGCACCAACGCTTTAATCTCTTTAAAGACCTTGCGGTATCCCGGCATATCGATCAGGTTTTGCAGCGGTTCCGGTAACGCCTCTTCCGGCAGCTCCTGCGCTTTCGCCACCAGGCTTATCAGCGTTTTACCGTGGAAGCGAATTTCACTGCCGGATAATCCCAGGCTATCGAGCTCGCCCAGGCTCCCCGGCATATAGCGCGCCACGCTCCACAGGTGTTCTTCACGAACGACAAAATTAACCGCCATATCGCGATCGCGCGCTTTACGCAAACGCCACTCCGCCAGCAGCTGCAGGCAGCCAAGCTGGCGGCTGCGCAGTTGCCAGGCGTTGCCGATATCGCGCCATGCCTGCGCCGGGTCCTGCACTTCCTGGCGACGCTGCTGCATCAGACGACACTCATCCAGCGCGGCGGGTAGCCAGCCGGCGGCTTCGGTTTCCGCCATCAGCTTGCTGGCGATAGGCAGCAGATACCAGACATCGGCAGCGGCATAATCGCACTGACGCTGGGTCAGCGGACGCGCCAGCCAGTCGGTGCGCGACTCGCTCTTATCCAGCGCGACGCCGGAGTACTCTTCCACCATGGATGCGAATCCCCATGACATCGGGCGACCGCAAAAGGCCGCCAGAATCTGGGTATCGATCAACGGCGCCGGCATCAGGCCAAAGGTGTTGAGGAACACTTCCAGATCTTCACTGCCGGCGTGCAGGTACTTGGTGACGTCTTTGTTCAGCAACAGCTCGCGCATGGGCGCCCAGTCGCTGATTTCCAGCGGGTCGATCAGCGAAACCTGTGTGCCGTCAAACAGTTGCAACAGGCCCAGCTGCGGGTAGTAGGTGCGGGTGCGGACAAATTCCGTATCCAGCGCAAGCGCCGAAGCCGCGCTTGCCGCTTCACAGATGGCGCGAAGACCATCGTCGGTGGTGATCATCTGATAGTTCAAATCATACTCTCTTAACTTGCGCCCATAAAAAACGCCGGCTTAGCCGGCGTCTGGCGACTCGCGTATACCTTAGGCTTTATTGTCTACTTTAGCGCGGGCTTCGTCACGCAGTTCTCGCCGTAAAATTTTCCCAACGTTGGATTTCGGTAGCTCATCACGAAATTCCACCAGTTTTGGCACCTTATAACCGGTCAGGTGACGGCGGCAGAAGGTAATCAGCGCCTCTTCGGTCAGCGCCGCGTCTTTCTTCACGACGAAGATCTTCACCGCTTCGCCGCTGCTGCCTGACGGGACGCCGATGGCGGCCACTTCCTGAACGCCAGAATGCTGCATCACCACATCCTCGATCTCATTCGGATAGACGTTGAAACCGGAGACCAGGATCATATCTTTTTTACGGTCCACGATGCGCAAAAAGCCTTCATCATCCATTACCGCAATATCCCCGGTATACAGCCAGCCGTCTTTGATAATTTCAGCGGTCGCGTCCGGGCGCTGCCAGTACCCCAGCATCACCTGCGGGCCTTTCACGCACAGTTCCCCCGGCTGACCCGGCGGCACTTCATTATCGTCATCGTCCACCAGTTTCGCTTCGGTAGACGGGACCGGCAAACCGATACTGCCGCTATGATAGTCAATATCGTGCGGGTTAACGCTGACCAGCGGCGCGCACTCGGTCAGCCCGTAGCCCTCCAGCAGATACTGGCCGGTCAGTTTCATCCAGCGTTCGGCCACCACCTGCTGCACCGGCATCCCGCCGCCGGCGGAGAGATGCAGTGAAGAGAAGTCGAGCTGCTGGAACTCTTTATTGTTGAGTAAGGCGTTGAACAGGGTGTTAACCCCGGTCATTGCCGTAAACGGGTATTTCGCCAGCTCCTTCACCAGACCCGGAATATCGCGCGGGTTGGTAATCAGCAGGTTCTGGCCGCCGAGTTCAATGAACAGCAGGCAGTTCATGGTCAGCGCAAAGATGTGGTACAGCGGTAATGCCGTAACGACAAACTCTTTCCCCCGGTGCAACAGCGGCCCGTAGGTGGCATTCACCTGTTCGAGGTTAGCCAGCATATTGCGGTGGGTGAGCATCGCCCCTTTCGCCACCCCGGTGGTACCGCCGGTATATTGCAGGAACGCCAGATCTTCCGTGACAATATCGGGTTTGACGTACTGCAGGCGGTAGCCATTATGCAGCGCGCTGCGGAAAGAGATCGCGTCAGGCAGATGATACTTCGGCACCAGCCGCTTGATATATTTGACGACGAAATTCACCAGCGTGCCTTTCGCCGTGGAGAGCTGATCGCCCATGCGCGTCAGAATCACGTGTTTCACCTGGGTTCTGGCGACCACTTTCTCCAGGGTATGAGCAAAGTTGGAGACGATGACAATCGCCGCCGCGCCGCTGTCATTGAGCTGGTGCTCCAGTTCCCGCGGCGTATACAGCGGATTGACGTTCACCACGATCATCCCGGCGCGCAGAATACCGAATAACGCAATGGGGTATTGCAACAGGTTAGGCATCATCAGCGCGACGCGGTCACCCTTCTGCAGGCCCAGCCCCTGCTGAAGATACGCGGCGAACGCCCGACTGCGCTCCTCCAGCTTACGGTAGGTCATCACCTCGCCCATATTGATAAATGCCGGCTGGTCGGCATATCGCGTGGTGGCATGTTCAAACAATTCAACCAGGGATTGATAGCGGTCAGGATTTATCTCCGCCGGAACATCGGCGGGATAGCGGTTTAGCCAAACCTTTTTCACTGCATCACCTCTGAAATAGTTATTCGTCGTCATCACAGCCCCTGATCAACAAACATTCTGTTAACATTATATTAACTCAGCGTACCAGTTTATTAATTAGGCGTTTTACAGGTTGCGAAGCGCGTCACTATTTATTTTTCTTATCAGACTAAAAATGAAGAAACAGCGGACAAGCCGCTGTTTCTTTTAGCTTACAAAAACTACAAAATCATTCAGTTACAACACTTCTGACTTCCGCAGGGCCCGGATTATACCAACCCCAGCCGCCATAGCCGTAGCCCCAGGGGCGTGGGCCAAACATCCACGGATCGATAGGCTGCGGCGGCATAACCACCTGCTGCACCACGTTCCAGCGCTTATAGCCGGTGGCGTTCATCAGCATAAATTTGTAGGGCGTGTTGCCTACTTTTCCGTCGACGGCGCCGGTAATCGGGCCGACGACGGTGACCAGCTGACCACGAAAATCGACCGGGTCAAGGAAGCCATTCACGTCGGCGTAGATCCGCCCGCGTGAAGGTTCATTCAGCTCAGGCCGGGCGCCGCTGTCTAACGGCACGGTGGCAATCTCCAGCCGGGTTTTCCCCTGTTGATTCTGGATGTTGACGACCTTACCGCCAAAGCGCGCTTCCTGGCCGACATACAGCTGCGGCGCAGCCATCACCCGGACTAAATCTTGCTGTGGCGTCGGACTGGAGCCTTTAATGGCATCCGGCACCGAAACGCAGCCGCTCAACGCGGCGGCAACGGCGCCCGCTAAAAACCAACGTACTACTTTATTTTGACCCGCCATGATGCGACTCCTTATCTCAGGCTTCTGCTTACTGAGATTCATTCCCGGCCGGGAAGTTTCTTCCATGCCACTTCGTTTCGCAAATAAACCGGTTCGGCTTTCTCCACGGCGACGGTTTGTCCGGCAGCGAGCAGATAGCAGGCCAGCGGCAGCATATCCTCCGCCTCGGGCAGCGTCATTTCGCCGTCGGTTAATACCAGTGGCGCGTTTTTCGCCAGATCGGGCCAGGCTTGCCAGCCGGTGCCCACGGTCGCCCACTGGCCTGCCAGCTGCTGCAGGCGTTCGCTCACCGCTTCCGGCTTCAGCACCGCCTCGCTCTCCTCACCGTGCCAGACCCCCTGCTCATCACGCTGGTATTCCGCCCAGTAGACTTCCCCCATGCGAGCATCAATAGCGGCCAGCACGCGGGTCGCTCCGGTTTTACGCCATGCGCCCTGCGCCATGGTGGCCAGGGTCGACACGCCGATCATCGGCAGTTCCGCCCCCAGCGCCAGCCCCTGGGCAATGCCGATACCGATGCGCACGCCGGTAAAACTGCCCGGCCCGCGGCCAAACGCCAGCGCATCGAGGTCAGTGAGTCGCAGATGACTTTCCGTCAGGACATCCTGCACCAGAGGCAGAATACGTTGCGTGTGTTCGCGGGGACAAATTTCGAAATGAGCACAAAGGGTGCCATCATTCCACAGCGCCGCGGAGCAGGCCTCCGTGGCGGTATCGATAGCCAAAATTCGCATGGGTTGTCGCGCTCTCGCTCTAGCAGATTGACAAAATGGCGCGCAGCTTACCACATTTTGCGACAGATTACCTCGCCGGCGGCACGGCGAGGAAGCGCACCGCCCGGCGAATATCGCGGGTTCGCGGCGCCGGCGGCAGGCTCGCGAGGAACACCGCGCCATACGGGCGCATCACCAGACGGTTGTCGCAAATCACCAGCACCCCGCGGTCGTCGATATCACGAATCAAGCGCCCTACCCCTTGCTTGAGGGTAATGACCGCATCCGGCAGCTGAACTTCAGCAAAAGGATCGCCGCCGCGCAGGCGACAATCTTCCATCCGCGCTTTCAGCAGCGGATCGTCCGGCGAGGTAAACGGCAGCTTGTCGATAATCACCAGCGAAAGCGCATCGCCGCGCACGTCTACCCCTTCCCAGAAGCTGCTGGTGGCCACCAGCAGGGCGTTACCGGCGCTGACAAACTGCTGCAGCAGCTGCCCCTTGCTGGTTTCTCCCTGCAGCAGCACCGGTAGCGTCATGGTGGCGCGGAACTGCTCGGCCAGATCGCGCATCATCGCGTGCGAGGTACAGAGCATGAAGCAGCGACCGTCGTTGGCCTCAATCAGCGGTTTGAGCATCGCCGCCAGGTGCCGCGCGCCGCCGGGCTGATTGGGCAACGGGAGATTGCGCGGCACGCAGAGCAGCGTCTGGCGGGCGTAGTCAAATGGGCTCGGCAGCAGCAGCGACTCCGCCTCTTCAATACCGAGGCGCGCGGTGAAGTGGTGCAGATCGTCGTTAACCGACAGCGTCGCCGAGGTAAAAATCCAGCTGCCCGCTTTTTGCGCCATTACCTCTTTAAACTTTTCCGCGACGGTTAGCGGGGTGAGCGCCAGGGTAAAGTGGCGGGAAGTACATTCGTACCAGTAGCTAAAGCCCGGCTGGTTAATCTCCTTCAGCCGTTTCAGGCGCGCGCGATACACCGTGGCGCGCTCGAAAGCGGCATCCAGTAGCGCCGAGCGGCCAAGGGAGAGTTTCGCCACGTCGTAGCATAGCTCCAGGGCATCATCGAGCAGCAACAGCGCACGCTGAATATTGCTATCCGCCAGCAGGTCACGAAGATTGCCGCGATAGCCGGGTTCGCCGAGCTGCAAACGGAAATCCTGCGCGCTCTGCGCCAGGCGGTCGGCGCACTTTTGCAACTGCTGAGTATCTTTTAGCTCGGTGCGGTAGGCGATGGTGATGTCCTTCGCCAGGTCCTGCAGCTGGCGACTGGAGAGCGACTGGCCGAAATACTGGCTGGCAATATCCGGGAGCTGATGCGCTTCATCGAAGATCATCACCTCCGCCTCCGGGATAAGCTCGGCGAAGCCGCTCTCTTTAACCACCATGTCGGCGAGGAATAGGTGATGGTTCACCACCACCACATCGGCATCCATCGCCTTTTTACGCGCTTTAACGACGAAACAGTCTTTATACAGCGGGCAGTCGCTACCCAGACAGTTATCGTTGGTGCTGGTGACCAGCGGCCAGGCCTGGGAGTCTTCGGCGACGCTGACGCAGGTGCTGATATCGCCATCGACGGTTTGATTCGACCACGAGCGCAGCAGAATCACGTCGCTAAGGGTTTGTACCGGCAGATCGCCGCCGGCCATCGTCTGCTGTTCGAGGCGTTCAAGACACAGGTAGTTGGAGCGCCCTTTCAGCAGCGCCAGTTTACCGGTGAAGTTCAGCGCTTTTGCGACGGTCGGCAGATCGCGGCTGTACAGCTGATCCTGCAGCGCTTTCGATCCGGTGGAGATAATCACCTTTTTATTGGCCCGCAGCGCCGGCGCCAGATAGGCGTAGGTTTTGCCGGTCCCGGTGCCTGCCTCGACCACCAGCGGCCGCGCCGCTTTAATCGCCTGGGCCACCGCCATCGCCATCTGGCTCTGCGGTTCGCGCGGTTTAAATCCCGGAATCGCCCTGGCCAGCTGGCCGTCTGCTGCAAAATCGTCGATCACAATGCCCCCTGGTTATCTGGACAGTGATTATGTCAGGGAGGGCGTCGTTTCACCAGTCCGGGTAGTGACGCGGGCAGAACATTGTGGCAGTCTTGCCGCTGTCTGATGGAATAAAACCGAAGGAAACTAACATGACAATTACGCGTATCGATGCCGAAGCCCGCTGGTCTGATGTGGTGATCCACAACCAGACGATTTACTACACCGGCGTACCAGCAAACCTTGATGCGGACGCCTTTGAGCAAACCGCGAATACCCTGGCGCAGATTGACGCCGTGCTGGAAAAACAGGGTAGCAACAAGTCGCGTATTCTTGATGCCACCATTTTCCTCGCGGACAAAAGCGATTTTGCCGCGATGAACAAAGCCTGGGACGCCTGGGTCGTTGCCGGCCACGCCCCGGTACGCTGCACCGTTCAGGCCGCGTTAATGAAGCCGGAATACAAAGTCGAAATTAAAATTATCGCCGCGGCTTAATTACTCGTCTTCGTCTTCATCTTCAAAGCGCGCGACGATCCGATCTCCGGTATGCGTGGCGCGCAGTTCACTCGCCACCAGCGCAATGGCCTCACCGCTGCTCATCCCGTTAGCCATCAGTTCCTGAATACGTTCTACCGCTTGTTGCTGTTGCTCGTGGCTCAGCGAAGGTAAACCTGCAAACATGACTCACTCCTGCTACATTGTGTGGCGTAATTATTTCATGCCGCCCCCCTTTTACACCAGAGGACGGTAACGATTAGGATCGAGGAAGATGTTGTCCCCCGCTATTATTACCCTGCCATGGCACCCGGATGCTGCCGGGCGTTTCTTTACTCCTTTAAGCACCACGCCGTGGGCGATGCTGTTGCATTCCGGCTTTGCCGACCATCCGCATAACCGTTTTGATATTATCGTCGCTGAGCCACGCGCCACGCTGGTCACCCGCGGCGGGACAACCGCGATTGATGACGGCCAGACGCAAAGCCTTTCCACGGCCGATCCGCTGACGCTACTGCAGGCGCAGCTGGACCAGTGCGGACTCGCGCCGCAGGCGCATCCCCATCTGCCGTTCCTCGGCGGCGCTCTGGGACTGTTCGGTTACGATCTGGGCCGCCGTTTTGAATCCCTGCCCTCGCAGGCCGCGACGGATATCGCGCTGCCGGATATGGCCGTCGGTATTTATGACTGGGCGCTGACCGTCGATCATCAGCGCCGCGAAGTCTCGTTGCTTAGCTACGGCGATCCTCATGCCCGGCTCCGCTGGCTACAGGCGCAGTCCCCCGCGCCGGTGGTCCCTTTTGCCCTGACGTCGCCCTGGCGTTCAAATATGACCCGCGCGCAGTACGGCGAGAAATTCCGCCAGGTCCAGGCTTACCTGCAGAGCGGCGACTGCTACCAGGTCAACCTGGCGCAGCGTTTTCAGGCCAGCTACCGCGGCGACGAGTGGCAGGCATTTTGCCAGCTAAACCGTGCCAATCGTGCGCCGTTCAGCGCCTTTATTCGCCTGCGGGAAGGCGCCGTGTTGAGCCTGTCCCCCGAGCGCTTCATCCGCCTGGAGCAAGGCGCGATCCAGACCCGGCCGATTAAAGGCACCCTGCCGCGCCTGGCGGATCCGCGGGAAGACGCCCTGCAGGCGGCTAAACTGGCCGGCTCGCCAAAAGACCGGGCGGAGAATTTAATGATCGTCGACTTGATGCGAAATGATATTGGTCGGGTCGCCGAAGCCGGTAGCGTACGGGTTCCGGAGCTGTTTGTGGTGGAACCCTTCCCGGCGGTGCACCATCTGGTGAGTACGATTACCGCCAGACTGCCGGCTCATCTCGATGCCAGCGATCTGCTGCGCGCGGCGTTCCCCGGCGGTTCGATTACCGGCGCCCCCAAAGTGCGAGCGATGCAAATTATTGATGAACTCGAACCTCAGCGACGCAATGCGTGGTGCGGCAGTATCGGCTATATCAGCCGGTGTGGCAATATGGATACCAGCATTACTATTCGCACGCTGACGGCATTTCAGGGGCAACTGTACTGCTCAGCCGGCGGCGGCATCGTAGCGGACAGTGAAGAAGCGGCCGAATATCAGGAAACGTTTGATAAAGTGCATCGTATTTTGCAACAACTGGAGAGCTAGAACATGGCGGATAGCAGCCTTGAACTGGACGACTTTCTTTCGCGTTTTCAATTATTGCGCCCGCAGCCAACGCGCAACGCGCTGAATCAGCGCCAGGCGGCCGTGCTGGTGCCCATCGTTCGTCGGCCGCAGCCGGGGCTGCTGCTGACCCAGCGCTCGTCGCGGTTACGTAAACACGCCGGCCAGGTCGCCTTCCCGGGCGGCGCCGTCGATGACACCGACGCGACGCTTATCGCCGCCGCATTGCGCGAGGCGCAGGAAGAGGTCGCGATTCCTCCACACGCGGTCGAGATCATCGGCGTCCTGCCGCCGGTGGATAGCGTCACCGGCTTTCAGGTCACCCCGGTGGTCGGCATTATTCCGCCGAATCTCCGCTATCATGCCAGCCAGGACGAAGTGGCGGCGGTCTTTGAAATGCCCCTCGCCGAGGCGCTGCGCCTGGGGCGCTACCACCCGCTGGATATTCATCGGCGCGGCAATTCGCATCGCGTCTGGCTGTCGTGGTATCAGCACTATTTTGTCTGGGGGATGACCGCCGGCATTATTCGCGAGCTGGCCCTGCAAATCGGTATTAAGGCTTAGCTTTTCTCATCACTTCTGATGCGGTCGCCGCGCCGGCCGCGTTCACCGCCTTGCCGGTCGCGTCCCCCCGCGCGGCGGGTCGATACATTAGGATATATACTCAAAATGAGAAGGCGCTCTCATCATTAGTAATTTCTCCGTTATCCATTAGTTTAATTCATGTGAATAGTTAAGCTGATGGTGCGGTTCCCTCTTACACTATGGGCAGTTATCACATCGTTGCCGCTGCTGCGGTAACCCTGTCAGGAGTATTAGCGTGATTAGTATATTCGACATGTTCAAGGTGGGGATTGGTCCCTCATCTTCCCATACTGTAGGCCCGATGAAGGCCGGTAAACAGTTCGTCGATGACCTGGTCGAAAAGGGATTGCTGAATGAAGTGACCCGCGTGGCGGTGGATGTCTACGGCTCGCTTTCATTAACCGGCAAAGGCCACCATACGGATATCGCCATTATTATGGGACTGGCGGGCTATGAGCCGGCAACGGTCGACATTGACGCGATCCCGGCATTTATCCGCGACGTCGAAAGCCGCGGGCGTCTGCTGCTGGCGCAAGGGCAGCATGAAGTGGATTTCCCGCAGGATGACGGCATGCGTTTTCGGAGCGACAACCTGCCGCTGCACGAAAATGGGATGACGATTCATGCCTGGGCGGGCGACAAAGAGATCTACAGCAAAACGTATTATTCCATCGGCGGCGGTTTTATCGTCGACGAGGAGCATTTCGGCAAAGAAAGCGCCAATGAGCTGAGCGTACCCTACCCGTTCAAATCGGCGCAGGAGATGCTGGCATACTGCAAAGAAACCGGGCTGTCGCTCTCCGGCATGGTGATGCAGAACGAGCTGGCGCTGCACAGCAAGAAAGAGATTGAAGATTATTTTGCTAACGTCTGGCAAACCATGCGCGCCTGTATCGATCGCGGCATCAATACCGAAGGCGTGCTGCCTGGCCCGCTGCGCGTCCCGCGTCGCGCCTCTGCGCTGCGCCGTCTGCTGGTAGCCAGCGACAAGCTGTCCAACGATCCGATGAACGTCGTCGACTGGGTGAATATGTTCGCCCTCGCGGTCAACGAAGAGAACGCCGCCGGCGGGCGCGTCGTGACCGCGCCGACCAACGGCGCCTGCGGTATCGTGCCGGCGGTACTGGCCTACTATGACCACTTTATCGAATCCGTCAGCCCGGACATTTATATTCGTTACTTTCTGGCGTCCGGCGCCGTGGGCGCGCTGTACAAGATGAACGCCTCGATTTCCGGCGCGGAAGTCGGCTGTCAGGGCGAAGTCGGCGTGGCCTGTTCGATGGCGGCCGCGGGGCTGGCTGAACTCCTTGGCGCCAGCCCGGAGCAGGTGTGCGTCGCTGCGGAAATCGGTATGGAACACAATCTTGGCCTCACCTGCGACCCGGTCGCCGGCCAGGTGCAGGTTCCGTGCATCGAACGTAACGCAATTGCCTCCGTGAAGGCAATCAACGCCGCGCGTATGGCCATGCGCCGGACCAGCGAACCGCGCGTCTCGCTCGATAAAGTCATCGAAACGATGTATGAAACCGGTAAAGATATGAACGCCAAGTATCGCGAAACCTCCCGCGGCGGCCTGGCTATCAAAGTCCAGTGTGACTAAACGCTCTCTCGTAAAATGCGCCCGGGCCGGGCGCATTTTTCTTTTTTTCTTCGCTATTTATTTACCCCCCCTACCTTTGCGCTATGACGGTTGTTATCCTTAACAGAACTTAGAGTCGACAGGGTGTCGCGCATGCAAAATGCACAAAAGGTTATTACGACATACCGCCGTAAACGTATTGCCGTTTGTTTGATTGTCGCGCTCCTGACGCTCACAACGACGCTGGTCTTCCGATTTATTTCACAGCGCAGCCTAAATCAGCAACGCGTGCAGATAACCACCGGTCAGATGGTGGCGGCGATGGACGAAATTTTGCGCCCGCTGGCGGCTCAGCGCCTGTCGCTGCAGCAGCTGGTGGGGCAACCCTGCCGCGACGTGCAGCTGCCGCTGCGCAAGCTGGCGGCCTCGCTGCAAACGGTGCGGACAATCGCGCTGGTGAAATCCAATATCCTGTACTGCTCCAGTATCTATGGCGAGCGTAACATCCCCATTCATCAACGTCAGCCCATGCTCCCCGCCAGCCACCCGCTGCTGGCCTATGCCACCGACGGCTCGCTGCTGGTGGGTTCTCCGGTGTTAATTCAATGGTTCCCGGCCTCTTTGAGCGGCGCTGACGGCGTGCTGATGATGATTAACATCGAGCTGCTGGGGGAGTTAATTCTCAACGCAAAATCACCATTAATTACCGGTATTGGTCTGCGTGTCGGCAGCAGGAGTTTTATCAACGGTGTCGGCGTGGTCGAGCACGACGCCGGGCCGGGCGAGCAGATTATTTACAGCCAGAGCTCAACGCAGTTTCCGTTTACCATTAACGTCAGCGGTCCCGGCGCCTCGGCTATCGCCCTCAATGAACTCCCCGGCGTTCTACCGCTGGCGCTGATCCTGAGCCTGATGATGACCGGTATCGCCTGGCTGATGACCGCCGGCAGAATGAGTTTTTCCCGCGAAATCAGCCTCGGTATCGCCGCACGCGAATTCGAGCTATGGTGCCAGCCGCTGGAGAATCTGCGTACGCAACAATGCTGCGGCGTTGAGATCTTGCTGCGCTGGAATAATCCGCGTCGGGGAAATATCTCTCCGGAGGTCTTCATTCCTATCGCGGAAGGTTACAACCTGATCGTTCCGCTCACCCGCTACGTGATTGCGGAAACCGCGCGCCGGCTAGCCCTGTTCCCTGAGAATAAAGATTTTCATATTTCGATCAACGTCGCTGCTCGCCATTTCGCCAATGGCGAACTGCTGCGCGATCTGCATCACTACTGGTTTAGCGCCCACCCGATACAGCAGTTGGTGGTTGAACTTACCGAACGCGACGTGCTGCAGGATGGCGATCGGCATATGGCGGAGCATCTGCATTTTAAAGGCGTCCAGCTGGCGATCGATGACTTCGGCACCGGCAACAGCTCCCTGTCGTGGCTGGAAAAACTGCGTCCTGACGTGCTGAAAATTGATAAGTCTTTCACCAGCGCCATCGGCGTTGACAGCGTCAATGCGAAGGTGACGGATATGATTATCGCGCTTGCGCACCGCTTGAAAATTGTGACGATCGCTGAGGGGGTTGAGACGGAGGAGCAGGCGGAGTATCTGCGGCGCCACGGGGTCGATATCCTGCAGGGGTTCCGCTACGCCAGGCCCATGCCGATAGCGCAATTTCCACAGTGGCTGGCGGCCTCGCAGACGCGCCCGGCGGTGGATAATTAACCGGCCAGCCTCCGGGAGAGGCGGCTGGCCGACCGGCACACTACGTTTGTTTGCCGGTTACTCTTCTTCGTGGCTATCGGGCTGAGTCTTCACAACCCGCACCAGATCGACACGATAGTCGTTCGCTTCAAGGACCGTAAACTGCAGTGGCGCCCGCTCCACTACATCGCCGGTACGCGGGATATGGCCATTTACGGCAATCACCAGCCCGGCAACCGTGGCGATGTCTTCATCTTCATTGACGATGTCATCCAGGCCCACCGCCTGCTGTAAGGCGTGCAGGTCGGTTGAACCTTTGATCAACCAGCCGTCGCCGTCAGCGACAATTTCTGGCGTTTCATCAGCATCCGGGAATTCACCGGCAATGGCTTCCAGAACATCCAGCGGCGTCACCAGCCCCTGCACCACGCCAAACTCGTTGGTCACGATGACGAAGCTTCCGCGCGCGCGACGCAGCACGCCCAGCAGGTTGATCGGATCCAGTGTTTCCGGCACCACGATCGCCGGAGAGGCAGAAGCTAACGCCGCGACGTTCTCACCGCCCTCCAGCGCCACCAGCATCTCCTTCGCCCGCACGATACCAATGATTTCATCCAGCTCGCCCCGGCACACCGGGAACAGGCTGTGCGGCGAGGAGAGCAGCTGGCGACGAATTTCTTCTTCGCTTTGCTCCGCATCCACCCAGCTGATTTCACCGCGCGGGGTCATAATGCTGCGCAATGAGCGCTGCGCCAGAGTCAGAACGCCGTTAATCATATAGCGCTCTTCTTCGGCAAACGCCCCTTCCGGCACCGGCACCGGCGCCGGGCTGTCGCCATCATGGCTGACGGCGTGTTGCTTACGCCCACCCATCAGACGCAGGATCGCATCCGCCGTACGCGCGCGCAGCGGCAGCGTCGACTGGTGGCGAATAAAGTTACGTCGCGCCACCTGGTTGAAGAACTCAATGGTGATCGAGAAGCCAATCGCCGCGTACAGATACCCTTTCGGAATATGGAAACCGAAACCTTCAGCCACCAGGCTCAGGCCGATCATCAGCAGGAAGCTCAGACACAGCACCACCACCGTCGGATGCTGGTTGACGAAGCGGGTTAACGGCTTCGAGGCCAGCAGCATCATCATCATCGCAATGACCACCGCGGCCATCATCACCGGCAGATGATTCACCATCCCGACGGCGGTAATCACCGCATCCAGCGAGAAGACGGCGTCAAGCACCACGATTTGCAGCACCACTACCCAGAAACTGGCATAACCTTTGCCGTGGCCGGCATCATGCTGGCGGTTTTCCAGCCGTTCATGCAGCTCAGTGGTCGCCTTAAACAGCAAGAATATCCCCCCGAGCAGCATGATGAGGTCGCGCCCGGAAAAAGAGAGATCCGCAATGCTGAACAGCGGTTTGGTCAACGTCACCATCCACGAAATGACCGACAGCAGCCCCAGACGCATGACCAGCGCCAGCGACAGACCGATCAGACGCGCTTTATCACGTTGTTTCGGCGGCAGTTTATCCGCAAGGATGGCAATAAAGACCAGGTTGTCGATACCGAGCACGATCTCGAGGACGACCAGCGTCAACAAACCGATCCAGATCGAGGGATCCATTAAGAATTCCATGAGTTGCTCCAGTTAACGACCGACGGAGTCATCGCGATGTCATCCACGGCAGAGACAATCGTAGCGGGTAAAAAAGCGTAGCAGGTAGCGGCGGCAGAAAAGTGCCTGAAGGTGAAAAGACGTCGATGAGGGTCCATACAGCGGGCTATGCCCTATACTCCTGAGTAATTAAACGGAAGCTAAACATAGCAAAAAATGGAGGAAGATTGGAAAAAATTTTACCAGTCTTTGCAATAGGTAAGCCTATTTTTTGCGCTGCGAATTTATTGCTTGCAGATGCGTGATTAACGGATCTTCATCACATTAATTATTTTTTCACTATCTAAAATAATTCACGGTAGTAATTATTTTAGAACCTACACCCTCACTGAATCGATTTTGTCCGCAAGAATGATTCAGGATGTATCACAACAGATGATGCATTCACGATAATAAAGGAGGTAGCAAGTGACGATTGCTATTGTAATAGGCACACATGGTTGGGCTGCAGAACAACTGCTGAAAACCGCAGAAATGCTGTTGGGCGAGCAGGAAAACGTTGGCTGGATCGATTTCGTCCCTGGTGAAAACGCAGAAACGCTGATCGAAAAGTACAACGCACAGCTGGCAAAGCTGGATACAGCAAAAGGGGTGTTGTTTCTCGTCGATACATGGGGAGGCAGCCCGTTCAACGCTGCCAGCCGCATTGTCGTGGATAAAGAACATTACGAAGTGATTGCCGGCGTCAACATTCCGATGCTGGTTGAAACGCTGATGGCGCGCGACGACGATCCGTCGTTCGACGAGCTGGTGGCCCTGGCGGTAGAAACCGGTCGTGAAGGCGTGAAGGCGCTGAAAGCGAAAGCGGTGGAGAAAGCGGCCCCTGCTCCGGTTCAGGCTGCGGCGCCTAAAGCGGCAACGCCGGTGAAACCAATGGGGCCAAACGACTATATGGTGATCGGCCTGGCGCGCATCGACGACCGTCTGATTCACGGTCAGGTTGCTACCCGCTGGACCAAAGAAACCAACGTCACCCGCATTATCGTCGTGAGCGATGAAGTGGCGGCGGATACCGTACGCAAAACGTTATTGACACAGGTTGCTCCTCCGGGCGTCACGGCCCACGTTGTCGATGTGGCAAAAATGATCCGCGTCTACAACAACCCGAAATACGCAGGCGAGCGCGTCATGCTGCTGTTTACTAACCCTACCGACGTGGAACGTGTCGTTGAAGGCGGCGTGAAAATCACGACCGTCAACATCGGCGGGATGGCTTTCCGTCAGGGTAAAACGCAGGTGAACAACGCCGTTTCGGTCGATGAAAAAGATATTGAAGCATTTAAGAAACTGAATGCCCGCGGTATTGAACTGGAAGTCCGTAAAGTTTCCACCGACCAGAAACTGAAAATGATGGACCTGATCGGCAAGGTGAGCAAATAGCCCTGCGGGTCGGCCCCAATTTTCAACTTAAGACTTAATCAACAGGAGAAGTACAATGGAGATTACCCTTCTTCAGATTGTGCTGGTGTTCATCGTCGCGTGTATTGCGGGTATGGAGTCGGTACTTGATGAATTTCAGTTCCACCGTCCTCTGGTGGCCTGTACCTTAATCGGTATCGTTCTGGGCGACATGCAGAAAGGTATCATCATCGGCGGTACGCTGGAGATGATCGCCCTGGGCTGGATGAACATCGGCGCGGCCGTTGCACCGGATGCCGCGCTGGCGTCCATTATATCCACCGTTCTGGTTATCGCCGGCGGTCAAAGCATCGGCGCCGGTATCGCCCTGGCTATCCCGCTGGCGGCGGCAGGCCAGGTACTGACCATCATCGTGCGCACTATCACCGTGGCCTTCCAGCACGCGGCGGATAAAGCGGCGGAAAATGGCAACCTGACGGCCATCTCGTGGATCCACGTTTCGTCGCTGTTCCTGCAGGCAATGCGTATCGCCATCCCGGCCGTTATCGTGGCTATCTCCGTCGGGACCAGCGAGGTTCAGGGCATGCTGAACGCTATTCCGGAAGTGGTGACCAGCGGTCTGAACATCGCCGGCGGCATGATTGTAGTGGTCGGTTATGCGATGGTCATCAACATGATGCGCGCAGGCTACCTGATGCCATTCTTCTACCTCGGCTTTGTTACCGCGGCGTTCACTAACTTCAACCTGGTTGCTCTGGGTGTGATTGGCGCAGTCATGGCTATCCTCTACATTCAGCTGAGCCCGAAATATAACCGCGTAGCGGGTGCGCCAGCTCAGGCTGCTGGTAATAACGATCTCGATAACGAACTGGACTAACAGGTGAGCGAAATGGTTGATATGACTAAAAATACCACCGAGAAAAAACTCACTCCGAGTGACATTCGTGGCGTGTTCATTCGTTCTAACCTGTTCCAGGGGTCATGGAACTTCGAACGTATGCAGGCGCTGGGCTTCTGCTTCTCTATGGTACCGGCCATTCGTCGCCTGTACCCGGAGAACAACGATGCACGTAAGCAGGCTATTAAGCGTCACCTGGAGTTCTTTAACACCCACCCGTACGTCGCCGCGCCGGTACTTGGCGTTACGCTGGCGATGGAAGAGCAGCGCGCCAACGGCGCAGAGATCGACGATGGCGCCATCAACGGCATCAAAGTCGGTCTGATGGGGCCGCTGGCAGGGGTCGGCGACCCGATCTTCTGGGGTACCGTTCGTCCGGTATTCGCCGCGTTAGGTGCCGGCATCGCGATGAGCGGCAGTCTGCTGGGCCCGCTGCTGTTCTTTATCCTGTTCAACGCCGTCCGCCTGCTGACCCGTTACTACGGCGTGGCTTACGGTTACAGCAAGGGTGTGGATATCGTTAAAGATATGGGCGGCGGTTTCCTGCAGAAACTGACCGAGGGGGCGTCAATTCTCGGCCTGTTTGTCATGGGGGCGTTGGTTAACAAGTGGACGCACGTGAACATACCGCTGGTGGTGTCCAAAATCACCGGCGCGGATGGCCAGGTTCACGTCACCACCGTGCAGACCATCCTTGACCAGCTGATGCCGGGCCTGGTGCCTCTGCTGCTGACCTTCGCCTGTATGTGGCTGCTGCGGAAGAAAGTTAACGCCCTGTGGATCATCGTTGGCTTCTTCGTCATCGGTATCGTCGGCTACGCTATCGGCCTGCTGGGCCTGTAATTATCCTGTTGTCCGCCGGGGGCCTGCCCCCGGCTTTTTTTTAACTGGAGGATGGATGACACTCACGGACCTGGTGCTGATTCTGTTTATTGTTGTTTTACTGGCGTTTGCGATTTATGACCAGTTTATTATGCCGCGCCGCAACGGCCCGCTGCTCCTCGCTATCCCCCTGCTCCGCCGCAGCCGCGTCGACGGGATCATCTTCGTCGGCCTGACGGCCATACTGATTTATAACAACATTATCAGTCACGGGGCGCTAATAACCACATGGTTATTATCTGCACTGGCATTAATGGGCCTGTATTTGTTCTGGATAAGAACCCCTAAAATCATCTTCAAAGCGACGGGCTTTTTCTTCGCCAATATCTGGATTGAATATAAGCGAATTAAAGAGATGAATTTATCGGAAGATGGCGTGCTGGTGATGCAATTAGAGCAGCGACGCTTGCTTATTCGTGTACGAAATATCGACGATCTGGAAAAAATTTACAAACTTCTCGTTTCAACTCAGTAAGTTAAAAATATAGCGCAGGCTATATTCCCGCGAATTACGCCAGATGAATACATAGCCATGGCTATATTTCAGCTGGCCATTTCAACGATATTATTTAACGATTTATTGACCTATAAATTCAAATGAAAATCGTTATCATTTGGTTGCCGAAATAAACCAAAGCTGTTATTGTTTTATATTCTAAAAATATGTTAAGGTTGCGCCCGTCGTTGGGGAGTAGCCGATTTCCTGCCTGTCAGGAGATGTACGTGTCAACATACTCGTTGCAAAACGTGGCACGTACGGGTTGAAGAAGATGCTCAATCAGGCGAGACCATAGACACATCACTGCTGTACGCAATCCCCTGTCGTGGGCCGCGTTGCGTATATTTACTGGGGGTAGTGATGTGTCATATGGATTTTCCCCGGTCAGGACGCACTCATGAACATATCCGCGATGATTCTTCTTGCTTTTGGCATGTCCATGGACGCCTTCGCGGCTTCTATCGGTAAAGGCGCTACGCTACACCAACCTAAATTCTCCGAAGCCTTACGCACCGGGCTGATTTTCGGCGCCATCGAAACCCTGACGCCGCTCGTCGGCTGGGGTATGGGGATGCTCGCCAGTCAGTTTGTTCTGGAGTGGAATCACTGGATTGCCTTTGTCCTGCTGGTATTCCTCGGCGGGCGTATGGTGATTGAAGGTTTTCGCGGTACCGATGACGAAGCGTGCGAAGCCCCGCGCCGTCATGGATTCTGGTTGCTGGTCACCACCGCCTTCGCCACCAGCCTCGACGCAATGGCCGTCGGTGTTGGCCTGGCGTTCCTGCAGGTCAATATTATCGCCACCGCGCTGGCCATCGGCTGCGCGACGTTGATTATGTCAACCCTGGGGATTATGGTCGGGCGATTTATTGGCCCGCTGCTGGGCAAACGGGCTGAAATCCTTGGCGGTATCGTCCTGATTGGCATTGGCGGCCAGATTCTGTGGAGTCATTTCGCCGGTTAACGCTCAACCTTCACGCTGCCAGAAATGCACCATAAAGTCGGTCTGGCAGCCAAACGCGGCCTGTGCGCGTAATGTTGCACGCACCGCCGGTTTTGCCCGCCATGCGAAGGGCGTCATCTGCAACAACGCTTCGGCTTCATGCCCGGTCAGCTGCATCGGATAGGCCAACTGCTGCTGTTGACGCAGCGTAAACCCGGGCATCTCTTCGTTATTTTCCTCATGCAGCCGCACATCAGCATAAATCAGCCCTTTCAGTTCCAGCAGATGCCGCGGTCCCGGCGTGGCGGTGATGACCCAGCCGCCAGGCCTGACGACGCGCGCCAGCTCCTGCGCGTTGCAGGGCGCATAAATCCGAATCACCGCATCAAGGCTGGCGTCATCAAAAGGCAGGCGCTGGCTGGAGGCGACGCAAAAATTCACCTGCGGGTAGCGTTTCGCCGCGGCGCGAATCGCCGCTTTCGACACGTCCAGGCCCCAGCTGTTGGCGGCGATAGCGGCAAATGCATGGCTGTAATACCCTTCTCCGCAGCCGATATCCAGCAGGTCGACGGGGGCTACGCTGGCAAGAAATGCGCTGATGGCATCGCGGAGCGGTTGATAGTGTCCGGCGTCGAGAAACGCCCGCCGCGCCTGCATCATCTCCGCGCTATCGCCCGGATCGCGCGAGCGCTTGAACTGCACCGGCAGTAAATTGACATACCCCTCTTTCGCCAGATCGAACTGGTGCCGCTGCGGGCAAATATAGCTATTATCGCGCCGGGTAAGCGGCGCGTGGCAAAGTGGGCAACTGTATGACATGACAACTCCGATGTCGCTGAAAGGGCGAAAGTGTAGCGCTATTCGCCCTTTCAGACCACTGTTACAACGCCGGCGGCGCGGCCTCGCCGTTGTGCATCACGATCAGATTTTCCGAGCCCTGCGGCATCCCGTCCGGCATAACGTTCTCCAGGCGTAAAACGTCCCCCATGATCTGGCTGAATACCGGCGCCGAGATTGCCCCGCCGTAGTAGGCCCCGTTACCAGGGTCGTTAATCACCACCACCAGCGCGAACTGTGGATGACTGGCGGGCGCCACGCCTGCGGTATATGCCACGTATTTATCGATATATTTGCCATCCGGACCGATTTTTTTGGCGGTCCCGGTTTTTACCGCAATACGGTAATCACGCACGGCGGCTTTAGTCCCGCCGCCGCCCGGCAGCGCCACGCTCTCCATCATATGTTCCACCTCGTGGACGATCGGCTCTGGCATCACCCGGGTGCCAATCACCGGGGGGTCGATCCGGGTGATTGATAAAGGACGTTCAATGCCAAAACCGCCGATAGTGGCATAGACATGCGCCAGCTGCAGCGGTGTGACCATCAGACCATAACCAAAGGCAAAGGTCGCGCGGTCCAGTTGCCCCCAGTAGCGACGCTGCGGCATCAGCCCCGAGCTCTCGCCGGTCAGCCCCAGTCCGGTCGGGTCGCCAAAACCAAACGCTTTATAGGTATCAATAAGATGCTGCACCGGCATGGCCAGCGACAGATGGGAAACGCCGGTATCGCTGGATTTTTGCAGGATACCGGTCAACGTCAGCTCCGGGTAATAGCCGACATCGCGAATGCGGTGTCCATCGAGCACAAAGGGATGGGTATCCACCACGCTATCCGGCTGCACAATCCCCTGCTGGAGCGCCGTCATCACCACCAGCGGCTTGACCGTTGAGCCCGGCTCAAAGATATCGCTGATGGCGCGATTACGAAAATCATCCAGTTTGGCATCATCACGGTTATTGGGGTTAAAATCCGGATAGCTGGCCATCGACAGAATTTCGCCGGTGTCGATCTTAATCAACACCGCCGCGCCCGATTCCGCTTTATTCCAGTTCACGGCGTTATCCAGCGCATCTTCGGTCACCGTCTGCAGCCGTTCATCGATACTCAGCTGAATATTATGTGCCGGAACCGCCGCCTCTTCGGTAATATTCTCAATCACGTGGCCATGGCGGTCTTTGCGCACCAGTCGACGCCCCGGCATTCCGGTGAGCTGAGCATTAAAGCTTTTCTCAATCCCCTCAATACCCTGGTTATCGATATTGGTGAATCCCAGCAGGTTAGCCGCCACGTGCCCCGCGGGATAAAAGCGGCGCGATTCATCACGCAGATTGATCCCCGGCAGGTGCAGTTTGTCGATCCATTCGGCCTGCTCCGGGTTAACCTGACGAGCCAGATAGATAAACCGCATATGAGGATGACTCTCAACGCGTCTGGCCAGATCGCTCAGATTGAGATGCAGAGCCTCCGCCATCGCCTGCCAGCGCGGGCCATAGCCGACGCCGCCCTTTTGCATAATCGTTTGCGGGTCGGCCCAGATGGCGCTCACCGGCACGCTTACTGCCAGCGGGCGGTTCTCACGGTCGCTGATCGTTCCACGTTGCACATCGATGGGCTCTTCGCGCAATGAACGCATATCTTCTTGTTTAACAAGGTTATCTGGAGAAATTATTTGCAGCCAGGCCACCCGGCCTAACAGTATTCCGAGACAACCGAGAATAGCCACGCACAACAACCCAAAACGCACCGGGGTGAAATGAGCAGCTGACTTACTTTTGTTCTTTTGCACCGTAGCTCCAGCATTATTTTGCAACCATCTGATTTAACAGAAAATCAGCAAAACAAAATGCGAAACAGTGCTAATAAGGATGTTGTTTTGCAACAAAGCGCGACGGCGGGGGAAAAATGGAAATGTTTTGCAATAAAGACTAAAAAGCCCCGCAGAGGCGAGGCTTTTTCTACAAGATGAGTGGTCTTGAATCAGATAGCAGTAACGTTAACTGCTGCCGGACCTTTCTGGCCGTCCTGAATTTCGAACTCAACGTTCTGGCCTTCAGCCAGAGTTTTGAAACCGTTACCCTGGATAGCGGAGAAGTGTACGAACACATCTTTGCTGCCATCAGCCGGAGTAATGAAGCCAAAACCTTTAGACTCGTTGAACCACTTAACTTGACCTTTAATCTTTGCCATTTGCAAAATTCCTTAGACTGTTTTCTTCGCCCGTAGGCGCTTACATAGATAAAACTGACACATTACTGCATGAGGCACTAATATAAGGTTCGGCAGAGAAGCGGTATTCAACGACAACGTGTTTACTCAGGACTTCTTTACTGAAAATGCCACACATAAACAGAACTGTACCTCGTTTAACCCGAAAGGTGTTATCACATACAACGTAAATAATGGCAAGCCATTTTTAAACGTGTCTCGATCCCCCGCACAAATTATAAGGTAATCATTTGATCACCTGCACATTTATGCGTCTTTGCCGCCCTGGGCTACCCTCGCCGTCACGCCCGCCAGACAATATAGTTAGCCTGAACGTTGCAACTTTTTTACCATAGCTCAACAACTTCTGTTCGTCCAGGTACCCGGGCGTACGAACGGCCAATTTTCAGGGGTAACCATCCGCGGCTGTGCATAATGATGCGCATAAAAACGCATATCGATAGCTGAAAATGCGCTTGATTTAAGCCGTATAGCGATATAAAGCCGCGATCATGGCCAGGCTATAAATATTATTTATAGTACAATTGAAACGTGAACCATTAATGACAATATTTTTCGTCAGACAATTAAAACGCATGGTTATTATATTATTTGAGTAACTGCAAAATCAGTGAGGTTAGTAGAGAGAATTGCGAGCGCCAGCACATTAAGTGACATCAGATAAGTCACAAGGATGAGAAAAGATAAGAATAAGTTATAGCTAAAGGCGATAATACAGGCGCACACCGCGACGGTGCACACCTGTCCACGGGTTACCGTTCGGCGACGAGACGAATAAAGTCGTCATCGTCCTTGCCCTTCTCTCCCGTTGAAGTTTTGGCAACCTCTTCCTTTTCAGGCTCATTGGCTTCACAAAGACGACGCAGCAGCGCGTTTTGCCGCTTTTGCTGATCCAGTAAGGCCTGCAGCAGTGCAATCTGCTGATTGGTGCGCGAACTTGCGCGATTAACAAAAAACCATAACACCAGACCGACAAACAGCAGCACGATGGACAGCGCCAGTGATGCCAGATTAAAGATCCCAGGACTTAATAACTCACTCATTTCACCACCTCAAAGAGAAGGCGTTCATTCTACCACTCGCGCAGCAGAAGAAAATCGGTCGTCATAAAAATGTCTTACCAGGGGATGAACTTGTTGATCGTGCAGATGCCGCTGAAAAACTGTACATCCTGATCGCACATTACGTTAAGCATCTGAGTCCACAGCAATAAACAGCCTGCTATGATGACTATCAGCAAAACCCAGCGTACTTTTTTCACTCCACTCTCCGCATCAGTATCAGATGGTTCCAGGATAACATGAGCATCTTAAACCGCGGCTAACTGTAATACGAAAGGCAAGTTTAGGAATCATAGACTTGTTTCAAGGCGTGTAGCTGGCAAAATTAACGCAGGGATAATACAAATAATGAGGCAACAATGCGATTAATCATTCGTTCCATTGTCGTACTGGCTATCGTCTGGATTGGCATATTATTAAGCGGTTACGGCATCTTGATTGGCAGCAACGAGAACGCAGCGGGGCTGGGTCTTCAGTGCAAATATCTGACTGCGCGCGGCACCAGCACCGCACAATATGTCCATTCGGATAGCGGCATCATCGGGCTCACCGACTGCCCCGTGTTGCGTAAAAGCGCCACCGTTATCGACGACAAAGGCTAATGTTTTTGGGCTACAGCATGGGTTGCCGCTGTAGCCCACGAACCAGAACGCCATTGCGATCAGAATGGATAGTCGTTGTACCCCATCTGTTCAGAAATCTTACGCGCCGCGGTATGTAACATCGCCACGTATTCGTGCAAACGTTCTTCCGAGAAACGCAGGGTCGGGAACGAGATGCTCAGCCCGGCGATCACCACGCCAAAGCGGTCGAATACCGGCACGCCGATGCAGCGCAGCCCCTCTTCCTGCTCTTCGTTATCTTCGCCATACCCCTGCTGACGCACCTGATCAAGCACCCGCAGCAGCTCCTCGGTACTGGTAATCGTCCGGTCGGTGCTCCGTTTGTACTCGACGCCTTCCAGAATCTGCTCAACTTCGCCACGATCGCGCCACGCCAGCAGCACTTTACCAATAGCGGTGCTATACAGCGGGTTGCGACGACCAATACGCGAATACATGCGCAGGTTGTACATCGAGTCTATTTTGTGGATATAGACAATGCTGTCTTCATCCAGCGCCCCCAGGTGAATAGTCTCTTTCGTCAGGCGTGAAAGTTCACGCATCTGGATGTCGGCACTGCGTACCAGATCGACATTCTGTAACGCGCGAGCGCCGAGTTCGAACAGCTTCAGCGTCAGCGAGTATTTCTCTGACTCGCCTTCCTGAGCCACATAGCCCAACGATTTCATGGTCTGCAAAAAGCGATAAACGGTGCTTTTTGACATCATGACGCGCTGGGATAGTTCGGTTATGCCAATTTCACGCTCTTCACCAAGCGCCTGCAGAATGCCAAAAACCTTCAATACCGAAGAGACAGAATCTGGCTGCTTATCCAAATCTGCAACTGCCATTTATCACCTCATCGTAACTGTTTTATAAAATTTAGAACCGGTTTTTATTATAAATTCGCATTACGGTAGCCGCAATCGTTCTTCTGCTCATTCGTTACAAATCTGCGACATACAGCCGAATAATCAATGCTAAAATCATTATCCAGAGAATAGTCACCACTAAGACGCACATTTAACATGGATAAAAACATTCCCGATGGCCTGCCTTTGCCGCAGCGCTACGGCGCCATCCTGACCATCGTTTTAGGCCTGGCAATGGCGGTACTCGACGGGGCAATCGCCAACGTGGCGCTGCCCACCATCGCCAGCGATTTAAATGCCTCCCCGGCCGCCTCAATCTGGATCGTCAACGCCTACCAAATCGCTATCGTTATCGCGCTGCTGCCGCTCTCATTTTTAGGCGACATGGTCGGCTATCGACGGATCTATAAAATCGGCCTGGCGCTCTTTACCTTCACCTCCCTGGCCTGCGCCCTCTCCTATAGCCTCGAGATGCTGACCCTCGCGCGCGTGGCGCAGGGTCTGGGCGGAGCGGCTCTGATGAGCGTCAATACGGCGCTGATTCGCCTGATCTTCCCGCAGCGTTTTCTCGGCCGCGGGATGGGGATTAACTCCTTTGTGGTTGCCGTTTCATCCGCAGCCGGCCCCACCATTGCCGCGGCGATCCTCTCCGTCGCCTCATGGCAGTGGCTCTTTTTAATCAATATCCCGCTGGGAATCGTTTCGCTGATCCTCGCGATGCGCTACCTGCCAGCAAATACCGGACGGAGTAAAATTACCCGCTTCGATCTCCCCAGCGCGATCATGAACGCCCTGACCTTTGGCTTACTGATCACCGCGCTCGGCGGATTTGCTCAGGGCCAGTCCGGCCAGCTGGTGCTCGCGGAAGTGGTTGCGATGCTGATCATCGGCTTCTTCTTCGTCCGCCGCCAGCTGCAGATGACGGTTCCTCTGCTCCCCATCGACCTGCTGCGGATCCCGCTTTTTTCACTCTCCATTTGCACCTCGATTTGTTCATTCTGCGCGCAGATGCTGGCCCTCGTTTCCCTGCCCTTCTTCCTGCAGTCGATGATGGGGCGCAGCGAAGTGGAAACCGGACTTCTGCTGACGCCATGGCCGTTAGCGACGATGGTGATGGCGCCGCTGGCAGGGTATCTGATTGAGAAAGTCCACGCGGGACTGCTGGGCGCACTCGGTCTGCTGGTGATGGCCTGCGGCCTGTTCGGTCTGGCGCTGCTGCCCGCATCACCTTCCGACCTGGATATCATCTGGCGGATGGCGCTTTGCGGCGCCGGTTTTGGTCTGTTCCAGTCGCCGAATAACCATACGATAGTCTCTTCCGCACCGAGCCATCGCAGCGGCGGCGCCAGCGGAATGCTGGGAACCGCGCGCCTGCTCGGACAAAGCATCGGCGCGGCGCTGGTCGCGCTTTTGCTTAATTTAGAGGGCAACAGCGGCACCCACAGCGCGCTGCTGCTGGCCGGCGGGCTAGCCGTCATTGCCGCGACCGTCAGCGGGCTTCGCGTGACCCAGCCCCGTCCGGGCAGATAGTCGCCCTCAGGTTTCAGGTAAAAAAAATCCGCGGCCCTGAAGCCGCGGATTTTTGTTTTTATTTCTGAACGTGCTGAATTACTTCAGGTATTCCCCGCTACGCAGCGCTTCAATACGCTTATCCAGCGGCGGGTGAGTCATGAACAGTTCGCTCATCGACTTCGCTTTACCGTTAATACAAAACGCCATCATGCTGCTGGCCTCCTGCGGTTCGTAGCTGGTTTTCAGACGCTGCAGAGCGGCAATCATTTTCTCCCGGCCAACCAGTCTGGCAGATCCGGCGTCCGCATGGAACTCACGGTAGCGCGAGAACCACATGGTGATGATGCTGGCCAGAATACCAAACACCAGCTCCAGAACGGTGGCAACGGCAAAATAAATCAGCGGGTTACCGTTACTGCTTTCGCTGTCATCCCGGTTACCGCCAAGAAAACCGGCCGCAATCTGCGCAATAACGCGCGAGATAAAGATAACGAAGGTGTTCACCACCCCCTGAATCAGCGTCATGGTGACCATGTCACCGTTGGCGATATGGCTGATTTCGTGAGCGATAACGGCTTCCGCTTCATCACGGCTCATGTTTTGCAACAACCCGGTGCTCACGGCAACCAGCGAAGCATCGCGGCGCGCGCCGGTGGCGAACGCGTTGATATCCGGCGCATGGTAGATGGCGACCTGCGGCATGCCGATGCCAGCCTGCTGCGCCTGCTGGGCAACGGTATTCATCAGCCAGCGTTCCGTTTCATTACGCGGCTGCTCAATGACCTCCCCACCCACCGATTTTAGCGCCATCCATTTCGACATCATCAGCGAAACGATCGAACCACCAAAACCAAAAAGCAGCGCCATAATCAGCAGTCCGGTCATGCTGCTTGACTGAATTCCTGTCAGGCTTAGCACCAGCCCGAATACCACCATCACTGCCAGGTTGGTCAACAGGAAGAGCGCGATTCGCATCATAATTTTCTTTTAACCTCGGTTTAACAAAACGCACTATGCGATTACCCATATCGTATGGGTAGAACGTTAATTTTCAACCATCAACCCCCGCTAAGTCACGAGAAAGACACAACTTTACATTTTGTAGCATATCGCTGACATCAACGTCAGGTGTTGACATTTTGTATGTATTAATCAGGAAAAGCGGGGAGAGAGAAATGAAAACGGGCACAGTATGTGTGCCCGTTAGAGACTTATTTACTGACCGGTGGTTCCACCGCTGGCTGCTCTTTCTCAAGATGAGCGAGGTCGAGCGCGATGTGGACCGTCTCATCAAGATACGGATCCGGTTCCTGGTAATCTTTCGGCAGATCGTCCAGTTTCTTCAGCGCCGGCTTGCCTTCGCGCTTCAGACGGTCGTTGATGCGTGCCAGACGCGTCGCATCGTCTTCTTCGTTCTCTTTCTCACGCTGGGCGTAATTCAGGGAGACGATATAGCGCTTATCTTTCATCGCGTTGTAGCGGGCAATGTCCTTCATGATGTACTGGAATTCCGGATCTTTGGCGATCCGCTCATCATGCAGCTTCAGCAGACCTGGTCCAAACGGCGTCAGATCGCCGGACTTCACATAGGTCGCCGCATTGACGCTATCCCACGGCAGCGCGTTATCTTCATACTGCTCACCGGTTTCGCGATCTTCGGTGCCGGTCGGCATCATGATATCCGGCGTCACACCTTTACGTTGAGTACTGCCGCCGTTGATGCGGTAGAACTTCTGAATGGTGTACTGTACGGAACCCAGCGCCGGCCAGTCAGGACGCAGCATCTGATCGTAGATGCGGTTCAGCGAGCGATACTGCTGAACGGTGCCTTTACCGAAGGTTGGCTCGCCGACAATCAGCCCGCGGCCATAGTCCTGCATGGCGGCAGCGAAGATTTCCGATGCCGAAGCGCTGAAACGATCGACCAGCACCACCAGCGGGCCTTTGTAGTAAACAACGCCGTCCGTGTCGCTGTCTTCGCGCACTTTACCGTTGTTATCGCGGACCTGTACGACCGGGCCGGATGGAATGAACAGACCCGAAAGCGATACCGCTTCGGTTAGCGCGCCACCGCCGTTACTGCGCAGGTCGATAACGATGCTGCTGACATTCTGTTTCTCCAGCTTCTGCAGCTGCACTTTGACGTCGTCCGTCAGTCCAACATAGAAGCCAGGAATATCCAGGACGCCGACTTTCTCTTTACCGACGGTTTTCACCGACATTTTCACCGCGCGATCTTCAAGACGGATACGTTCACGGGTCAACGTCACGATGCGCGTTTTCGCCCCTTTACCGGCAGGCAGAACTTCGAGACGAACTTTACTGCCCTTCGGCCCTTTAATCAGGGCGACAACGTCGTCCAGACGCCAGCCGATGACGTCAACCATGCCCTTACCGGACTGACCGACGCCAACGATGCGATCGCCGACGCTAATGGATTTGCTCTTCGCCGCCGGGCCGCCGGCCACCAGCGAATTAATCACCGTATAGTCGTCATCCATCTGCAGCACCGCACCGATCCCTTCTAATGACAGGCTCATTTCGGTATTGAACTGTTCGGTATTGCGCGGTGACAGATAGTTGGTGTGCGGATCAATCTCACGGGCGAAGGCGGTCATCACCAGAGAGAACACATCTTCGCTGTTGGATTGCGCCAGACGGCGAATGGCGAATTTGTAGCGACGGGTTAAGGTTTCGCGAATTTCTTTATCATCTTTGCCGGCGAGCTTCAGGCTCAGCTGGTCAAACTTAACCTTGGCATCCCACAGCGCGTTCAGCTCGGCCTCGTCTTTCGGCCACGGCGCTTTGCTGCGGTCCAGATTGAAGCTATCGTTGCCGGTAAAGTCCATCGGACGTTCCAGCACCTTCAACGCATACTGATAGCGCTCGAAACGACGTTTCTGCCCGAGGTTATACAGGTCGTAAAAAACGTCCAGCTTTCCGCTGCGCAGCTCGTCGCCGATCTGGTTCTTCTTCGCGGAGAACTGCGCGATGTCGCTGGCCAGCAGCACGTTGTGGCTGTAGTCCAGTAGATTCAGGTAGCGATCGAAAATTTTTGCCGAGAAGGCATTGTCGAGATCAAATTGCCGATAGTGGGAGCGCGTAAAACGCGAGGTCACCCGCTCACTGACCGTCGCGTGCTGCGGCTCTTCTTTCAACACGGGGATCTGATCGGCGCTGGTAATATCGTCCACGGCGAACGCATGGCCTGCTATCGCTAGCAGGCCCGCAAGCGCGGTGAGCTTAAAGAATTTGTTCATGCCTGGCCCGGCCTCCGTTTCAGAACACCAGGTGTTCTGCGCGTACAATCATTGACATACCAGAAGTCAGCTGTACACGAACGCCATCTTTGGTGATTTCCAGAACGGTGGCGTCCATTGCATTGTTGCCTGCTTTCACCTTCAGAGCCTGGCCAACGCTTAATGCGGTCAGATCTGATACAGGGGTATGACGCTCTTCACGCGGTGCTTTCGCAACGGCAGGACGCGGCTTACGCTGTTCGGTGCCTTCTTTGCGGCGAACCTGAGGACGAGGCTTACGCTCACGGCGAGCGCCATCTTCCTGCTGACCCGCAGCGGCGGCGGCTTCGCGCTTTTTAGCCTGCTGGCTTGCGCGCTGCGCCTGAACGCGAGCTTTGGCTTCCTCGAGCTGCTGACGGGCGTGAGCCACATGTTGCTCTTCCAGTTCGCCACACGGGTTGCCATCAAGGTCAACGCGGATAGCGCCCGGCTTAACGCCGTACAGATAACGCCAGCTCGAAGTATAAAGACGTAAAGCGGCACGAAGTTGGGTTTTGCTGAGATTCATCTCCCCCCCAACACGCTCAACAAGATCCTGAAAAATACCGACTTTCAGGGGGCGAGCTTCGCCTTCAGCGCTGAAACACTGAGGGAAACGTTCGGCCAGAAACGCGATAACTTCTTTACTGCTATTCAACTTAGGTTGATTTTCCATGAAATTTCCTGATTACAACGGACGTAGCCAACAAGCCGCAGGCATGAACAGGCGTCATTATAATGACGCCATCGCTAAATGCTACGTTATCCGTTGATTATCCTGCGACGTGGGCAAATATTTTTTGATAGTCGGTCGCAGAAATGAGTTTTTCCAGATGTGCGACCAGTTCAGCCAGCCCTTGTTCATCCTCAACGGTGAAGCGGGAATACGCGGTGCTGTCGATATCCAGAACGCCAATAATCTGATTATTCACCTGCAAAGGAAAAACGATTTCCGAATTGCTGGCGGCATCACAGGCAATGTGACCATCGAAGGCATGGACATCTTCCACACGCTGCAGGCGATTTTGTGCCACGGCCGTGCCGCACACGCCGCGCCCAACCGGGATCCGTACGCAGGCCAGTTTGCCCTGGAAAGGCCCCAGCACCAACGTATCGCCTTCGAGCAGATAGAAGCCTGCCCAGTTAACCTCACTCAGGCGCTCAAACAGCAGCGCGCTGGTGTTCGCGATCATGGCCAAAAAACTGGTTTCGCCTGCCATCAATGCCTGAAAATCACGGTTCAGATCCGCGTAAAATTCTGTTTTGTTCATTATATAATCACTTAGTTGTCTTACTGCCAAACACTTACTGCCTAATAAAATAAGCATTAAATGCGTTCAGGCTCAAGATGAATTCATTCCTGGGTTAAGATAGTGAGATACATTCATTCCTGTACGTAATAAATGCCACTAAAAACACAACCGATTACGCCAGCCAAAAAGATGATCGTGCATGCGGTAGGTCAACCCTTGCCGCAGGCGCACTATCACCGCTGCCCCCAGTGCGACATTCTGTTCCGCTTGCCGGTGCTTAAGCGCAATCAGAGCGCGTGGTGCCCCCGTTGCAACGCGAAAGTTCGCGATGGCCGTGACTGGTCGCTTTCGCGCCTTGGCAGCATCGCGCTGGCAATGCTGGTACTGATGCCTTTCGCCTGGACGGCGCCGCTGCTGCGCCTGCACCTGCTCGGCGTGCGTATTGACGCTAACGTATTACAGGGCATCTGGCAAATGACCGGTCAGGGCGATCCGCTGACCGCGGCGATGGTGCTGTTTTGCGCCGTTGGCGCGCCGGCGCTGCTGGTTATCTGTATCGCTTACCTGTGGCTGGGAAACGTGCTGGGGATGAATTTACGCCCGGTGCTGCTGATGCTGGAGCGGCTCAAAGAGTGGGTGATGCTGGATATCTATCTGGTGGGCATCGGCGTGGCCTCCATCAAGGTACAGGATTACGCCTTCCTGCAACCGGGCGTCGGGCTCGTCGCCTTTATCTCGCTGACGCTGCTCAGCATCCTGACGATCATTCATATGAATGTTGAAGAGCTGTGGGAGCGTTTTTATCCGCAGCGACCGGCGCTGCGCCCGGATCCGGCGCTGCAGGTGTGTACCGGTTGCCATTACACCGGTTTTCGCGATTCCCGCGGGCGCTGCCGCCGCTGCCATACCCCGCTACGCCATCGGCGGCCGCAGAGCTTACAACGAAGCTGGGCCGGCTTGATCGCCTCAATGGTGTTCCTGATCCCGGCTAATCTGCTGCCGATCTCGATTATTTACGTTAACGGTTCTCGCCAGGATGATACGATTCTCTCTGGCATCATGTCGTTGGCGAACAGCAACATCGCCATTGCCGGGGTGGTGTTTATCGCCAGTATTCTGGTGCCCTTTACCAAAGTTATTGTGTTATTTACGCTGCTGGTCAGCATACACTTCAGGTGTGAGCAGGGACTGCGTACCCGCATTCTGCTACTGCGGCTGATTACCTGGATCGGTCGTTGGTCAATGTTGGATCTGTTTGTTATCTCATTAACCATGTCTCTGATCAATCGCGACCAGCTCCTCGCTTTTACGATGGGACCGGCTGCGGTATATTTCGGCGCCGCGGTAATATTAACTATCCTTGCTGTTGAATGGCTGGACAGCCGCTTACTTTGGGACGCACATGAGTCAGGAAACACCCGCTTCACCGACTGAAGCCAGAATTAAAACCAAACGTCGCATTTCGCCATTCTGGCTGCTGCCGGTGATTGCGTTCTTGATCGCCAGCTGGCTGATCTGGACCAGCTATAACGATCGCGGGACGACAATTACCATCGACTTCCAGTCGGCCAACGGGATTGTCCCGGGACGCACGCCTATCCGCTATCAAGGGGTAGAGGTGGGCACCGTGGAGAATATCTCCCTGAGCAAAGACCTGAGTAAAATCGAGGTGTCCGCCAGCGTCAAAGGCGACATGAAAGACGCTCTGCGTAAGGAGACTCAGTTCTGGCTGGTGACCCCGAAAGCCTCGCTGGCCGGTGTTTCCGGTCTTGATGCGCTGGTTGGCGGTAACTATATCGGCATGATGCCGGGCCCGGGAGAGGCGCAGGATCATTTTGTCGCCCTCGATACCCAGCCCAAATACCATATCAACAATGGCGAGCTGATGATTCATCTGCAGGCGCCGGACCTCGGTTCACTCACCAGCGGCTCCCAGGTCTACTTCCGCAAAATCCCCGTTGGCCGGGTTTATGATTTCTCGCTCAATGACAACAACCAGGGCGTGACCATCGACGTCCTGATCGAACGGCGCTTCACCAACCTGGTGAAAAAAGGCAGCCGCTTCTGGAATGTCTCCGGCGTGAAGGCCGATGTTGGCCTCGGCGGCGCGAAAGTTCAGCTGGAAAGCCTGTCGGCGCTGGTCAACGGTGCCATCGCCTTTGACTCCCCTGCGGATTCCCAACCGGCTCAGCAAAATGATGAGTTCGGGCTGTATGAAGATTTGGCCCACAGCCAACGCGGCGTGCTGGTCACCCTCGAACTGCCCGATGGCCGGGGGTTGAAGGCCGGTTCTACCCCGCTGATGTATCAGGGGCTGGAAGTCGGCCAGCTCACTAAACTCAACCTCACCCCCGGCAGTAAAGTGACCGGTGAGATGACGGTCGACCCCAGCGTCGTCACCCTGCTGCGGGACAAGACGCTGATTCAGATGAAAAAGCCGAAGATTTCTCTGGATAACCCGAGCCTCAGCGCCCTGCTTACCGGCAATACCTTTGAACTGGTGCCTGGCGAAGGGGAAACGCGCAACCACTTTGTCGTTCTGCCGGCGGATAAATCCCTGCTGGAAGAGCCTGACGTCGCCACGATCACCCTGACGGCGGCGGAGAGTTACGGGATTGATGCCGGGCAGCCGCTGGTGCTGCACGGCGTGAAAATTGGTCAGGTTCTGGAGCGTAAACTGACCGCTAAAGGGGTGACCTTCCAGGTGGCGATTACCCCTGAGTATCGTGGACTGGTGCACGGCGACAGCAAATTTGTCGTCAACAGCCGCCTTGATGTGAAGGTCGGTCTCGATGGCGTCAAAGTGCTCGGCGCCAGCGCCAGCGAGTGGGTTGACGGCGGGATTCGCATTATTCCCGGCGAAAAAGGGGCGATTCAGTCCAGTTATCCTCTGTATGCCAATATGGAAAAGGCGGAGGAAAATAGCCTGAGCGACGTGCCGACCACCACCCTGAGCCTCACGGCGGAAACCCTGCCGGACGTTCAGGAGGGTTCGGTGGTGCTGTATCGTAAATTCGCCGTCGGCGAGATTATTTCGGTCAAACCCCGTCGCAACGCCTTTGATATCGATCTGCACATCAAGCCGGAATATCGTCATCTGCTGACCAGCAATGGCGTGTTCTGGGCCGAAGGGGGCGCCAAAGTCCAGCTCGATGGTCATGGTCTGACCGTGCAGGCGTCACCGCTGGCGCGAGCGCTGAGAGGCGCCATCAGTTTTGACGATCTCAGCGGAAACAGCGCCGCTGCGCGCATCGGCAATAAACGCATTCTCTATGCTTCAGAAACCGCCGCTCGTGCGGTAGGCGGTCAGATCACGCTGCACGCCTTCGATGCGGGTAAAATATCCGAAGGGATGCCGATTCGCTACCTGGGGATTAATATCGGCCAGGTGCAGACGCTGAATTTAATTACCGCTAAAAACGAAGTGCAGGCGAAAGCCGTGCTCTACCCGGAGTACGTTAATACCTTCGCCCGCGGCGGCACCCGCTTCTCGGTGATTACCCCGCAAATTTCTGCGGCGGGCGTTGAACACCTGGATACGATCTTCCAGCCCTATATCAACGTGGAGCCGGGTCGCGGTTCGCCGCGTCGTGATTTTGAAATTCAGGAAACGACGATCAGCGACTCCCGCTATATCGATGGCCTGAGCATCGTCGTCGAAGTGCCGGAGGCGGGTTCTTTGGATATCGGTACGCCGGTGCTGTTCCGCGGCCTGGAGGTCGGTACGGTGACCGGGCTGACGCTGGGCTCCATGTCCGATCGCGTGATGGTCAAACTGCGCATCAGCAAACGCTATCAGTACCTGGTTCGTAACAACTCGGTATTCTGGCTCTCTTCCGGGTATAACCTCGACTTTGGCCTGATCGGCGGCGTGGTGAAAACCGGGACCTTCAACCAGTTTATTCGCGGCGGTATCTCCTTTGCCACGCCGCCGGGCACGCCGCTGGCGCCGAAAGCGCAGGATGGTAAACACTTCCTGCTGCTGGAAAGTGAACCGAAAGAGTGGCGCGAATGGGGCACCGCCCTGCCGCAGTAAGCAAAACGCTCCGGTGTCCACCGCCGGAGCGTTTATGATAAACTGCGCACCCTTTTTTCTTGTGGTGCGCACCAGTGGCTCAAAACGCTGTCTACTTTCCCGACCAGTTCCTCGCTCAAATGCGTGAGGCGATGCCGACGCATCTCTCCTTCGATGATTTTCTCGCCGCCTGCCAGCGTCCGTTGCGCCGCAGCCTGCGCGTCAACACGTTGAAAATCAGCGTGGCCGACTTCCTGCGACGGGTGGCGCCTTACGGCTGGCAGCTGACGCCCATTCCGTGGTGCGAAGAAGGTTTTTGGATCGAGCGAGATGATGAAGATACCCTGCCGCTGGGCAGCACCGCCGAGCATCTGAGCGGTTTGTTTTACATTCAGGAGGCCAGCTCAATGCTGCCGGTTGCCGCGCTGTTTGCCGATGGCGACATGCCGCAGCGGGTAATGGATATGGCCGCCGCGCCAGGATCCAAAACCACGCAGATCGCCGCCCGCATGGACAACGCCGGCGGGATCCTCGCCAATGAGTTTTCCGCCAGCCGGGTTAAGGTCCTGCATGCCAATATCAGCCGCTGCGGAATCAGTAACGTTGCCTTGACCCATTTTGATGGCCGGGTATTCGGTGCTGCCCTGCCGGAGTGCTTTGACGCCATCCTGCTTGATGCCCCCTGCTCGGGCGAAGGGGTGGTACGTAAGGATCCCGACGCACTGAAGAACTGGTCGCCGGAAAGCAACCAGCAGATTGCGCAAACCCAACGCGAGCTGATCGACAGCGCGTTTCACGCGCTGCGCCCCGGCGGCACGCTGGTTTACTCCACCTGTACCCTTAACCGGGAAGAAAATGAAGAGGTGGTACAGTGGCTATTGGCCCGCTATCCGCAGGCGGTGGCGGCGTTGCCGCTTGGCGCATTATTCCCGCAGGCCGCTGAGGTATTGACGCCTGAGGGTTTTCTCCACGTCTTCCCACAGTTTTTTGACTGCGAAGGCTTTTTTGTCGCCCGTTTACAGAAAACCGCGGCCATCGAACCGCTGCCGGCCCCCGGATATAAGGTCGGGAAGTTTCCTTTTGCACCGCTGAAAGGCCGGGAAATTGCCGCGGTTTCCGCCGCCGCAGCCGGCGTGGGCCTGCGCTGGGATGACAGTCACAGCCTGTGGCAGCGCGATAAAGAGATTTGGTTATTCCCGAAAGCGCTGGAATCCTTGATTGGCCAGGTGCGTTTTTCGCGGATTGGCATTCGTCTGGCAGAGACGCATAACAAAGGTTACCGCTGGCAGCACGAGGCGGTCATCGCCCTTGCGGAGCCCGACGCACCGTTTGAACTCAGCCAGGCCGAAGCGGAAGAGTGGTACCGAGGGCGCGATGTCTACCCCGCAACACCGCCGCAGCAGGACGAAGTTATCGTCACCTTCCAGGGCGCCCCCCTTGGTCTGGCGAAGAAAGTCGGTTCGCGGCTGAAAAACAGCTATCCGCGGGAACTGGTTCGCGATGGAAAGTTATTTGCCGGTCAGGCGTGATCGAGTTCGAATAAACAGCATTTTTTAACTGGCGATTTGCGCCTCATTGTCTACGCTGAAAAATGGCGGCCTTAACTGGTCGTACCACGACTCAGCAGATCAATGGGGTGAACTTATGAGCAAAACCAGCATTCGTATCGGCGCGTTTGAGATAGACGATGCCGAACTGCACGCAGAACAGCAGGGAGAGCGAACGTTAAGCATTCCTTGTAAATCCGATCCAGATTTATGTATGCAACTGGACGGCTGGGACGCCGAAACCAGCGTACCAGCCATCCTCGATGGTCAACATTCCGTCCTTTACCGCAAGCACTACGATCAACAAGCCGATGCCTGGATCATGCGCGTTGCCTGATTCAAAAAGAACCCGTCGCCTGAGACGGGTTATTTCTCCCCGCCCTTTCTGAGCTACCCTATACTGATAAACCAAGCCGAATATGAGGCCAGGATGTTTGCCTTAGTGTTGTTTATTTGTTATCTGGACGGCGGTTGCGAAGATATTGTGGTGGACGTTTACGATAACGAACGACGGTGCCTGGTGGCGATGGATGACCAGCGAATACGCCAGGGCGGCTGTTTTCCGGTCGAGGATTTTATCGATGGCTTCTGGCAGCCAGCCAGCAAATACAGTGACTTCTGACCCTCACTGCAGCTGCACCAGCGTCAGTTCACCGCCGAACACCGCCCCGGTATCAATGTAATGCTGATTATCGCTATCATAACGCCGCTGTAACGGCGTATGGCCGAACCAGAAATGATCGGCGCCGCCAATCGCGCCGTGCCGCCCGGCGAGATGATCGGTGAGACGCTGCCGACGCCATAATACCTGCTCCGCGTCCACCGGCTGCTGCCAACGATAGCTGGCCGCCGGGTAATCGGCGTGCGCAACAACGTGCCGCTGCGAGCCAGCGCAAAGCTCAACGATCAGCGGTAGTTCGCGACAGCGGACCAGGAGTCGATCAATCTCCTGCTGTTCACGCCGCGAGCTCTCCTGATACCAGCTTCCGCCATTCATGATCCATAACGCCAGCGCCCCGCTCTCTTTTGCATCCAGCGCCATCTGTTCATGATTTCCCCGCACCGCGCGAAACCAACGGCAGCGAATCAGCGCCAGGCAACGCGCGCTTTGCGGCCCGCGATCGATCAGATCGCCCACCGAGATGAGCAGGTCCTGGTAAGGGTCGAACTTTCGCTGGCGCAGTTTTGTCATCAGCAGCGCAAAGCAGCCGTGTACATCGCCTACCAGCCAGATATTTCGCCAGGCTGAACCATCAATACGCTGATACATATTTTGTCCCCCTGCTACAATTATAGATAATTATTTATCGTCTGATACGCCTTAGATATCCACATCAATCAAATTTAAACGAAAGCGAAATATAGTCCGTCCGGATATTAATCTCGCGTCGCCCTGTCTCTAAAATAGAGGCTAAATAACGACGAGGTATTTATCGTGACGGACAATAGCCTGCATTCAACCTACGCAGTACAGCCACGCACAAATCTTATTGCCGATCTGGTGATGGGCCGACTTATTCCCGCGCCAATTTGGCAAACGCGTCATTATCGGCTTAAATTTTTGCTACGCACGGCCTTATTTTATAAACCCACCCGGGCGATGCTGGATAATCTCTCCGCGCGCCCGGACTTTAAGCAACTGCTCGCCGCGCAGGTGACGCTGCCGGGGAAAGTTCATCGCCAGTATCTGGCCCGCGGGCTCAGCGCCAGCCAGCGCGCGCAGGCGATGATCAGCCACTATCAGTTTCTCGATACCCTCCCCGGCACGCGCCTGGCTGGCGCCATGACGTCGGCCAGGGAACTGAAGCTGCTGGAGCTGCGGGGCAAAGATGACGCCCTGTTCACCTTATCAGCCTCCTCTGCCGGTAAAGCGGAACGTGAGGGCGAGACCACGTTGTGGCTGCGCGACGGCAATCAGACGCTTCTCGCCAGCGCCACCTTCAGCGTCGTCTGCCAGCAGGAACAATGGCAGCTGATCATCGGAGGATTGCAGGGCCCACGGCGTAACGTCTCCCATGAAGTGATTAAGCTCGCCACCCGCGCCTGCTATGGTCTGTTCCCTAAACGCCTGCTGCTTGAGTTTATCTGGGCCCTGGCGGCGCGAAGCAATATCCAGGCGATTTATGGCGTGAGCGATAACGGCCACGTTTTCCGGGCGCTGCGCTATCGTCTGAGCAAAGGGCGCCATTTTCATGCCAGCTATGACGAATTCTGGCAATCTGTTGATGGCATCGCCGAGGGCGCCTGGCGCTGGCGCTTACCGCTGCGGCTGGAAAGAAAGACACTCGAGACGATCGCCAGCAAAAAACGCGCCGAATACCGCCGTCGTTTCCAGCTGCTTGATGACATGATCGCTCAGGTGGACCTGCTCACCTCCCGTGCTTAGCAGAATGGGGCGCATCAATTAGACGCCGTTTTGCGTAACGGCGTTTGCATCTTATCCTCTGGTTTCGTTACTATCATGCCTTCATCGTTTTCCTTTCGGGTAACCATTGAAGTTATGAGTAAAACTGAAACCGTTCTCCTGGCACTTGTACTGGTCATTCTGCTAACGGCTCTTTGGTTTATTTTCAGCGGTGCAATTTGGGCGTTAGTCAGTTATCTTGAAACGCAGCTGTACCCTTCTTTTGTTACGCCAGAATAACGTCTTATCTTTTATTCGCGAAGCACTTAGACCCATCCTCTCTACCCTACCATTTTTTAAAAAGCAAATTTTAATAAAATTAAAAATCATATTTCTTAATCTCATTGCTATTCTGTTTATCATCCCGACAGAGATACTCTTCGCCTTCCGATGTTGGCCCGCGACGTTCACCTGCGCTACGGGTCCAATCAGGTGCAGGTGTTTTCTTTCCTCTTTTTGCACGACTCGTCTCAGAGAATTCATTCATCCACGCCACAAGTCTACAGTTCCGACATTCAACCAGGAACGGCACACACTCCACATACCGCATCGTCGTAGGGCGGTTGTTGGCCAGCGCGCGTTTTCAAACCACTGACAACGGTAATTTTGCCGATAACCGCACCGGGTGCATCCCAGATAAGCCATCCTTCCGGCTTTAACCCTGGCAGACCCGCTCCCTCTAAGGAGGGTGTCAGATATCACCGCCAGTGGTTAACAGAGACCTTGTCCGAATTCAGCAGTCCGGCATTTGCTGTAACGCTGTGTACCTTTGCTTGCTAACGCTGTAAAATCCTGCGTTTCACCGCTCATGATGACGGGCTTCCATACTGAAGAAGTGAAACTCATTAAATAAAGGGATTTAAAATTGAAAAAGCATTTGTATTATCTCTCCAGTCTCCTGGTCATCTTATTATCCTGTAACGTTTTTGCTACCGTGGGATTTTTATCACCGAGCGGTATCAACCCAAAATTTGCCGCTAATGTCAATATCGCGATGATCAATGTCTACAATGAAGAACAACTTCGCCATGAACTCATCCTGGCCGAAAAAAACGGTCTTCAACTTTACCTTGATCTGGGACCGGCCCTCAATACTGCAAGAAAAACTGAAAACATTTCCACAGTTTATTACGATGATAATAATTTACGCCATCAAAAAATATTTAAGCCAATAGACCAAAATAAACTCAGAGCCTTGCCAGCTGACACTTTGCTAAAGGCAAAAATCAGCAAACTATTACCCAGCATAGAACAATACCGTGATAACGTTGCCGCAATATTTCTTGCCGACGAGCCATATCTTAATGGTTTGAATAAAAATGATCTGGAACATGTCGCAGCGCAAACAAGATCGCTTTTAGATGCCAGAGGGCTTAAAGAAATAAAACTAGGCGTCATCTTTGCGAGCGCGATGTTCAATGCCGAGTTCGCCAGAGAATTAGACAAGAAATCAATAAGATATGTTGAAGGCATTGACAATCACTATCGTAACATCGCCGAAAAAATAAAAAACAATACGGCGACCGATGATGAAAAAAAGTGGCCTGAAATTATCGAAAAATTCAGATTAACAACCTACGACTCAGCAGGAAACATCTATACAGAAGGTGGAATTCCTAAAGGGTTTGATATTTATACGTTCGATTTCTACCTTTCTACGATCCTGTTGGATAATCTTTATAATGATATTCCTGCCTGGTTCGCTGCGAAAAATATCGATAAATCATGTCAGGTTTTTAATAACAAAACCGTAGCACAAATTCGTCAAGAATTAAGTTTTTTTAGCGATGGCGCAATGGATACAACAGAACAAGATATCCAGCATGACAAAGATATTATGGATGATCTCTATACCTGTAGAATGAATACCACGATAAAATTACTCCAGCAGGAGATTCAATCTACCTCGCCTCAGGCAAACATCGTTCTTATCTCAGAGTCAAGCAGCAATGGGGTCATGGAGTTCGACCGCACAGGTAACCTTAAGCAGGGGCAACCAGAAAAACTCGTTGAGCTCCGCGTCCTCCACGAAGTCCAAAGAGCACTAAAGCTCTATCAGGATCAGCAATACCAAAATATCTCAGGAATTCTGTTTTTCTTGTTCAACGATGAATATGATAACACCATCAAAATTAATATTGGTGGTGCGGGGTCAATGCCTTCAGTTCTGACCGAAATTTATTCATTAAATGAACGAGAGTAATGATTTCACAGATCTAAGGCGGTGATGCGCGTCCGGAGGTTTTCCTACGACTCCGGACAACCGTGAATCCTTCATGATCGCACGATAACCATAGGCTATCCGTTATCCTCTGCATTGTCCCCAAAGTTTATCCGGCATAAAAAGTATGGCGATCAAGTTAAGCTGTCTGTTCCGCGCGCAACGCTACCTCGAACCGGTGGTGATAATGCGTTCATCAAGCAGAGATTTTCTGTAAAGGGAATGTTAAGGCGTTTTTTGTTGTGGTATAAGGGGACAAGACCCTCGCGCGAAATGAAGGATTATTTCGGGTCTTATGCTGTAACTGATTGATAAATTTCACATAAAAAGAGACCGAACACGATTCCTGTATTCGGTCCAGGGAAATGGCTCTTGGGAGAGAGCCGTGCGCTAAAAGTTGGCATTAATGCAGGCTAAGTCGCCTTGCCTTATAAGAATAGTTTACCGCGTCAGGTTTTCCAGTCCGCAACAAAAGTGGCCGAATATTTCCTGACGAAATGGCTTATGCCAACAAAAAACCGCCGCACCCCGCAAGGGGTGCTGGCGGTTTTTTATACGCTAATTCAGCAAGATACGTTCAAGAATCAGCACAGTTTCTGCGCGCGTTCGATAAATGGCGCCAGGCTCATTTTTTGCCCCGGATGCTGCGGATCGTCCACCTGGATAATCGAGATCGGCTGGCCGCTGGTTTTACCCGCCTTCACCTGCTGCCCGGCGATATCATTCAACGGATACTGCACCAGCGTGCTGGGGTTAATGGCAAACAGCGCATTACCCGGGCGACAGGTCAGCATCACCTCCTCGCGGTTAAACGCCCAATTATCCTTGCCCACTTCAAAGCGGCTCACGGTGATAATTTGCGGAGCCGCCAGCGCGACGCCAGAGCTTGCCAGTAACAACATTGTCAGAACAATTTTTTTCATGATTTAACCAGTTAATTCAAAAAGGTTCCCAGGTTGCAAACAGGCTGACGGCCGCCAGCGCCAACGCGCCAAGCGCCATTTCCACCTGCGTGGTGCGCAGAATGAGCTGCTCCGCTCGCGTTCCGCTCACCGACATACGTGGCACCAGAACATACCTGTTCACCAATGCAATTGCCACCATCCCTGCGACCAGCGCACATTTGAGCAATAGCATCTGCCCCCAGGGTGAATCACGGAATAACCCTCCCTGGATCAGCAGCGTATTCACCACGCCGCTGGCAAGGGTCCCCGCTACGGCCAGATGCCCGTAGCGCGAAAAACGCATCATGGCGCTAATCGCCGCATGACGCCAGCGCCCTTGCGCCAGCCGCAGGCAGTAAATAAACGGCAGCAGGCCGCCAAACCAGCTGGCGACGCAGAACAGATGCACGGCATGGTTGGTACGCTGCAGGAAGCCGCGCGCGCCTTCACTCATCGCCGCATGCCCCACGCCCGCCATCAGCAACAGCTGCGCGCAAAGCAGCACCAGTAGCAGCCGCCCCGCGCGACGTGGCTTTAACCACGCCACCGCCAGCGCGATCCAGGCCAGCAGGATCTGCCACAGCCAGACGCTGCCAAACCGGGTGCCGGCAACGGCTTGCCAGATGGCGGGTTGCCAGACATCCGGCCAACCGTCGCCCATTAATCCACCCTGCGCCATCAGCATCAGCAATGCCGAGAGCGCACTGAACAGCAGAAGATGGCGCAGCAGCGGGGAAAAGCGCTGCATCAGCAAACGCCGCAGCGTCGGCTGCGCCCACCACACGCCGTACAGCAAGCAGCCAAACGCCACCATCAGCGAAGTGAAGTGGACAAAACGAAGCGTGATATAGAGTCCCGTGAGCATCGGTTATTTCACGGTAAAGTGGTATTGTCCTTTGGTTTTGTGACCGTCGACGGAGACGACATGCCAGTCAACGGTATAGTCACCCGCCGCTAAAGGCTCGGCGACTGGCACGATCAGCTGGGCTTGATTGCTGTCGCTGCGCGTGAGTTCTCCGGTTTTGACCGTTTTTTGCTGCGGCCCGCTGAGGGTCACGCCGCTGAAGCGGGTTTCGATACCTTCAGAAAAATTAAGCGTCAGGGTCTGCGGGGAAGTACTGACCTCCGAGCCTGCGGCGGGGGTTTGCTGTTGCAGATGCGCGTGGGCAAAAGCCGCAGCGCTGGCCAGGAAACCGGCGAGAAGAGCGGATACGCGCAGCGCGCGTACGGCGATGGGACGCATAATCGTCATTCCTTTTCGTTATGTATGTAGCACAGAGAATAACCCTGTATAATGGCGTAGTCGAGCGGTGCGTCGACGTCGAAGGTCACGCCCGATCGGTTTTCGGCATCATGAAGGAGAAACCCATTGCAAAATAACCTGGCAAAAATCTCGCAGGATGAGATGGATAAAGTCAATGTCGATCTTGCCGCGGCCGGCGTCGCTTTTAAAGAGCGTTACAATATGCCCGTCGTCGCCGATTTGGTTGAAAGAGAGCAGCCTGCGCACCTGCGTGACTGGTTTCGCGAGCGGCTGATAGCCCATCGCCTGGCTTCCGTTTCATTGTCGCGTCTGCCCTATGAACCCAAAGCGAAATAATTCCCGTCCGCTGCGGACATCCCGATTGGCAAGACCTGCGCATTCTATTACGCTGGTTTCTTTGGCCTGGAGCGAGCCATGCTACGCGTAATCGATACAGAAACCTGCGGGTTGCAGGGAGGCATTGTCGAAATCGCCTCCGTCGATGTTGTCGATGGACAAATCACCAACCCCATGAGCCATCTGGTGCGCCCCGACCGCCCGATCAGCCCGCAGGCCATGGCGATCCACCATATCACTGAAGAGATGGTCGCTGACAAACCCTGGCTTGAAGAGGTGTTACCGCATTACGTCGGCAGCCCGTGGTATGTCGCCCACAATGCCAGTTTCGATCGCCGGGTCTTGCCGGAAATGCACGGGGAATGGATTTGTACCATGAAGCTGGCGCGTCGCCTGTGGCCAGGCATCAAATACAGCAATATGGGGCTGTATAAGTCGCGTAAGCTGAACGTCGCCACGCCTGCGGGATTACATCAGCACCGCGCGCTGTACGATTGCTATATCACCGCGGCATTACTGCTTGATATCATTAACGTCACCGGCTGGGCACCTGAAGAGATGGCGACCATTACCGGCCGCCCGGCGCTGTTAACCACCTTTACCTTTGGTAAATATCGCGGCAAAGCGGTTTCCGAAATAGCAGAAAATGACCCAGGCTATTTACGCTGGCTGTTCAATAACCTGGATCGGATGAGCCCCGAGCTGCGCTTAACGCTGAAGCATTATCTCGGGGAGTAGCGGCGCTAAACGTCCGCCTGGCCTGGCAAGGTGCCCTGCGCCAGGCCAATCAGAAAGGCATACTCTAACGCCACACCTTCATAGCTTTTAAAGCGCCCCGACTTGCCGCCATGACCGGAATCCATATCGGTGCACAGCAGCAGCAGATTATCGTCCGTTTTCAGCTCCCGCAGTTTCGCCACCCATTTTGCCGGTTCCCAGTATTGCACCTGCGAATCATGTAAACCGGTGGTGACCAGCAGATGAGGATACGCCTGCGCCGTAACGCCATCGTAAGGGCTGTAGCTCTTCATATAACGGTAGTAGGTTTCATCCTGCGGATTGCCCCACTCCTCAAACTCGCCGGTAGTCAGCGGAATCGACTCGTCGAGCATAGTGGTCACGACATCAACAAACGGCACCTGGACAACCACCCCGTGAAACAGTTCCGGGCGCTGGTTAATGGCGACGCCCATCAGCATCCCTCCCGCGCTGCCGCCCATACCGTAGCACAAATGCGGATCGCCATAGCCCTGCGCCAGCAGCGCGTCGCAGACATCGAGATAATCATTAAAGGTATTTTTCTTACACAGAAACTTACCGTCCTCATACCACTGCTGCCCGAGCTCTCCCCCGCCGCGAACATGGGCGATAGCAAAGACGAAGCCACGGTCAAGCAGGCTGAGGCGGCTGGCGCTGAAATCCGCATCCTCGCTGGCGCCGTACGACCCATAGGCGTAAACCAGCAGCGGACTGGCCCCTTTGCGGAAATGTTCGCGTCGGTAAACCAGCGAGACCGGGACTTCAACGCCATCACGAGCCTTAATCCACAGGTGTTCGCTGCGGTAACAGGTGGCGTCGAACCCTTTCACTTCCTGCTGTTTGAGCACCCGCCGCTCGCCGGTATCCATATCCAGTTCAAATAAGGTATCCGGCGTGGTCATTGACGAGTAACCGTAGCGTAAGCGGGAGGTTTCCGGCTCCGGATTATAGGCAAGCCAGGTCACGTAGGCCGGATCGTCAAACGCAATCCCGACCACCTCCCGGGTCTTGCGGTTGATCTGCCGCAGGCTGGTTAGCCCACGCTGGCGTTCTTCCACCACCAGCCAATCGGTAAACAGCGTGAACCCTTCCAGCATGACGTCGTGGCGCGGCGCAATCAGGGTTTGCCACTGCTGTTCATCACGCGCATGGCTGCGATAAAGACCGAAGTTTTTCCCCTCGCGGTTGGAGCGCAGGTAAAAAGCGTGCTGATAGTGATCGAGACTGTATTCGTGATCTTTGCGGCGCGGCAGGAAGCATACCGGTTCAGCATCCGGCATTTCGGCATTGAGCAGCAGCACTTCACTGGTGGTGGCGCTGGCAAGATAGATCACCATGAACTGCTGGGAGGTGGTCTTATGGACGCTGACATAGAACGTTTCATCCTTCTCCTCATACACCAGCACATCTGAATGCGGTGAAGCCCCCACGGTATGCCGCCAGACCTGGTAAGGCAGCAGCGTGGTCGGATGCTTACGGACATACCATAGCGTTTGTGAATCATTGCTCCAGGCAAATTCTGGCGAAACGTTCTCCAGCACCTCAGGGTACCAGCTGCTGTTTTGCAGATTGCATAAACGCAGGCCATACTGCCGCCGGGAGAGATAATCCTCCGCCACCGCCATCGTATGATTGTCAGGCGAGATCCCGAGCGCGCCAAGGGTATAGAACTCGCTATGCGCCGCACGCTGGTTGCCATCGAGCAGCAATTCCCATGAGTCCCACTCCTCTTTCAGCACCGACTGGCGTTGATAAATCGCGTATTCGCAGCCCGGCTCATACACCTGACGATAGCGATAGCCATTTTTGCTATAGGGGGCGGAGACTTCCCGTTGCGGGATGCGGTCAATAATCTCTTTCAGCACCCGCTCCTGCAAACTCCGCTGCGTGGACATAACCTTCTGGCCGTACGCGTTTTCCGCGCGCAGATAGTCAAGCACGTCTGACCGCGCGCGATCGTCGTCGCGCAGCCAGAAGTAGTTATCGATGCGGGTATCGCCATGTAAGGTCATGGCGTGGGGGATTCGTTTCGCTTTTGGTGGCATCTTTTGCTCTTTTGCATCCTGTATCTGTACACAAAATCATTCAAGAAACGACTTGAAGGATGGCGTGTCTATAAGGGTGGCAAAAGTGGCACGCGTTGCAAGCAAAACCTGCTGATTCAGGTGGAAAGCGCCTGTTTTTGCGCCTGAATATCCTGTTCAATATCGGCGCGCACTTCCGCCGGGAGCCGTAACGCCTCGCCAAGCGCATTGAGATAGCTACGTTCCATAAAGTGATCGATATCGATCACCGCGCAGCTGATGTAATAGACTTCCAGCGCTTCCTGCTCGCTGCTGATGCCCTGCGCCAGACGCTGGGGATCCAGAGGTTGCGCCAACGCGCGATCGATCAACACCCGCCCCTGGACATCGATATTGGCCGCCCGCAGCTGCTGCTCAATATTAGCCCGCTCGCTGTCATCAATGTGTCCATCGCTTTTCGCGGCAAACACCAGCGCCATGATCAGCCGTTCGCTGCGGGCATCCAGCTCGCCAGCTGGCGCGGCAGAGCCGGCGGGCTGCGGTTGCGCCCCCTGCGGCGAATGGCGGCGCATTTTCTGCTGATACTTATTCCACAACACGCTCCCTGCCACCGCACCGCCGCCAACCAGCAGCGCGCTGGTGCCATATTTGGCCAGCAGCTTGCGTGATGACTGACTCGCCACCAGCAGCCCCGCCAGACCGCCCAGCGCGCCGGGCAGGAGGAAATTGTTACCGTCAGCGCGTTCGCCGGACGGCGAAGATTGCCCCTGCTGGCCGAGCAGAGACTGCAGTTGATTGAGCCAGTTAGCCATGAATGCCCTCGTTGCTGAATAAGCGATGCCATCAGCCTAAACGACGCGATGTCAGGAAATGTTATCCATGGCTAAAGATGCGCAAATTCCAGACGCGCTCAGGCCGCTTTCGCTTTGCGCGCCCTGCTGGCCGCCGGGACGGCAACGGAAGGTTTGCCCGGCTCATCCGCAGAGTCCGTCTCGCTGTGGCCGTCCTGTCGCGCCACTTCCTCACTCTCTTGCGGGAGTTTCCCGGACTTCAGAATATGATGGAGCGTGTCTTTGCGTTCCGCCAGCCACATCGCCATTTCATCGCGTTGAGGTTCATCCAGCGTCAGCGGGCACGCCACCAGCCAGTCGTTAAGGACCTCGGCAAGATCGAGCATTTTGTCGTAAGCATCGGCCTCTTTTTTGCTGGTAAACGACATCTTTTCCTCACCTTCGCGGATCACCACATATTGAATTGCAACCGCCATCGCGCAGCCTCTTTATACTGTATTTTTATACAGTATAACAAATTTTCCGCCAGGACTCAACCAACAGCCATAAAGACAGACGCAAACGTTTTCGTTTATAATGCGGCGTATGTTTTTTTACTGCGGAAAAGAGTCATGACTTTATTAGGCACAGCGCTGCGTCCTGCAGCCACGCGGGTGATGTTATTGGGTTCAGGCGAACTGGGTAAGGAAGTCGCCATCGAGTGTCAACGCCTGGGGATTGAGACCATCGCGGTCGATCGCTACCCCGATGCGCCAGCGATGCAGGTCGCACATCGCTCACACGTGATCAACATGCTGCACGGCGAAGCTCTGCGCGCGCTGGTCGCGCAGGAAAAACCTGACTACATCGTGCCGGAAATCGAGGCTATCGCTACGGATACGCTGGTCGAGCTGGAACTGTCCGGGCAGAAAGTGGTCCCCACCGCGCGCGCGGCGAAGCTGACGATGAACCGCGAAGGCATTCGTCGCCTGGCGGCGGAGGAGCTGCAGCTGCCGACATCCGCCTACCGCTTTGCCGACAGCGAAGCGGCGTTTCGCGAAGCCGTCGCCGATATTGGCCTGCCCTGCATCGTTAAACCGGTGATGAGCTCTTCCGGCAAAGGCCAAAGCTTTATTCGCCATCATGAACAGCTGGCTGACGCCTGGCGCTATGCCCAGCAGGGCGGCCGCGCCGGCGCCGGTCGGGTGATTGTTGAAGGGGTGGTGAATTTCGATTTTGAAATTACCCTGCTTACCGTCAGCGCCGTCGACGGCGTCCATTTCTGCGCGCCGGTCGGCCACCGCCAGGAAGATGGCGACTATCGCGAGTCCTGGCAACCGCAGCAGATGAGCGCGCAGGCGCTGGCCCGCGCCCAGGAGATTGCCAGCAAAGTGGTTCTGGCGCTCGGCGGCTATGGTCTGTTCGGCGTCGAGCTGTTCGTCTGCGGCGATGAGGTGATTTTCAGTGAAGTTTCGCCCCGCCCGCATGATACCGGAATGGTGACGCTCATCTCCCAGGATCTCTCTGAGTTCGCCCTGCACGTTCGCGCCTTCCTCGGCCTGCCGATTGGCGCGATTCGCCAGTACGGCCCGGCGGCCTCCGCGGTGATTCTGCCGCAGCTGACCAGCCAGAACGTCACCTTCGGCAATATTCAGGCCGCCGTCGGCGCCGGCCTGCAGCTGCGCCTGTTCGGTAAGCCGGAAATTGACGGCTCCCGTCGACTGGGCGTCACCCTGGCGGTGGCTGACAACGTCGAGGAAGCGATTGCCCGCGCGAAAGCGGCCGCTGCGGCGGTGCTGGTGCAGGGATAAAAAAACCCGGTAGCGCTCGCGCTTACCGGGTCTGCACTTAGCGATAGATCAGGGCGTAAAAATTACTTCGCGCCCTCTACCGCTTCACGGGCAATTTTCGTGATACGGTCGTAATCACCGGCTTCCAGCGCATCCGCCGGCACCAGCCAGGAGCCGCCGATGCACAGCACGCTGTTCAGCGCCAGGTAGTCGCGGTAGTTTGCCGGAGAGATCCCCCCGGTCGGGCAGAAGCGGATATGCGCGAACGGGCCGCCGATAGCCTGCAGCGCTTTTACGCCGCCGTTTGCTTCCGCCGGGAAGAATTTGAACTCTTTCAGGCCATACTGCATACCCAGCATCAGTTCGGATACGGTGCTGATACCCGGGATCAGCGGGATGGTCCCTTCTTCCGTCGCCGCTTTCAGCAGCGACTCGGTCAGGCCAGGGCTGATAGCAAACTGGGCGCCAGCTTCGGTGACGGCTTTCAGTTGCTCTACGTTGGTGACGGTACCTGCGCCGACAATCGCCTCCGGCACTTCTTTCGCAATCGCGCGGATCGCCTCCAGCGCGCATTCGGTACGCAGCGTCACTTCCAGTACGCGTACGCCGCCGGCAACCAGCGCTTTGGCCATCGGCACAGCGTGTTCCAGCTTTTTCACCACGATCACCGGTACTACCGGGCCGGAGGTGAGGATTGCTTCTGCAGTTGTTTTCCAGTTTTTCATCAGAGTTTCTCTCTCGCCAGATCTACAAAATTGTATCGTCTTAAAAAGTGATGCAGGTTGCGCCCTGTTCTGCTCCGGAGAGTTTTTCCCGCAGCGCGGCGAACATTTCCCGACCGCTCCCGACACGCGAACCGCTGAGGTCAGGAACATGCGGCTGGCGTGCAGCCAGTTCGGCGTCATCCACCAGCAGCGTCAGTTCACCGCTCTGCCCGTTCACGCGGATGGTATCGCCATCACGTACTTTCGCCAGCAGCCCACCATCGTACGCCTCAGGCGTTACATGGATTGCTGACGGTACTTTGCCTGATGCGCCGGAGAGTCGACCATCGGTGACCAGCGCAATTTTGAAACGGCGGTCCAATAATACACCAAGTGGCGGCATAAGTTTATGTAATTCTGGCATGCCGTTCGCTTTTGGCCCCTGATGACGGACAACAACCACGCAGTCTTTGTCCAGCAATCCGGCTTCGAAAGCCGGCAGCACGTCGTGCTGGCTTTCAAAAACCACCGCCGGCGCTTCAATAATCTGGTTTTCCACCGGCACGGCGGAGGTTTTCATCACCGCCCGCCCCAGGTTACCGCTGAGCACTTTCGTCCCGCCATGGCGAGAGAATGGCCTGGCGAAAGTCGCAATAACCTGATCGTCTAACGGCGCCTCCGCCCCTTCACGCCAGTCCAGCTCGCCGTTATTCAGCCACGGCTCCATGGTATAGCGCGAGAGACCGAAGCCGGCCACGGTATGCACATCTTCGTGCAACAGGCCGCCTTTCAGCAGTTCACGCACCAGCACCGGTACGCCGCCTGCCGCCTGGAAGTGGTTAATATCCGCCGGGCCGTTCGGGTAGAGGCGCGCCAGCAGCGGCACGACGTCAGAAAGATCGGAGAAATCATCCCAGTTAATAATGATGCCCGCCGCTCGAGCCATCGCCACCAGGTGCATCGTATGGTTAGTCGAGCCGCCGGTTGCCAGCAGCGCCACAATGCCGTTGACCACCACTTTCTCATCGAACATTTTCCCCAGCGGCAGCCATTCGTTGCCGTTGCCGGTCATCCGCGTCACCTGGCGCGCAGCGGCGACGGTCAGCGCTTCGCGCAGCTCGGCGTCCGGGTGAACAAACGAGGAGCCCGGGAGCTGCATGCCCATGAATTCGACCACCATCTGGTTAGTATTAGCGGTCCCGTAAAAGGTGCAGGTCCCCGGAGCGTGGTAGGAGGCCGCTTCAGATTCCAGCAGCGCCATGCGATCGACCTTACCTTCGGCATACAGCTGGCGAATACGTACTTTCTCTTTGTTCGGCAGACCGCTGGCCATCGGGCCAGACGGCACGAAAACGGACGGCAGATGGCCAAAGGAGAGCGCGGCCATGGTCAACCCGGGGACAATTTTGTCACACACTCCCAGATACAGCGCGCCGTCGAACATGTTATGCGACAGGCCAATAGCGGCAGACATGGCGATCACCTCACGGCTGAGCAGCGAGAGCTCCATGCCGTCCTGGCCCTGAGTAACGCCATCGCACATCGCCGGAACGCCGCCGGCGACCTGGCCTACCGCATTCACCGAATGCAGCGCCTTGCGAATAATATCCGGGTAATACTCATACGGCTGATGGGCGGACAGCATGTCGTTATAGGAGGTAACGATGGCAATATTGTTCCGCAGCATGCTCTTCAGCGAGGCTTTATCATCCGACTGACAGGCCGCAAAGCCATGGGCCAGGTTACCGCAGGCCAGCTGCGCGCGATGGACGGTATCCGTTTTGGCTTGATTAATCCGTGCGAGGTAGGCGGTGCGGGTTTCACGCGACCGTTCGATAATGCGATTTGTTACCCGTAACATTGTCGAATTCATAAAGGCTCCTGAATTTTTATCTGTCCGGCTACAGCGTTTTTAGCGATACCTGAGAAGGTGAAAGGCACCAGCACTGCAGCTCAGCGGCAAAATATCTGCCTGCAGTGTAATAAAAAAAGCCCCGGGGGTGAATCCTCCCGGGGCTTAAAAGAATAAAAATTATGCGACTTACTGCGTCAGATCATGTTACCGGTAAAATAACTCATCCGGATAATGACCGGACTATTCAAATTCATTCCATGAACGACCATCGCGGGTAATCATCGCCACAGAAGCGACCGGTCCCCAGGTGCCTGCCTGATACGGTTTTGGCGCATCGCGATCGGCGGCCCAGGCTTCGGTAATGGAGTCAACCCACTTCCACGCCTCTTCCACTTCATCACGGCGTACGAACAGCGCCTGAATACCGCGCATGGTCTCCAGCAGCAGACGCTCATAGGCATCCGCCAGGTGCGTTTGATTGAAGGTTTCCGAATAGCTCAGATCCAGCTTGGTAATCTGCAGATTGTGTTTGTGGTCAAGACCCGGAACTTTGTTAAGAACCTGGATATCAACGCCCTCATCCGGCTGGAGACGAATCGTTAACTTGTTCTGCGGCAGCTCCTGCCAGTTCTCTTTGAACAGGTTCAGCTCCGGCGTTTTGAAATACACCACCACTTCGGAACATTTGGTCGGCAGACGTTTACCGGTACGCAGGTAGAACGGCACGCCGGCCCAGCGCCAGTTGTCGATATCGACGCGGATCGCCACGAAAGTTTCGGTATTACTCGATTTGTTGGCGCCCTCTTCTTCGAGGTAGCCCGGCACTTTTTTCCCCTGGGCAAAACCCGCGGTGTACTGGCCGCGAACCGTTTTCTCACGCACGTTAGAGCGATCGATACGGCGCAGGGACTTCAGCACCTTCACTTTTTCATCGCGGATGCTGTCGGCGCTGAGGTCCGAAGGCGGCGACATCGCAATCATGCACAGGATCTGCAGCAGGTGGTTCTGAATCATGTCGCGCATTTGCCCGGCCTGATCGAAATAACCCCAGCGGCCTTCAATGCCGACTTCTTCAGCAACGGTGATCTCGACGTGATCGATCGTCCGGCAGTCCCAGTTGTTGACGAACAGGGAGTTGGCAAAACGCAGCGCCAGCAGGTTAAGTACCGTCTCTTTGCCGAGGTAATGGTCGATACGATAGACCTGGCACTCTTCGAAGAATTCGCCAACCTGATCGTTGATCTCGCGGGAGGTATCCAGCGAGGTGCCCAGCGGTTTTTCCATGACCACACGTGCCGGTTTGGCGTTCAGTTTCGCCTGGCCGAGGCCTTTGCAAATCGCGCCAAAAGTGCTCGGCGGCATCGCAAAGTAGTTGATGGTGACCCGGTTTTCCTGATCAAGCATTTTACCCAGGCGGGTGAACGCCTTGGTGTCGTTGACGTCGAGGTTACAAAAATCCAGACGTCCGCTCAGGGTTTCCCACAGACCTTCATCAATTTTTTCCTTCATGAAGGTTTCAAGCGCTTCACGTACTACCCTGGTGTAAGCATCTTTATCCCAGTCAGCACGTCCGACCCCGATAATGCGGGTATCCGGGCTGATCTGGCCAGCCTTTTCAAGCTGATACAGGGAAGGCAACAATTTACGACGCGCCAGGTCACCCTTCGCGCCGAAAATGACCAGATCGCATGCCTGGGCCGTTTGCGTTACCGCCATGTCATTCTCCTCAGTTGATAGTCTGGTGCTTATGCCAGGCTATATTTGTAATTTTCTTACACTGCACTGTACTGTGTTTACGAATTTCCCGAAACCCTCCGGCCCCCTTTCCCGACGCTAAACCGCACGTGGAGAAAACTTACGGCGACATTTTGGGCATCCGGCTAATATTGTTCGTTGTTTCGACCGGTTTTAAGTTAGTAAAATACGACTCTGATCATGTAATGAAAAAAAACAACATTTTTTAACGTCATTCCTCCCCGCTTGCGGCCGCGGAGGGGTATATTCTTGCTAAAATGCCCGATGATTTCACCCATTACTGAAATCGCTTCCACTGATGAGCGCCCCGTTACCCATGAACATGCTGGAAAAAATCCAGTCCCGACTGGAACACCTTAGCAAATCCGAACGCAAAGTGGCGGAAGTCATTCTTGCAACGCCTGCTCAGGCCATTCATTCAAGCATCGCCGCCCTGGCGCTGGAAGCGGGCGTCAGCGAGCCGACCGTTAACCGCTTTTGCCGGAGTCTTGAAACCCGCGGCTTTCCCGATTTTAAACTTCATCTGGCACAAAGCCTGGCACACGGGACCCTCTATGTTAACCGTAATGTCGATGAAGACGACAGCGTAGAGTCCTACACCGGAAAAATATTCGAGTCGGCAATGGCCAGTTTAGATCAGGTCCACCACTCTCTCGACATGTCAGCGCTGAACCGCGCCGTCGATCTTTTAACCCAGGCGAAGAAGATCGCCTTCTTCGGTCTTGGCTCCTCGGCGGCGGTCGCCCACGACGCGATGAACAAATTTTTCCGTTTCAATGTTCCGGTTATCTACTCCGACGACATTGTCCTGCAACGCATGAGCTGTATGAATTGTAATGATGATGACGTCGTGGTGATTATCTCACATACTGGCCGCACGAAAAGCCAGGTGGAACTGGCGCGGCTGGCGCGTGAAAACGATGCCATGGTCATCGCGATTACCTCTGCCAATACCCCTCTGGCGCGCGAGGCGACGCTGTCGATTACGCTCGATGTTCCCGAGGATACGGATATCTATATGCCGATGGTTTCACGTCTTGCCCAGCTGACGGTGATTGACGTGCTGGCCACCGGCTTTACTCTCCGTCGCGGGGCAAAATTCAGAGATAACTTGAAGAGGGTCAAGGAAGCATTGAAAGAATCGCGTTTTGATAAAGAACAGCCCGTACACAGCGATAACCTATAAAACTTGATAATCAGTTACACCTTCGGTTCTGTCCCCACGGCACGGCGACGTTGCTGGCTGGCACCACCGATTCCATGTTCACGCAACACCAAAATTGTTTTAGTCAACGGAGTATTACATGTCCAGAAGGCTTCGCAGAACCAAAATCGTCACCACCTTAGGCCCGGCAACCGATCGCGATAATAACCTGGAAAAGGTTATTGCTGCAGGCGCTAACGTAGTACGTATGAACTTCTCTCACGGTACCCCGGAAGATCATCAGATTCGTGCGGATAAAGTGCGGCAAATCGCGGCAAAACTGGGCCGCCACGTCGCTATCCTTGGCGATTTACAAGGTCCGAAAATCCGCGTATCCACCTTCAAAGAAGGCAAAATTTTCCTCAATATCGGCGACAAATTCCTGCTGGACGCAGAACTGAGTAAAGGCGAAGGCGATAAAGAGAAAGTCGGTATTGATTATAAAGGCCTGCCGGCAGATGTGGTGCCTGGCGATATCCTGCTGCTCGACGATGGCCGCGTCCAGCTGAAAGTCATCGAAGTTCAGGGTCTGAAAGTGTTTACCGAAGTGACCGTCGGCGGACCGCTGTCTAACAACAAAGGCATCAACAAACTGGGCGGGGGCCTCTCCGCCGCCGCGCTGACTGAAAAAGACAAGGCTGACATCTTCACCGCGGCGAAAATCGGCGTGGATTACCTGGCGGTCTCCTTCCCGCGCTGCGGCGAAGACCTGAACTATGCGCGCCGTCTGGCGCGTGAAGCGGGCTGCGATGCGAAAATCGTGGCGAAGGTAGAACGTGCGGAAGCCGTGTGCGATCAGGACGCGATGGATGATGTCATTCTGGCCTCTGACGTGGTGATGGTCGCGCGTGGCGACCTCGGCGTCGAGATCGGCGATCCGGAACTGGTGGGGATTCAGAAAGCCCTGATCCGCCGCGCTCGTCAGCTGAACCGCTCGGTGATCACCGCGACCCAGATGATGGAGTCGATGATTACCAACCCGATGCCAACCCGTGCGGAAGTCATGGACGTTGCCAACGCCGTCCTCGACGGTACCGATGCCGTGATGCTCTCCGCGGAAACCGCTGCCGGCCAGTATCCGTCAGAAACCGTCGCGGCGATGGCGCGCGTGTGCCTCGGAGCGGAAAAAATCCCTAGCCTCAACGTTTCCAAACACCGTCTGGACATCCAGTTCGACAACGTTGAAGATGCGATCGCCATGTCTGCCATGTATGCGGCGAACCACCTGAAAGGCGTCACCGCGATCATTACCATGACCGAATCGGGCCGCACCGCGCTGATGACCTCGCGCATCAGCTCCGGCCTGCCGATTTTCGCCCTCTCCCGCCACGAGCGCACGCTCAACCTGACCGCGCTGTACCGCGGGGTGACGCCGGTTTACTTCGATAGCACCAACGACGGCGTCGCCGCCGCGCATGATGCGGTCAACCTGCTGCGCGACAAGGGCTATCTGGTCTCCGGCGACCTCGTTATCGTGACCCAGGGCGACGTGATGAGCACCATCGGCAGCACCAACACCACCCGTATCCTGACCGTCGAATAATCAATTCCGCTTCAGAGACACGCCAACCTGCCAGCGGCGTCGCCGGCAGGTTTTTTTTCGCCAATCACGCCTTCAGACAATCCATTTCAGCAGTAACGTCGCGGTAATAACCGTCGAGGCACCGCCAATCCGGGTGGCAATTTGCGCAAAAGGCATCAGCGACATGCGATTTGACGCGGATAAAATCGCCACATCGCCGGTCCCGCCAAGGCCGCTATGGCAGCTGGTGACGATGGCGGCCTCCACAGGATACATATTCAGCTTTGCTGCAATCAAAAAACCGCTTAATGCCATCGCAATCACGATTGCACCGCAGACCACGACATAGCCGATGGAGAACACCGCGACCACGCTCTCCAGAGGAACGTACAGCATCCCCAGACCTATCATCAGCGGCCAGACCAGAGCAGCAGAGACAAATTTGTAGCAGCTGTGTGCCCCCAGCTCCATCGCCGCCGGGATAATTTTGCTGTACTTGCAAAGGACGGCAGCCAGAATCATCAACACCGGTCCAGGGATGTGCACCACCTTCTCTAACAACCCGCCGACGATGAAAAACGCGCAGATCATTAACAACCCGGCGCCCATCAGCTGGAAATCGGTGGGCTGCCCCCCCTGCGCCTGAGCGAAAACGCGATTCTCATCGCCACTGCGAATCAACATGCCGTCACCGGACAGCGACGGGCGGCGCAGCCCCAGCCGCGCCAGAAAGCCCGCGCAGATGATCGCAAAGATATTGCCCACCACCGCTGCCGGCGCCAGCTGGGCGACGTACACATCCGGGGTTTGCCCAAGGATCGCCGAATACGCCAGCGAGAGCGGCAGGATCCCTTCTCCGATGCCGCCGCCAATGATCGGTACGATAATAAAGAAAAAGGTGTGGTAAAGGCTGTAGCCGAATAAGCTGCCCACCAGCAGGCCGGTCACTATCGCCGCACCGGTTCCGACGACAAGAGGAACGAACATCCGCACCATCCCGTGGATCAGGATCGTTCTGTTCATCCCCAGAATACTGCCCACCACCAGGCAGGCGATAACGAAGTAAAGCAGATTGGCTTCTTTCATCAACAGGTGCACGGTATCCAAAGTATGTGCTTCAAACGCGCCAAAGTAGACCAGTAGCGACGGCGTCATCAGACACAAAATCGCCGGACCGCCGATATCTTTCAGAACCGGCACCATCCGCCCAATTTTCGCCAGCGCGAAGCCTAACGTCATGATCACCGCCAGCCCGCCAATCATGTTTTTTGGCAGCAGGCCCGCCATCGCAGAGATGGTAACGATAGCGGCAATACCGACAAACAGCGTTAAAGGCACGGCACCGACTTCAACATGGGATAAAAAACGCGGTGTCTGCCCAGCCGCCAGCGTTTTTTCTAGCGGCTGGTTGAGTGAATTATTTTTCATTTCTCACCTGCATTGTGATAGGTAGCGTAGGGTCGTCACGCAATAGTAAAATTGCGCAGGAAAATAAATCGCCAAAATAGAATAAAGAGAAGCTCATCATTAAAATCAGCAAAACGTTAGCACAGGGTTGCGCTATAAAAAAGAATACCGGTATTGGCGTCATCACTTTGTGACCAGGTTACAAACCCGGTGTTAAGTAATTTAATTTATTGCGCGGTAGCTAAAGTTATTATTGCAAATAAAAAACCATCACCCTCTATATAAAACAAGAGGTTATTCGCAGAATCTCTATTTGTAAGTAAAGTTCCTGAAGCGAAATTATTTAAACAGCGGCCATTGTGATGTTAATCACCTTTCAAACCTTAGGGCCTCGTTAGATTAAAAAACGTCAGCAACCCTACACTATATTTTCAGGACAAACTATGCCAACGCTGCTATTGCAATCTCTGTTTCCACTGGTGTTTATCATGCTACTCGGTTGGCTGAGCGGGAAGTTAGGCTATACCCGTCGAGAGGACGCCTCGGTGTTAGCGACGGTCGTTATTCGGTTCGCTCTGCCCTTTCATCTTTTTATTGGCGCATTAAATACCGATCCGGAAAAAATTAAAAATTTCACCTTTATGGTCGTATTAGTGATTGGTCTGATGGGGTCATACTTTCTTAGCCTGCTGATCTCACGATACGTTTTTCGCCACGATATAAAAACCAGCGCGATTCAATCCCTGGTGTGCGCATTTCCTGATATGGCCTATTTCGGCGCGCCGGTCCTCGCGGTCCTGATCGGGCCGGAAGGGTTTCTCGGTGTGCTCATCGGGAACCTCATCACCAGCGTATTGATGATTCCTCTGACGATCGTCCTCATTCGGATGGGCGATAAACATTGCGCAACCGAGCGACAGAAGCTGCATGCCGGTAAGCTGGTCATGCAAAATCTCCTCAACGCCATACGCAACCCTATCGTCTGGATCCCCATTTCCGGCGTGCTGTTAAGCCTTGCCGGCGTGCAGCTGCCGCAGATGCTCAGTATGCCGATTGAAATGGTCGGCAAAATTGCCGGCGGTCTGTCGCTGTTTGCGCTTGGCCTGCTGTTTTACGGCGAACGTCCGACGGTCAATATGCAAACCTGCACCAACATTAGTATTAAAAACCTGATTCAGCCGGCCATGATGGCCGCTGCTGGCCTCGCTTTTGGTCTCAGCCACAGTCTGATGCAGCAGGTTATTATCATCGGCGCCACCCCTTCGGCGATTGCCGCCGGGATGTTTGCCCTGCGTAGCGATACCTATATCGAGCCAGCTTCATCCTCGATTTTACTCGGCACCGCAATTGGCGTCGTCACGGAAGGAATAATGATTTATTTCATTTCTTAACGCCGCCGTTCGCCAAACATCATTAAACAGGTCTATCCCTGTCTTGCTTTAAATACAACACTCAGGAGTCTTGCCATGTTAGTCAAAGAAACGTTATACACGCCTTATAATGGGGCGGTTCTGCTGGAAAACCCGCTATTAAATAAGGGGCTGGCCTTTACCGAGGATGAGCGTGCGGCGTTTAATCTCCAGGGATTACTGCCGCACAATGTCGAAACCATCGACGAACAGACCGAGCGGGCGTGGAAGCAGTTCTGTCAATTTAAGCGTGATATCTCCCGCCATATTTACCTGCGCAACATTCAGGATACCAACGAGACCTTATTCTATAATTTGTTGCGTAACCATATAAAAGAAACCCTACCGATTATTTATACCCCTACGGTAGGCGAAGCCTGCGAACACTTTTCCGAAATTTATCGGCGCGGGCGCGGCCTGTTTATTTCATGGCCGAATCGGCATCACATCGATGAGATGCTGCAAAGCTTTTCCCGCAATGATATTAAGGTGATTGTCGTCACCGATGGCGAGCGCATTCTTGGTCTTGGCGATCAGGGAATTGGCGGAATGGGGATCCCTATCGGTAAACTCTCTTTGTATACCGCCTGCGGCGGGATCCACCCTGCGGCGACATTACCTGTCATGCTGGATGTCGGGACCAATAATGCGCAGCATCTGGAGGATCCGCTGTATATGGGCTGGCGCCATCCGCGCATTAACGACGACCAGTATATGGAGTTTATGGACATGTTTGTTAACGCGGTAAAACAGCGCTGGCCGCAGGTCCTGCTGCAGTTCGAAGATTTTGCCCAGAAGAACGCCAGCCGGCTGCTCAATCGCTATCGCCATCAGCTGTGCTGTTTCAATGACGATATCCAGGGCACCGCCGCCGTTACGTCAGGCACGCTCATCGCTGCCGCAGCGGCGGCTGGCACCCGGATTCGCGACCAGCGGGTGGTTTTCCTCGGAAGCGGATCTGCCGGATGCGGCATCGCCGAAAAAATCATCGCCCTGATGGTTGACGATGGTCTGTCTGAGCGCGAAGCGCGTAATAACGTCTTCATGGTCGACCGCTTTGGCCTGCTGACCGATGAGATGCCCAATCTGCTCGATTTCCAGCAGGGCCTCGTGACCCCGCGGGAAAACATTGCCCACTGGGACGTCAGCGCCGCTCATCTGTCGCTAATGGATGTGGTACGCAACGCGCATCCCACCGTCCTGATTGGCGTATCCGGGCAACCGGGGTTGTTCAGCGAAGAGATTATCAAAGAGATGCACCGCCACTCTCCTCGGCCGATCGTGATGCCACTGTCGAACCCAACCTCTCGCGCCGAAGCGCAACCGCAAGATTTACTCGAATGGACCCAGGGGAGCGCGCTTATCGCCACCGGTAGCCCGTTCGAACCGGTGTTCTATCAGGGTGTAACCTATGACATCGTCCAGTGCAACAACGCCTACATTTTTCCCGGACTGGGCTTAGGCATCCTGGCGGCAAAAGCGACGCGCGTAACAGAAGCGATGCTGATCACCTGCAGCAAGACGCTGGCCAGCCACTCGCCTTTAGCCACCGTCGGCAAGGGAGGTTTGTTACCTCCGGTAGAAGAGATTGAGCTGATTTCCAAAGCGATCGCGATGGAGGTCGCGCGCGTGGCCCAGGCTGAAGGGGTGGCGCCTGAATTAAGCGAGGATGAACTGGCCGCCAATATCGACAAAACCTTCTGGCGGGCGCGCTACACCGCCTATAAACGCGCTTCATTGTAACGGCGGCCAACCTTAATCACCCGGGAAGCCCGCGGCGTTTTCTCCCCGGCTTCCCGATAGCCAGAGGAACAGCGCATGTTCAATGTGCTCATTGTGGATTATGATTCGATGGTGGCGGAGCTTAACCGGCTGTTTATCGGCCGGGTCGCCGATTTTCGCTGCTGCGGTATCGCCTCGACGATTGCTGAAGCGGAGCAGATGCTTAACCAGTTACCCTCCATCGATCTGGTACTGCTGGATGTTTATATGCAGCAAGAAAATGGCCTGGATCTGTTGCCGACCCTGCGCACCAACGCCCGCAGCATCGATGCGATCATGATTACCTCCGCCGCAGATGCGTTGACCGTCCAGACGGCGATGCGCTACGGCGTGGTCGATTATTTGCTGAAACCGTTTCAGTTTCCACGCTTTGAGGAGGCGCTGCTGTCGTGGCGCGCGCGCCATATTCTGCAGAACGCAAAGTCGAACTATGCGCAGTCGGATGTCGACGATCTGCTGCGTAGCGGCATTCAGCGCTCAACGGGCAGCCGTCGTTTACCTAAAGGGTTAACATCACAAACGCTGCGCATGGTGTGCCGGTGGATCGATACTCACCAGGAGCGCGATTTCTCTACCAACGAGCTGGCCGCGGCGCTGCATATTTCCAGAGTATCGTGCCGTAAATATCTGATTTGGCTGGAGCAGATCAACCTGCTTTACACCACCAACCACTATGGCGTGACCGGTCGTCCGGAGTACCGCTACCGGCTGGTCAGCGAGCACAGCGCTGTGCTCAGACAATATAGCCAATGAGCCCGTCAGGCTCATTGGCGAGGCGTATTCATCTCAGGAGAGGGATAGACGACGCTTACTTCTTCTTCGGGAACAGCTCTTTACGTTTATAAGGCTCGATTTCGCCCGGTTTACGCGTCTTCAGCAGCTTGAGGATCCAGGTATACTGCTCGGTATGCGGCTTCACGAAAATCTCCACCTCTTCGTTCATCCGCCGCGCGATAGTGTGGTCATCGGCCTCGAGCAGATCGTCCATCGGCGGACGGACCAGCACCGTCAGACGATGGGTTTGACCATCATAGACCGGAAACAGCGGCACCACGCGAGCGCGGCAGACTTTCATCAGGCGACCAATCGCCGGTAAGGTTGCTTTGTAGGTGGCGAAGAAATCAACGAATTCGCTATGCTCAGCGCCGTGATCCTGGTCAGGCAGATAGTAGCCCCAGTACCCCTGGCGCACCGACTGGATAAACGGTTTGATGCCATCGTTACGCGCGTGCATCCGCCCGCCAAACCGACGTCGGACGGTATTCCAGACGTAGTCGAAGACCGGGTTACCCTGGTTATGGAACATCGCCGCCATTTTCTGCCCGCCGGAGGCCATCAGCATGGCCGGAATATCCACCCCCCACGCATGAGGCACCAGGAAGATCACCTTTTCATTATTGCGCAGCATTTCATCGATGATTTCTTTCCCCTGCCAGTCGACGCGGGCAAGAATGCGCTGCGGGTCGCGCAGGCCGAGTTCAGCCATCATCACCATCGCCTGCGGCGCAGACATGTACATTTCATCAATAATGGCTTCGCGTTCCTGCTCACTTTTTTCCGGGAAGCAGTACAGCAGGTTTATCTGCGCGCGGCGGCGAGAACTTTTCGCCAGCCGCCCCACCAGACGCCCCAGCTTACCGAGGATCGGGTCGCGAAAAACGGGAGGCGTCAGGGCGATACCGGCAAAGGCGAATACCCCCAGCCAGGCACCCCAGTAGCGAGGGAGTAAAAAGGATCTCTCAAATTTTGGAATAAACTCACTATTATTTTTTTTCGTTTCCATGCCCAGTCCACAGCCGTACTGCATAAGAAAAAGAATGGGGTGACCCCGTAAACAGCAGATTGCAGCCACGCTCGCCGTAACCCGAATCAGTTTGGGCATAGTTTAGCGACACGCGGCAGAACCTACAAAAGAAAAAGCCGGCGCGTCAGGCGGACCGGCTTGCATTGGTGATGGGTTAGTCGAACCGCAGCTGCGGGATGACTTCTTTTACCTGCGCCAGATAATCGGTGCGATCGGAACCGCTCAACCCTTCGGTACGCGGCAGTTTCGCCGTCAGCGGGTTGACCGCCTGCTGGTTAATCCACACTTCATAGTGCAGGTGCGGCCCGGTAGAACGGCCGGTATTGCCAGACAGCGCAATACGGTCGCCGCGTTTCACTTTCTGCCCCGGTTTCACCAGCAGCTTACGCAGATGCATGTAGCGGGTGGTATAGGTGCGGCCGTGACGAACGGCGACATAATACCCCGCCGCGCCGCTGCGCTTGGCAACCACCACTTCGCCATCACCGACGGAAAGGACCGGAGTCCCCTGCGGCATGGCAAAATCCACGCCACGGTGCGGCGCGATACGCCCGGTCACCGGATTCAGGCGTCGTGGGTTAAAGTTCGACGAGACGCGGAACTGACGCGCCGTCGGGAAGCGCAGGAAGCCCTTCGCCAGACCTGTACCGTTGCGGTCGTAGAACTTGCCATCTTCGGCGCGAATCGCGTAGTAATCCTTGCCATCGGAACGTAAACGCACGCCCAACAGCTGGCTCTGCTCACGCTTACCGTCAAGCATTTCGCGTGACATCAGCACCGAGAACTCGTCGCCTTTCTTCAGCTTGCGGAAGTCCATCTGCCACTGCATCGCCTTGATCACCGCACTGACTTCGTTACTGGTGAGGCCGGCGGCGCGCGCGCTGGCGACGAAGCTGGCGCCAACGGTGCCGTTCAGCACGCTATTGACCCAATCCCCTTTCTGTAGCTCGCTGCTCATCTTAAAGCCATTGGCCACCCGGTCGTAGGTACGGGTTTCGCGACGAGACATTTCCCAGGTCAGGCTCTGCAGATCGCCATCCGCCGTGAGTGTCCACGACAGCTGTTGACCAATTTTCAGGTTACGCAATTCTTTATCGGCGGAAGAGAGCTGAGCGATATCGCCCATATCAATGCCGTACTGGTTGAGGATGCTGCTCAGGGTATCGCCGGTAGACACCACGTATTCATGGCCGCCTGAATCGCTATCCCCTTTCTCATCCAGTTCATCCTGGGGAATCGCTTCTTCTTCCTGCGGCGCCTGGTCGATAGGCTCGGAGGCTTCCGGCAGCAGAGAACGAATTTCGCTTTTTTCCAGCTCGATGGTTCTGACGATAGGGGCGGATTCCGGGTGGTAGATGTAGGGTCGCCAGACGGCGACCGCTAATGTCAGAACGCTCAGCGACCCCAGCATAACGCGATGAGGTCGTGGCAGATTGTTAAATGCCTGAGTGACAGCGCGGGCTATCTGTTGCACGTATTCACTTCCTCGTTAATCTCCTTTCAGGCAGCTCGAATACTGTTTCGCCAGTTGGTTGAGGAACTGCGGGTAACTTTCTTTACCCAGCTTAATTCCAATGCCAAGTGGGTCCAGGGTTCCCATGCGCACGGAGGTGCCTCTGGCAACAGCTTCTATGACGGCTGGCCTGAACTGTGGCTCAGCAAAAACGCAGGTCGCTTTTTGCTCAACCAACTGTGTTCTGATTTCGTGTAAACGCTGCGCACCAGGCTGTATTTCAGGGTTAACGGTGAAATGACCAAGCGATGTCAGACCGTAGTGTTTTTCAAAGTAGCCATAGGCATCATGAAAAACGAAATACCCTTTCCCGTTCAGCGGTGCGAGCTCGTTACTCACCTGCTTATCGGTTGAGGCTAAGTTTGCCTCAAATTCTTTCAGGTTTGCGTCAAGTTTGGCTCGACTCTGCGGCATAAGTTCCAATAATTTATCGTGGATTGCAACCGCCGAAAGCCGCGCTATCTCTGGGGATAACCACAGATGCATGTTGTAGATACCGTGATGGTGATCGTGGTCACTATTTTCACCTGCGCCGTGGTGATGATCGTCATCATCGTCGTCGTCATCCGCCCCTTTCATCAGCAACGGTTTCACGCCGGCAAGCTCGGCAATCGTCACCTTTTTATTCGGCGCAATGCTTTGCGTTGACTTATCCATAAACGCCTCCATCTCTGGACCAATCCAGACCACTAAGTCTGCGTTCTGTAAGCGTTTTACATCAGAAGGTCGCAATGAATAATCATGCTCTGAGGCGCCGTCCGGCAGGAGAACCTGGGTATCGGTGACGCCGTCGGCGATAGCGGAAGCGATAAAGCCTAACGGTTTCATTGAGGTAACAACGGCGGCGTTAGCCGCAGAGGTTTGAGTGAACAAAAAAACGGCGCCAAGTCCAGCGCAAAGAAGCGTATTTTTATGTAACATAATGCGTCTAGTCATCGTAATGAATGAGAAAGATGTGATATTATAACATTCACTAGCTTGTGCAACCCCTAATTTGACATGACAAATCTTGTAACTCTGGAAAACGTCTCGGTCGCCTTCGGCCAAAGACGCGTGTTGTCTGACATTTCGCTGACGCTAAAGCCCGGCAAAATTTTGACTCTACTCGGCCCCAACGGCGCGGGTAAATCGACGCTTGTGCGGGTCGTTCTCGGACTGGTAGCACCGACTGACGGTGTTATCAAGCGCGAGAGCAACCTGCGAATTGGTTACGTCCCGCAAAAACTCCACCTCGATGCCACGATGCCGCTCACCGTCAACCGGTTTATGCGTTTACGTCCCGGCACCCATAAACGGGATATTCTGCCGGCGCTGAAGCGCGTCCAGGCCGGGCATCTGATCGATGCGCCGATGCAGAAGCTCTCCGGTGGCGAGACCCAACGCGTACTGCTAGCCCGCGCCCTGCTGAACCAACCGCAGCTGCTGGTGCTTGATGAGCCGACCCAGGGCGTCGATGTCAACGGTCAGGTTGCGCTGTACGATCTGATCAACCAGCTGCGCCAGGAGCTTGATTGCTCGGTGCTGATGGTGTCGCACGACCTGCATCTGGTGATGGCGAAAACCGATGAGGTTCTGTGCCTGAATCAGCATATTTGCTGTTCCGGTACGCCGGAAGTGGTCTCGCTGCATCCGCAGTTCATCTCGATGTTCGGCCAGCGCGGTGCGGAACAGCTGGGTATTTATCGTCACCATCATAATCACCGCCATGACCTGCAGGGGCGGATTGTACTGCGTCGGGGAAATGAGCGCTGATGATTGAATTACTGTTACCCGGCTGGCTGGCCGGGATGATGCTTGCCTGTGCGGCAGGCCCGCTGGGATCGTTTGTCGTCTGGCGGCGGATGTCTTATTTCGGCGATACGCTGGCCCATGCCTCTTTGCTTGGCGTCGCTTTCGGCCTGCTGCTGAACGTTAATCCGTTTTATGCGGTGATCGCGGTGACGCTGCTGCTGGCCGGCGGCCTGGTGTGGCTCGAAAAACGCCCGCATCTGGCGCTGGATACTCTGCTGGGGATCATGGCGCACAGCGCGCTGTCGCTCGGTCTGGTGGTGGTCAGCCTGATGTCGAATATTCGCGTCGACCTGATGGCCTACCTGTTTGGCGATCTGCTGGCGGTTACCCCGCAGGACCTGATCTCTATCGCCATCGGCGTGGTGATTGTGCTGGCGATCCTGCTCTGGCAGTGGCGGAACCTGCTGTCGATGACCATCAGCCCTGACCTCGCCTTTGTCGATGGCGTAAAGCTGCAGCGGGTGAAATTACTGCTGATGCTGGTGACCGCGCTGACCATCGGCGTGGCGATGAAGTTCGTCGGCGCGCTGATCATTACTTCGCTACTGATCATTCCCGCCGCAACGGCTCGCCGCTTCGCGCGCACGCCGGAGCAGATGGCCGCGGTCGCGGTCGGCGTCGGTATCGTGGCGGTAACGGGGGGGTTGACCCTCTCGGCGTTTTACGACACGCCGGCCGGGCCGTCGGTGGTCCTCTGCGCTGCGCTGCTGTTTATCTTCAGTATGATGAAGAAATCCGCCGCCTGAGTTATCGTTCCCCCGGTCGCGCGATGCAGAGCGGGGGAACGGTCTGTGATCCGGGAATGACGGCTACGGCATGGCCGGCGGCGTGATGCCAAAGTGATTCCAGGCGCGCACCGTCGCCATCCGGCCACGCGGCGTTCGCTGCAAAAAGCCTTGCTGAATCAGGTACGGCTCCAGCACATCCTCAATGGTTTCCCGCTCTTCGCCGATCGCCGCCGCCAGGTTATCCAGGCCCACCGGTCCGCCGAAGAACTTATCAATCACCGCCAGCAGAAGTTTGCGGTCCATATAATCGAACCCCTCCGCATCAACGTTGAGCATGTCCAGCGCCTGAGCGGCGATGTCCAGCGATATGGTGCCATCATGGCGTACCTCGGCAAAGTCACGCACCCGGCGCAGCAGGCGGTTGGCGATACGCGGCGTGCCACGCGCCCGGCGCGCCACTTCCAGCGCCCCTTCTTCGCTCATTTCCAGCCCCATAAAGCGGGCGCTGCGGCTGACGATATGCTGCAGGTCTGGGACCTGGTAAAACTCCAGCCGCTGTACGATGCCAAAACGGTCACGCAGCGGCGAGGTTAACGACCCCGCGCGCGTGGTGGCGCCAATCAGAGTAAACGGCGGCAGGTCGATTTTTATCGAGCGCGCCGCCGGCCCTTCGCCGATCATGATATCCAGCTGGTAATCTTCCATCGCCGGATACAGCACCTCTTCCACCACCGGGGAAAGTCGGTGTATTTCGTCGATAAACAGCACGTCGTGGGGTTCGAGGTTGGTCAACATGGCGGCCAGATCGCCCGCCTTCTCCAGCACCGGGCCGGAGGTCGTGCGCAAGTTAACGCCCATTTCATTGGCGACAATATTCGCCAGCGTGGTTTTCCCAAGCCCCGGAGGACCAAAGATCAGCAGGTGATCGAGCGCATCCCCGCGCAGCTTTGCCGCCTGGATAAAAATCTCCATTTGCGAACGCACCTGCGGTTGACCGACATACTCTGCCAGTAATTTGGGGCGGATTGCGCGATCGGCCGACTCTTCAAACCCGGTGCTGTCTGCTGAAACCAGCCTGTCTGCTTCAATCATCCCTTACCTCACAACGCGGCGCGAAGCGCTTCACGAATTAGCATTTCACTGTTGGCGTCCGGACGGGCGATTTTACTCACCATTCGGCTGGCCTCCTGAGGTTTATAGCCCAGCGCCACCAGCGCGGCAACCGCTTCCTGTTCGGCATCGTCATCGGACGGGCCGGCCGGCGAGGTCAGCACCAGATCGGCCGCCGGAGTAAACAGGTCGCCGTGCAGACCTTTGAAACGGTCTTTCATTTCAACGATCAGCCGCTCAGCGGTTTTTTTGCCGATACCCGGCAGTTTCACCAGTGCGGCAAGCTCCTCGCGCTCAACGGCATTGACGAACTGCTGCGCCGACATCCCGGAGAGGATCGCCAGCGCCAGCTTTGGCCCGACGCCGTTGGTTTTAATCAGCTCTTTGAAAAGGGTGCGCTCCTGCTTGTTATTAAAGCCATACAGCAACTGCGCATCTTCGCGAACGACAAAATGGGTGAAAACGACGGCTTCATGGCCCACATCCGGCAGTTCATAAAAACAGGTCATCGGCATATGTACTTCATAGCCCACGCCTCCCGTTTCCAGTAATACGAGCGGAGGTTGTTTTTCGAGAACGATGCCTCTGAGTCTGCCTATCACATGGAGCTCCTGCGTTAAGGGCGAAAGTATCTGCGGTATCATAAAAAAAGGCTGGATGAATATCCAGCCTGATTTGAGGTTATCGTAAGCGTCCGCGCGCCAGGTTGAGCCGCGTCTCGCCGATCTGCGCCGCGTTCTGACTGATGTGGCAGTGGGTGATGGCGATAGCCAGCGCATCCGCCGCATCCGCCTGCGGATTGGCCGGGAGTTTAAGCAACGTGCGCACCATGTGCTGCACCTGGCTTTTCTCCGCGCTGCCGATACCGACCACGGTTTGCTTCACCTGCCTGGCGGCATACTCAAAGACCGGCAGGTCCTGATTGGTCGCCGCCACAATCGCCACCCCGCGCGCCTGCCCCAGCTTCAGCGCTGAGTCGGCGTTTTTCGCCATAAATACCTGTTCGATGGCGAAATAATCGGGTTGGAACTGGGTAATGATTTCCGTCACCCCGGCGTAAATCAGCTTCAGGCGCGACGGCAGATCGTCAACCTTAGTGCGAATACAACCGCTGCCAAGGTAGCTCAACTGCCGTCCGACCTGATGAATAACGCCGTAACCGGTAATGCGTGACCCCGGGTCAATACCGAGAATAATCGCCATCACGCCCCTCCGGTTAACGATAAGCGCTGCCCTGAAGATTTCAGCTCACCGGCAGGCCACCACTCAGAGAATCCCCGGCCGCGTGAAGCAACAACGCAACCGGGACGAGCTACGGCACCTGCGGGCTGAAAAATAACGGGGATCACAGCGTTGCTGCGACCTCATCAGAGATCTCACCGTTATGATACACTTCCTGTACGTCGTCGCAGTCTTCCAGCATATCGATCAAACGCAGCAGTTTCGGTGCGGTTTCCGCATCCATATCCGCTTTGGTCGAGGGGATCATGGAGACTTCCGCCGCATCGGCCTTCAGACCGGCCGCTTCCAGCGCATCGCGTACCGCGCCCATATCTTCCCACGCGGTATAAACGTCAATCGCGCCGTCGTCATAGGCCACCACGTCTTCGGCACCGGCTTCCAGCGCCGCTTCCATAATCACGTCTTCATCGCCAGCTTCAAAAGAGATCACCCCTTTCTTGCTGAACAGATAGGCCACAGAACCATCGGTACCGAGGTTGCCGCCGGTTTTGCTGAAGGCGTGACGCACTTCGGCAACGGTACGGTTGCGGTTGTCACTCAGGCACTCAACCATCACCGCGGTGCCGCCAGGGCCGTAACCTTCATAGATGATGGTTTCCATGTTCGCGTCTTCGTCGCCGCCGACGCCACGGGCGATAGCGCGGTTCAGGGTGTCGCGGGTCATGTTGTTGGACAGCGCTTTATCGACTGCCGCACGCAGACGCGGGTTGGAGGCGACATCGCCGCCGCCCAGACGCGCAGCGGTAACCAGCTCACGAATGATTTTAGTAAAGATTTTACCGCGCTTGGCATCCTGTGCCGCTTTGCGGTGTTTGGTGTTGGCCCATTTACTATGACCTGCCATAAAAAACTCTCCAAAAATGCCTTCTTCCCGCAGCCTTCTGTGTGCAAAGGCCGGGGAATACTAGTCGGCGTTAATTACAAATTCTTCAATCGCCTGCCGGTTGCTCCACGACTTGGTTAACGCGGCGGCTTCCGCCGCATTCACCCAGCGGTAATCCAGATGCTCGGTAAAGACAATCTGGCGTTCTTGAGGAAGCGCAAGACAGAACCAAAATTCCGTATTGCGCTCTACGCCCGGCCCATAGCGATGACGTAAATGAGAAAATATCTCGAACTCCACCGTGCGCTGACAGTCGATTAAGGCCAGCTGCTCGCGAGCAACATCAATGGCGACCTCTTCCTTTACTTCACGCGCGGCGGCTTGCGCTGCGGTTTCCCCCGCTTCCAGGCTGCCGGTTACCGACTGCCAGAAAGCAGGATCATCGCGTCGCTGCAACATCAGCACCCGCTTCGTATCTTCGGCATAGATCACTACCAGAACGGAAACGGGAAGCTTGAATGACATCTTACTTATTCTCCGGAGACTCTTTTGTCTCCTTCGCCACAACCTGAATACCTAATTCGCCCAGCGATGCCGGATTGGCAAAGCTCGGCGCTTCGGTCATCAGACAGGCCGCCGCGGTGGTTTTCGGGAAGGCGATAACATCACGGATGTTATCGGTACCGGTCAGCAGCATGGTCAGACGGTCAAGACCGAAGGCCAGACCGGCGTGCGGCGGCGTACCGTATTTCAGCGCATCCAGCAGGAAGCCGAATTTTTCACGCTGTTCTTGTTCGTTGATGCCCAGGATGCCGAATACCGTCTGCTGCATATCGCCATTGTGGATACGCACGGAACCGCCGCCCACTTCATAGCCATTGATAACCATATCGTAGGCGTTAGCAATCGCCGTTTCCGGCGCGGCTTGCAGCTCGTCGGCTGTCATATCGCGCGGCGCGGTAAACGGGTGGTGCATCGCGGTCAGGCCGCCTTCGCCATCGTCTTCAAACATCGGAAAGTCGATAACCCACAGCGGCGCCCATTTGGCTTCGTCAGTCAGGCCCAGGTCTTTACCCAGTTTCAGACGCAGCGCGCCCAGCGCATCGGCAACCACTTTCTTGTTGTCGGCACCGAAGAAAATCATGTCGCCGTCCTGCGCGCCGGTGCGCTCAAGGATCGCTTCGACGATTTCCGCGTTGAGGAATTTCGCCACCGGGCTGGTGATGCCTTCGAGGCCCTGCGCGCGCTCGTTGACTTTCATATAGGCCAGGCCTTTCGCGCCGTAGATCTGTACGAACTTGCCGTACTCATCGATCTGCTTACGGGTCAACGCAGCGCCGCCGGGAACGCGCAGCGCGGCCACGCGGCCTTTCGCATCGTTCGCCGGGCCGGAGAAGACCGCGAATTCTACCGCGTTCACCAGATCGGCAATATCGACCAGCTCCATCGGGTTACGCAGATCCGGTTTATCAGAACCGTAGCGGCGCTCGGCTTCCGCAAAGGTCATGACCGGGAACTTGCCGAGGTCGACGCCCTTCACATCCAGCCACAGTTTGTGGACCAGCTCTTCCATCACTTCGCGCACCTGCGGTGCGGTCATAAAGGAGGTCTCCACATCGATCTGGGTGAATTCCGGCTGACGGTCAGCGCGCAGGTCTTCGTCACGGAAGCATTTGACGATCTGATAGTAACGGTCGAAGCCGGACATCATCAGCAGCTGTTTGAACAGCTGAGGAGACTGCGGCAGCGCGTAGAATTTACCTTTATGGACGCGGCTTGGCACCAGATAGTCACGGGCGCCTTCCGGGGTCGCTTTGGTCAGCATCGGGGTTTCGATATCAAGGAAACCGTGCTCGTCCATAAAGCGACGCACGAAGCTGGTGATTTTGGCGCGAGTTTTCAGGCGTTGGGCCATTTCCGGCCGACGCAGGTCCAGATAACGGTATTTCAGTCGTGCTTCTTCGGTGTTGACGTGATTGGAGTCCAGCGGCAGCGCCTCTGCACGGTTGATGATGGTCAGATCGGACGCCAGTACTTCGATGTCGCCGGTAGCCATGTCGCTGTTGACGTTTTTCTCGTCGCGCGCGCGTACGGTACCGGTGACCTGAATGCAGAACTCATTGCGCAGTTCGGAAGCCAGCTTTAACGCCTGGGCACGATCCGGATCGAAAAACACCTGCACGATGCCTTCGCGGTCACGCATATCGATGAAGATAAGGCTACCAAGATCACGACGACGGTTGACCCAACCACACAGAGTCACCTGCTGCCCCACGTGGGACAGACGTAGCTGTCCGCAATATTCTGTACGCATGAGATATCCCTTAACTTAGCCGCAGGCGGTTTGTTGCCTGCCTCGCAGGCGACGGAGTCGCAGCTTTAGCTGAATGTCACAACTGAATGAAAAAAGGCGGTCATTATAATAGAATTTCCGCCGCACGATAAGCCCGATGCAGTTTGTCCGTTGCTTTGCTGTACGCTTATTGCCTGTGCTCACAAAAATTAACAAAAATTGATACCCATGAGCACGATTGGCAACGGTATTGTAACGGCCAAACCACTGAACAAGATACGGGGATACCATGTTAGAACTCAATGCGAAAAAAACAGCGCTGGTGGTCATTGACCTGCAGGAAGGCATTTTGCCCTTCGCCGGCGGCCCACACCGCGCCGATGACGTCGTGACGCGCGCCGCCCGTCTGGCGGAAAAATGTCGCCAGCAGGGTTCACCTGTCGTCATGGTCCGCGTCGGCTGGTCCGCTGATTTCGCCGAAGCGCTGAAGCAACCGGTTGACGCCCAGGCCGGCGCGCACGCCCTGCCGGACAACTGGTGGACCTATCCGCAGACGTTAGGCAAACAGGACGGCGATATTGAGGTCACCAAACGCCAGTGGGGCGCCTTCTATGGTACCGACCTCGAGCTGCAGCTGCGCCGCCGCGGCATCGACACCATTATCCTCTGCGGGATTTCCACCAATATCGGCGTCGAATCCACCGCGCGTAACGCCTGGGAGCTCGGCTTTAATCTGGTGATCGCCGAAGATGCCTGCAGCGCGGCCTCTGCCGAACAGCACCAGGGCAGTATGACGCATATTTTCCCGCGCATCGCCCGCGTGCGCAGCACCGAGGACGTTCTCGCCGCCTTATGATGTATATCGGGCTTCCGCAATGGTCGCACCCCAAATGGGTGCGCCTGGGTATCACCAGCCTTGAAGAGTATGCTCGCCACTTTAACTGCGTGGAGGGCAACACCACCCTTTATGCGTTACCCAGGGACGAAATCGTCAGCCGCTGGTATGAACAAACCCACGACGACTTCCGCTTCTGCTTTAAATTTCCGGCGACCATTTCCCACCAGGCGGCGCTGCGTCATTGTGATGATTTAAGCCGCGAATTTTTTACCCGCATGGCGCCGCTGGAAAGCCGGATTGGCCAGTACTGGTTACAGCTGCCGGCCAGCTTTGGCCCCGCTGACCTTCCCGCCCTGTGGCAGTTCCTCGATACCTTACCGGCCGGTTTTACCTATGGCGTCGAGGTGCGGCATCCGGAATTTTTCGCCAAAGGAGAAGCCGAGCAGGCGCTCAACCGCGGCCTGCATCAGCGTAACGTCAACCGCGCCATCCTCGATAGTCGCCCCGTCCATAGCGCCATCGCGCGCACGCCGGCGATGCTCGACGCCCAGCGCAAAAAGCCCAAACTGCCGGTGCACGCGGTAGTCACCGCCAGCAATCCGCTGGTGCGCTTTATCGGCAGCGATGACATGGTGCAGAATCAGCAGCTGTTTGGCATCTGGCTGCAGACGCTCGCCAGATGGTGCCAGACCACCACCCCTTATCTGTTTCTCCACACGCCGGATATCGCCCAGGCCCCGGAGCTGGTGAACACCCTGTGGGCGGAGATACGTGCGGTATTGCCAGAGGTCGGAGCTGCGCCGTCAATTCCGCAGCAAAGCTCTCTTTTCTGATATCCTGCTATGATAGTCGGAGCCATCTGACAGAATAAAAGGGAGTTTTTTGTATGGTCAGCGCGCTGTACGCGGTTTTAGGTGCGTTATTGTTAATTAAGTTTTCGTTCGATGTCGTTCGCCTGCGCACGCAGTATCACGTTGGGTATGGCGACGGCGGTTTTAGCGAGCTGCAGGTGGCGATTCGCGTGCATGGCAACGCCGTTGAATATGTGCCCATCGGCATTATTCTGCTGCTGTTTATGGAAATGAACGGCGCCCAGAACTGGATGGTGCACGTCTGCGGCATTTTACTGATTGCCGGACGGCTGATGCATTCTTATGGTTTTCACCACCGGCTGTATAGCTGGCGCCGCTCGGGGATGAGCGCCACCTGGTGTTCCCTGTTGCTGATGGTGCTGGCTAATCTGTGGTATATGCCCTGGGAGTTGGTTTTCTCCTTACATTAGCGCACAATACGCCGTTTTCGTTTTTTCGGGTTTAACGTTATGTCTCACCGCGATACGCTTTTTTCCGCGCCGATTGCCAGTCTCGGCGACTGGACCTTTGATGAACGGGTTGCTGAAGTCTTCCCGGATATGATCCAGCGCTCTGTTCCCGGCTATTCCAATATTATTTCTATGATCGGCATGCTGGCCGAACGATTCGTCCAGCCAGAGACTCAGGTCTACGATCTCGGCTGTTCGCTCGGAGCGGCAACGCTCTCCATCCGGCGTAATATTGCTCATCCCGGCTGCAAAATTGTGGCGGTGGATAACTCCCCGGCCATGGTCGAACGCTGTCGTCGTCATATTGATGCCTACAAAGCGCCCACGCCGGTCGAGGTTGTGGAAGGCGACATTCGCGATATCACCATTGAGAATGCCTCGCTGGTGGTGCTGAATTTCACCATCCAGTTTCTTGCCCCCGCTGAACGCCAGGCGATCCTCGATAAAGTATACCAGGGGCTGAATCCCGGCGGCGCGCTGGTCCTGTCGGAGAAATTCAGCTTCGAAGATGCCGAGGTTGGCGAACTGCTGTTCAACATGCATCACGACTTTAAGCGCGCCAACGGCTACAGCGAACTGGAAATCAGCCAGAAGCGCAGCATGCTGGAAAACGTCATGCTGACCGACACGGTTGAGACCCATAAGGCGCGCCTGCGCCAGGCCGGTTTTGCACATGCCGAACTGTGGTTCCAGTGCTTTAACTTTGGTTCGCTGGTGGCGGTGAAATCCGGGGAAAAAGGATGATCGATTTCAGCAATTTCTATCAGCGAATTGCCAAAAGCCCGCTATCCCACTGGCTGGAAACGCTGCCTGCCCAGGTGGCCGCCTGGCAACGAGAGGCCCTGCACGGCAAGTTCCGTGAATGGGAGCGGGCGGTTGAGTTTCTGCCCGAGCTGGCGCCGCATCGGCTGGATCTGCTGCACAGCGTAACCGCCGAAGCCGAAACGCCGTTGAGCGAAGGTCATCGCCTGCGCGTTGAGAACCTGCTCAAAAACCTGATGCCATGGCGCAAAGGCCCCTACTCGCTTTACGGCGTGGATATCGATACCGAATGGCGTTCGGACTGGAAATGGGATCGCGTCTTGCCGCACCTTTCCGACCTGAGCGGACGGACGATCCTCGACGTCGGCTGCGGGAGCGGTTACCACATGTGGCGGATGATCGGCGCTGGCGCGCAGCTGGCGGTGGGGATTGACCCGACGCAGCTGTTTTTATGCCAGTTTGAAGCAGTGCGTAAGCTGCTGGGCAACGATCAGCGCGCGCATCTGCTGCCGTTAGGCATTGAGCAACTGCCGGCGCTGAATGCCTTTGATACCGTATTTTCGATGGGCGTACTGTACCATCGCCGTTCTCCGCTCGACCATTTATGGCAGTTAAAAGATCAGTTAGTTGAAGGCGGCGAGCTGGTTCTGGAAACGCTGGTGATTGAAGGGGATGAAAACACCGTTCTGGTGCCGGGCGACCGCTACGCGCAAATGCGTAACGTTTACTTTATCCCTTCGGCCGCGGCGTTGAAAATGTGGCTGGAGAAGTGCGGTTTTGTCGATGTCCGCATCGTGGATGTCGGCGTCACCACGACCGAAGAGCAGCGCCGCACCGGGTGGATGACCACCGAATCGCTGGCGGACTTCCTCGACCCTGCCGACAGCAGCAAAACCCTTGAAGGCTACCCGGCTCCGCAGCGCGCGGTCATTATTGCGACCAGACCGGAAACCCAGCAGTCGCTGGCGAAAAAAGCGGCGCAACGGAAATAAAGGCGAAAAAAAGACCCCTGTTGAAATGGCAGGGGCCTGGTACGGGCAATCATCATATTGGGCGACATGATGTGCGGCAAAAAATGGTTTAACCTCTCTGCGCAGAAATGATTTGCCTCATTTCTGCGACCGCTACGCCGTTAACGGCATAACGCGAATATTCATCTGCGTCGGCATCGGCCGACATCGACAGGCCAGAATGGCGAAACCGCATCGGCGAAGGGACCCATTGCCCGGCCGAGCTATGCACCTCTTTTACGCCTGCCTGGAGAAACTGCGCCAGGTTAGCCGCTCTTACCCCTGCGCCAGCCATAATGATTGGAGTATCGCCCAGGGCAATAAGTTCCGTAATTAATGAAAGACCTTTTTCTGCCGACGCCTGTTGGCCCGATGTCAGGATCCGCGCAACGCCTAAATCGGCCAGCGCGTGATAAGCCCGACGGGGATCCGCACACATATCAAACGCCCGGTGGAACGTCACCGCCAGGGGACCCGCCGCCGCCATAACGTTACCCATGCGGGGGATATCCACCTGACCGTCGGCATCGAGGATGCCGATCGCCACGCCGGGAAAACCCAGCTCTCTGACCATGGCGACATCGTCAAGCATCGCCGCAAACTCGCCTCCGGTATAGCAAAAATCGCCGCCACGCGGCCGAATAATCGGATGAACCGGGATGGTCACCGTTTCCCGGACCGTTTTCAATACGCCCAGCGATGGGGTTAAGCCACCTTCCCGAGGCGCGGCACACAGCTCAATTCGGTCGGCGCCGCGGCGCTGCGCCTCTTGCGCGCACTCCATGCTATAACAGCAAACTTCCAGTAACGTCATTTCCTTCTCCCTTCACTGCGCTGGCGACACAGCATGTCATGATTTATGGCTACAGAAACCGCGCCGCTTCACACTGTTACGCATCCGCTTGTTCACTGGCGACAATTTGCTCAATCGACCACGGATGAAACTTGACGGTGACGCTGCCGTCCGTCACCGCCAGCGTCGGATTCGGCAGGCGTTCGCGTTCCCCTTTCGGCGAGCTGGTTTTGACAAAAATGCCCGGCTGGCTCAGGCCTTCATCGGAAAGTAACGCCAGCGCCCGCGCGTTCAGCGAATCCGGCTCGCCCGGCAAGACGATTTCAACATGCTCCCACCCCTCGTGCGGGTAACGCTTCTCCCCCGGCCACGGCAGCTCAACCACCTGAAAGCGCCAGTGGGCAACGCAGATCGGTTCATCAAGTTTAAACAGACAGATAGGACGCCCGTTGATCGTATTTTCCGACAGCAGCGTACCGCACCGTTCGAAGCCGCGGCGCCAGCGCTCCGCCGTGGTATTCTGGTGGCAACGCAATGAAATATGGTCCGCCGCAAGCGGCGCGATATCCAGCCCCAGCCGGTTGGCCAGGCCGTTCAACGCGGCGCTAAAGCGCGGCAGGTCCGAGAAAATATCGTCAAGTTCATCAATTTGCTGCCAGTTCGCCATTCGTAACCTCAATCCACGCCAAAGAGCGTTAATTTATCGCGTTTCCCGGCGGCGACCAACCGGGAATCCTCTCCGGCGTCCGCTGAGTGGCTATTGATTAAGCGTGCCGCCCGCCAACGCGCGCGCGGTGCTGACGCATGAGCGCAAATGCAGTATACTCCCGGCCTAATTTGTCCACATTCCGGCGCCGCCCCGTAGGGGTTATCGCGCCTTAAAAGTAAGGTATTCCGGTGAATATTCAGGCTCTTCTCTCAGAAAAAGTCAGCCAGGCCCTGATCGCGGCAGGCGCCCCTGCCGATTGCGAACCTCAGATCCGCCAGTCAGCAAAAATCCAGTTCGGCGACTATCAGGCCAACGGCGTGATGGCAGTGGCGAAAAAACTGGGTATGGCGCCACGACAACTCGCAGAGCAGGTGCTGTCTCATCTCGACCTGAACGGGATCGCCAACAAGGTCGAAATCGCCGGGCCTGGCTTTATCAATATTTTCCTCGATCCGGCCTTTTTAGCGGACAGCGTCAACAGCGCGCTGACCTCAGAGCGTCTGGGCGTCGCCCAACCGGAGCCACAGACGGTGGTTATCGATTACTCGGCCCCGAACGTGGCGAAAGAGATGCACGTCGGCCACCTGCGTTCCACGATTATCGGTGATGCCGCGGTGCGTACCCTCGAGTTCCTCGGGCATAACGTCATCCGCGCCAACCACGTCGGCGACTGGGGTACCCAGTTCGGCATGCTGATCGCCTGGCTGGAAAAACAGCAGCAGGAAAACGCCGGCGAGATGGCGCTGTCTGACCTCGAAGGCTTCTACCGCGATGCCAAAAAGCATTATGACGAAGATGAAGTCTTTGCCGAGCGCGCCCGTAACTACGTGGTGAAACTACAGGGCGGCGATGCTTACTTCCTCGAGATGTGGCGCAAGCTGGTCGACATCACTATGACCCAAAACCAGATCACCTACGATCGTCTGAACGTCACCCTGACCCGCGATGATGTGATGGGTGAAAGCCTGTACAACCCGATGCTGCCGGGCATCGTCGCCGACCTGAAAGCCAAAGGTCTGGCCGTCGAGAGCGAAGGCGCGACCGTGGTGTTCCTTGATGAATACAAAAACAAGGAAGGCGAACCGATGGGCGTCATCATCCAGAAAAAGGATGGCGGCTACCTCTACACCACCACCGATATCGCCTGTGCGAAATATCGTTATGAAACCCTGCACGCTGACCGGGTGCTCTACTACATCGATTCCCGTCAGCACCAGCACCTGATGCAGGCGTGGACGATCGTGCGTAAAGCCGGCTACGTGCCGGAGTCGGTACCGCTGGAACACCACATGTTCGGCATGATGCTGGGTAAAGACGGCAAGCCGTTTAAAACCCGTGCGGGCGGTACCGTGAAGCTCGCCGACCTGCTGGACGAAGCGCTGGAGCGCGCGCGCCGTCTGGTAGCCGAGAAGAACCCGGATATGCCTGCCGATGAGCTGGAGAAGCTGGCCAATGCGGTGGGTATCGGCGCGGTGAAATATGCCGACCTGTCGAAAAACCGCACCACCGACTATGTCTTCGACTGGGACAACATGCTGGCGTTTGAAGGCAACACCGCGCCGTATATGCAGTATGCCTATACCCGCGTGCTGTCCGTGTTCCGTAAAGCGGACGTCGACGAAAACGCGCTGGCCGCGGCGCCGGTTATCATTAGCGAAGCGCGTGAAGCGCAGCTGGCCGCGCGCCTGCTGCAGTTTGAAGAGACCCTGACCGTGGTTGCCCGTGAAGGCACGCCGCATGTAATGTGCGCTTACCTCTACGATCTGGCCGGTCTGTTCTCCAGCTTCTACGAGCACTGCCCGATCATCACCGCCGACAGCGAAAGCGCGCGCAACAGCCGCCTGAAACTGGCGCAGCTGACCGCGAAAACGCTGAAGCTGGGTCTGGATACGCTGGGCATTGAGACCGTTGAACGTATGTAATCGCGATGCAGACATAAAAAACCCGGCGCTGTTTGCCTGATGCCGAGCGTTTAAGGATGCATTGCCCGCTCCTGTGGCGATATAAGAATCCGTAATCTCACCGTGATTACGGATTTTTTTATGCTGTTCAGCCGGGTTATCAACCTCTCTGGCCGGCGACCCCGTAGCTGACGTCGCCGTTAAGCAGGAGATTTCTTTTTTACACGGGTTTGGGCACAGGAGGTGTGTGGCTCGTTCTGTGGAATATTCCGCTGGAATGTTCTGTGCACGGTGAATCCGTTTTTTTTCTCCTCCTCCGCGGCGGACGAACGGCACGGGGGCGTTTCGCCCGCCCCCGTGGCCTCCGGCAAGGCGCTGAAAACTGCCGCGGCGCGGCTTGCCAGGTTTTTTATTATCAGAAATATTTCCGCAGATACTCCGTGAGGCACAGAATCGCCATCGCCTGGCCGTACGGCATTGAGGTCAACGGAATATCACGATAGAAATCGAGAGTCGACCCCATCCCGGTACCAAACGACGTTTGCCGCAGCTCGCCCTGCGCAGAGATATGGCTCACAATCCCGCGAATGGCCTTCTCCGCGATGCCGGCATATTCCCGACTGACGTAGCGCTTACGCACCGCTTTCAGGATGCCGTAGGCGAACCCGGCCGTCGCCGAGGCTTCAGGATAAGAGTGCGGATCGTCCAGCAGCGTATGCCACAGGCCGCTGTCGTCCTGACATTTCGCCAGCGCGGCAATTTGGGCGGTCAGAACCTGGATCAGATAGCGCCTGACGGCGCTGTGTTCCGGGAGAGCGACCAGTTCGAGGAAGTCCGGAATCACCATCGTCAACCAACTATTACCGCGTGCCCAGCGCGCGCGCGCGAAGTTATGCTGGCCGTCATAGCTCCAGCCGTGGAACCACAGCCCGGTCTCACGATCCATCAGGTTCTGTACGTGGAGTAAGAACTGATAGGTGGCTTCTTCCACATACTGCGGCCGATCGAGCAATTTACCGATTTTCGCCAACGGCAGCACGGTCATCATCAAGGTATCGTCCCACATCTGCTGATGATTTTCCTCCGCCAGGGTGATGTGCTGCATCCCGCCGTGATCGGTGCGCGGCATCTCATACATCGCCCACTCCGCCCAGCTGTCGAGCCAGGGTAAGTACTCCTGCCTGCCCGTCTCTTCGTAGCGGTAAGCCAACGTTAAGAAAGGCGCCATGGTATTGACGTTTTTGGTCGTGGCGCCTTCGGCAAAGCGCTCGGCAAACCAGTCGTCGATAATATCGCGCATTGCGACATCCCCGGTCTGCTGGTAATACTGATGAATGCCGTACAGACCCACGCCATGGGTCCATTCCCAACCGGCCCACCCTTTGGTGTCAATCACCCGCCCGTCGTCCAGCCGCAGCAGAAACGTCCCCTCTTCATCCCGGATATTGATCAGGCTATGGGTCACTTTTTGGATCAGCGCCTGCAACTCATGACGGGCGATAAAATGCTCCGGCTGACGCAGTAGCGGGCTATGTTTGACAGGCCAAACCTTCATATCTTTAACCTCTGTTATATGTCGAATTCAATTCAGCGCCCTGCTTGAGCGATGGCGCAGCAGGTTTATTACGATTCAGATAACCAATATTGTTATTTCCCCACAGAGAGGCGTACGGCATCCCGGCCAGCATCTCGACTATCGCACGGTCTTCGGCGCGCGCCAGCTCCGGCTGGGGGCGACCTGACTGGCGCATTTTCTGCGTTTCGGCCCGCAGCACGCTATGCGTCGCGAGGTTGAGCTTAAAGCGCAGGGAGACGAGGAAGCCGCAGGCCAGCACCAGCAGCGTACCCACGCTGAGGATCAATAAAATGGTGTGGCTGACTTCATAGGGCTGGGTCTTCTGCCCGGAGACAAAGCCGGACAGCTGCATAATGATCCCCACCAACATCACCGCCCCCGCCTGCGAGGCTTTACGCGTCAGCGTCATGATGCCGGCGAAAATGCCCTCGCGGCGCTGCCCGGTAATAACCTCATCGACATCAGCGATGTAGGTGTAGGTGTTCCACGGCACGTAGTTAATCCCACCGCGCCCCAGGCCGGCAATGGCGGAGACCAGCAGCAGTAGCGAGTAGATGTCGCTCAGGCCGGCATAGTAGAGCATCGCATATGACAGAGAGCTCAAGCCGAACAACACCACCACCATGCGATAAGACGGCGCCGGGCCAAAGCGAATGCACAGCGGAATCATGGCGATCACCGCAATAAACTGGAAGATGGCCATCGTACCCAGCAGGTTGGAGGCCATCGAGGCTTCCTGCATCAGCACAAAGACCACGTAGTAGGTGAAGACGGCGTTGAAGACGTCCTGGGCGATATAGCCGCCGAGGTACATGCCTAAATGCTGACGGAAAATCTTAATCCGCAGCGTCGAACTCAGCTCAATAAACAGGCGGTTAAGGCTCTGAGCCAGCGAGAGGTTACGCTTCTCTTCTTCGGCACGCAGCGCCGCCTCCGACCACGCTTCACGCGGCCGTTCCCAGGTAAAGCACCAGACGAAGGTCAGCATTAGCGCACACAGTACCGAGAACACCAGGCTGGCGTAAAAGAAGGAGATGGCGTTGTCCTTGCCAAAGTGGCTCAGCAGAACGCCCGGCAGGAACGATGCCAGAATGGCCGACATCTGCGCCATGGAAATGCGCGCTCCGGAAAATTTCGTTTTCTGCTTAAAATCGTCGGTCATTTCCGGTACCAGCGTTTCGTATGGCACCAGAATCATGGTGTAGACGATATCAAACAGCAGATAGGTCAGCAGGTAGTACCAGAATCCCATGTCGCCAACCCACATGATCGAGTAGCTAAACACACAGGGAATACCTAACAGAATAAAGAACTTGCGTCGGCCAAAGCGTTTGCCCAGCCAGGTGGTGCCAAAGTTATCCGTCAGAAAGCCCATCAGCGGACTAATCACCGCATCCAGTACCCTCGCCGTCGCGAAGATTAACGTCGCTTCGATAGGCGTCAGACCACAAAACGTTGTATAAAAATAGAGTAACCATGCCGCGGTGAGTGCTGTGGTCCCCGCGCCCAGAAAATCGCCCGATCCATAGGCAAGGTAGTTAGCCAAACCGATTTTACGTGTTTTCATCGCCGTAAATCCTGTGTCTTTTGGAGAGAACTCCGACAATCTTTCTGGCTTAGAGCCTTTCCCGGTAGGCGACATTATTGCAGACGGTTCGGACACCGACAGCGCGAAACAACCGGCGATACGCCAGGTACATGAGGATGATTCGCGTCGTTCACCCGGAGCCGAACCGGCCAATAAAATAGCCTGATGGGTGAGGTTCTTAGCCAAAAGGGAGTTGGTACATGGCTACAGTAAAAGCATGGGGAGAGGGTTACCTTTTCATTTTTGCCAGCCCGCCCTCACCCATGGCAAAAATACAAAGAGTCAGCAGACGGGCTTCACCGATTTATAAAACAACATTTCTTTTATATCAAAACCGAAGACCATAACCGAGGACCAATGACCAGAAACGTGATTTATTACCCACGGATTGCGTGCTTTTGGCGCATGGCGAATAGACCTTGCGGGAGAATGGAAATCGGAGTAAAGAAAGTAAGAGGGGTTATTTTGCGTATCTTAAGGAGGCTTGATGCCCTACTCACATCTGTTAGTTGCCGTTGCGCCCACGCCGGAAAGCCGCATACTGATCGCGAAGGCGGTCTCCATCGCCCGCCCGCTGGCGGCCAAAGTCAGCCTGATCACCCTGGCGACCGATCCGGAGTTGTATAATCAGTTCGCCGCACCGATGCTGGAAAATCTGCGGGATTTAATGCACGAAGAAACCCGCGATTTTCTCGCGGGACTGGCCGCAGAGGCCGGTTATCCGATCGGCAACCTCACGATCGCCAGCGGTGAGCTGTGTCACCATATCAAAGACTTTTGCCAGCAGCATCATGTCGACCTGGTCATTTGTGGCAACCACAATCAGAGCCTGTTTTCCCGCGCGACCTGCTCGGCGAAAAGTATCGTCGGCAGCAGCGGCGTGGATGTATTGCTGGTATCGCTGGAAAAAGGCTAACGCCGCAGCGTTAGCCTTAACCATGGTCAGGCAAGTTTAGGGAAAGTGGCGACTTTTCGTCGCAGCCGGCTCTCCTCGCTTCTCGGCTCAACCTGCTTTAGGTCGGTAATAAACCTTTCCTGCCAGTGGTGGATATCATTTTCCTTAATCACCGCCAGCATCGCCGAATGGCGCGCGATACGCTCCGCCAGCGGCATGGTCAGGCCGCGATCCAGCGCGGCTGCGACTTCATCACGATCGTAGGGATTGACGATAAGCGCGCTGGTCAGCTCATTCGCCGCGCCGGCAAACTGCGACAGTACCAGTACCCCTGGATTCTGCGGGTCCTGCGCGGCAACAAACTCTTTCGCCACCAGGTTCATGCCGTCGCGCAGCGGCGTCACTAAGCCGACGTCGGAATAGCGGAAGATTTTCATCAACAGCTTGCGTTCAAAATGTTGATTCAGATAGTAAAGCGGCGTCCAGCCCAGCTGGCCGTATTGGCCATTGATTCTGCCGCTGGCCGTTTCCAGCTGGTGGCGAATATCCTGGTAGGCCTGCACCTCGCCGCGCGATGTCGGCGCAATCTGCGTATAGCGAATCTTCCCGTGGTGCTGCGGATAGTTCTCCAGCAGGGCCTCATAGGCCAGAAAGCGCTCCGGGAGACCTTTGGAATAATCCAGCCGCTCAACGGAAAAGATATTTTGCACGCTCTTAAGCTCGCTTTTCAACTGGGCAAGTTTTGGCGGCAGCGGTCCCTTCGCGCTTCGCGCAATCTCCTCAGGATCGATACCTATTGGGTAGACCTCGGTGCGGAAATGTTTCCCCCAGGCTTCATGGCTCTTGCCGCCCCGGGTCACCAGCCGGGTCTGCAACGAAATACAGTCAAGAAACGCCAACCGATCGTTCTCGGTCTGGAAACCCAGCAGGTCGTAGTCGCAGAGCTGTTCCAGTAATTCGGCATGCGGGGGCAGCGCGTTAAAAATTTCTGGCGTCGGGAAAGGAATGTGCAAAAAGAAGCCAATCCGATTGTTTACCCCCTGCTTGCGCAGTTCACTGGCAAACGGCAGCAGGTGATAGTCATGAACCCATAGCATATCGTCGGCTTCCACCAGCGGTAGCAGCTTCTGCGCCAGGTTCGCATTGACCCGCAGATAGCCCTCCCAGGCCGGGCGCTGAAAATCCACGAGGTCCAGGCGATAGTGGAACGCCGGCCACAGTACCGCGTTGGAAAACTGGTTGTAGTACTCGTCATGATCCTGTTCGTTGAGGGTAAACGACGCCCAGGTGATATTGCCGCGCGTCACTTTATTCAGCGGCTTCTGGTCATCGCCGATTTCCCCGCTCCAGCCAAACCATAATCCTCCGGCGGCCTTCAGCGCGCCTAAAATTCCCACGGCCAGGCCACCCGCACTGGCCTTTTTATCATCCGGTGGCGCAATGCGATTAGATATTACGACTAAGCGCCCCATAGCCATTCCTCCTGTCGTTTTGCGCATCTGATAGTTGCTCATTATTTACGATGCTGTTTAGCCAATGGTGAACGGCCGCCACATCCGGCAGACGCCACTGCGCCAGGGTGTCGCCGTCCCCTACTTTTACCGACATGCCGCCCAGTTGATTCACCACGCCAAAGCCGGCTTCATCCGTCAAATCATCGCCCACGAAGACCGGTTCGCGCCCCTGAAAGGGCGCTTCCCGCATAAAAGTGGCAATGGCCTCTCCTTTATTGACTCCGCGTGGCTTGATCTCCACCACGCATTTGCCAGGCTGGAGCGCCAGAATGGGATAACGTTGAACCAGCCGTTGCGCCAGCGACAGCGCGGCATCCTGGTGCTGCGGCGCCTGGCGATAATGCAGCGCAAACGCCATCCCCTTGTGTTCCAGTTCACAGCCCGGCAGCGCGTCCAGCGCGGCGGTCAACTGCTCATCCAGCGCGTTGAGCAGCGCTTCCGGCAGTGTGACAATGTGCGTTTTACCATTGATATCGCGGCGTTCTGCCCCGTGAACACCGGCCAGCGGCAGCCGGTAAGGACGGGAAAGCTCATCAAGCTCCACCATTGAGCGCCCTGAAATCAATGCCACCGCCCCATCCTGTTGCTGCGCGAGCTGCCGCAGCGCCTGAAGCGCGTTCACCGGGATAACAACCTGATCGGGATGAGGTTTGATATCGGCAAGAGTACCGTCAAGGTCAAAGAAAAATGCATGATGTCCGGTTGGCACAGGCGGTACAGATATCTGGTCAGCCACCCTGTTCTCCTCCTTTCATGGTCAGCGTTACGCTGGTTGTTAACTAATTGTTAGCCATGTAAGTATAGACAGTGTGACCGAGCTCGCCATTTTTGATAGTTGTCGCCAGCGCAACGGGCGCTGGCGACATTCCAGGATTAAACTGAAAGGTTGGAAGTCATTAAACCGCACGTTTGGCTTTTTGCTTGTAGCGATCGAAGATCACCGCCGCCAGCAAAATCACGCCGCGGACCACATATTGCGAGAACGGCGAAATGTTAAGCAGGTTCATCGCGTTCTCGACGGTGCCAAGGATCAGGATCCCGGCCACCACGTAGGAGATTTTGCCGATCCCGCCTTTCAACGATACGCCGCCCAGCACGCAGGCCGAAATAACGATCAATTCATAGCCTATTGAAGTCATCGGCTGGCCGCTGGTCATTCGCGATGCCAGAATAATCCCCGCCGCCGCGGAGACCAGCCCGGAAAGCACGAAAATAATAATTTTGGTGCGGACGACCGGCACTCCCGCCAGACGGGCCGCCTCTTCATTCCCGCCTATCGCCAGGGTGTTGCGGCCAAAGGTGGTTTTATTGAGCAGCAGGCCAAACACGATCAGGCAGGCGACGGTCAGCCAGATCAGCGCCGGCAGGCCGAACCAGTTGGCGTAGCCTAAGGTGAAGAAGCGCTCATCTTCGATGCCCACCGCTTTACCATCGGAGATAATATAGGCCAGCCCGCGTACGATCTGCATCGTCGCCAGGGTGGTGATCAGGGCGTTAATTTTCAGCCGGGCAATCACGAAGCCGTTCACCAGCCCGCTGATCGCCCCCAGCAGCAGACCGGCGGCGATTCCCGTCCACAGGCTTTCCGTCAGATTGATCACGACGGCGGTGGTCACGCCGGCACAGGCGATGACCGAGGCTACCGAGAGGTCAAAATCGCCGGACGCCAGGCAAAACAGCATGCCGCAGGCCACCATACCGGACATCGAAATCGCCAGACCCAGCCCTTTCATATTGATGAATGAGGCAAAGTTCGGCACAAAAATAACGCAGCCGATAAACAGCACGGCAAAGACCACTAACATGCCAAACTGATCCCAGATACGGGCAAAGCTGAAGGCAGGTCGGCGGGTAGTTGAGGTGGTAACAGAGGACATCATAAGCTCCTTACTCAGGCGACCGCCTGGCTCACTTTTGGCATCGCAAGGCTTAACGCCTGCTGTTCATTGGCAGCTTCATGCAGCAGCTCACCCGCCACTTCCCCCTCGCGCATCACCACGATTCGATCCGCCACGCCGAGCACTTCAGGTAAATCGCTGGAGGCGAAAACGACGGCGACGCCGGAGGCCGCCAGAGCATAGATCACGTGATAAATCTCATGCTTCGCCCCAACGTCAATTCCGCGGGTCGGCTCATCGAGCAGAATCACTTTCATCTCTTCCGACAGCCAGCGCCCAAGAATCGCTTTCTGCTGGTTGCCGCCGGAGAGGTTGACGATCGGCTGCTCAGACCCCGGGGTCTTAATATTGAGGGATTGAATATGCCGGTCGGCGTTCTGCGCTTCCCAGCCGTTATTAATGATGCAGCCGGCGTAAATATGCCGGCGTCGCGCGCTGATATTGATATTGTCGCGCACCGAGTGGACCGGAATAATCCCCTCCGCCTTGCGATCCTCCGGGCACAGCATCATGCCGGCCGCAATGGCCTGCGCCGGTTTACGGATATCGATAGCCTGACCATCGATATACACCTGCCCGCCGGTGATCCGGGTGCCGCCAAATAATCCTTTCATCAGTTCGCTGCGACCGGCCCCCACCAGCCCAAAGAGGCCGACAATTTCTCCGCTGCGCACCGACAGGCTCACCGGCGCGCGCACGCCCGGCGCTTTCACCTGCTCCAGACGCAAACGCTCCGGGCCATATTCACGCGGTTGCCAGCCGTAGATATCGCCCAGCTCACGGCCCACCATCGCCTGCACCAGCGCATCATGGCTGACGGTTTGCCTATCAGTGAAGGTGCGTACGTAGCGGCCATCTTTGAATACGGTGATCGCATCGCTTAAGGCAAAGATCTCTTCCATACGGTGAGAGACATAAATAATGACGCGCCCTTCCTGACGGAGCTCGCGAATAACCCGAAACAGGTTGTCGATTTCGCGGGCCGAGAGGGAACTGGTGGGTTCATCAAAAGCGATCACCCTGGCGTTGCGGGTCAGCGCCTTGGCAATCTCCACCATTTGCCACTGGCCGATAGAGAGATATTTCAACGGCGTTTCCGGGTCGATATCCAGCCCCAGATGTTCCAGCTGCAGGCGCGCTTTATCGTTGAGCAGCGATCGGTTAACCACGCCGTATTTGTGCGGGATCTGACCGAGATAGATATTCTCCGCCACGGTCATCTCCGGAATCAGGTGCAGCTCCTGATAAATAATCGCCACTCCGGCGTTGAGCGCCTCGGCGGCATTGGCAAACGCCCGCGGCTGCCCGCCAATCAACAGATTACCGGCGGTCGGGATGTAGTTGCCGCTGAGAATTTTCAGCAGCGTGGATTTCCCGGCGCCGTTTTCTCCCATCAGGGCGTGAATCTGTCCGCTATAGCAGTCAAAACTAATATCGGACAGCGCTTTAACGCCGGGAAAAGTCATGGTGATACCGCGAAATGAGAGATAAGGGGTAGACTGTTGCATAACGACTCCGCTCTTCTACGCTTTGCCTCCCGCCGCCGGCGGGAGGCACGGTCAGCCAGGCCTTACAGCCCTTTTTTCGCCAGCTCTTCTTTGAAGTTGTCGCGGGTTATCAGCACCACATCGGTCACCGCGGTAAATTTCGGCGGCTCGGCGCCTTTGCTCACCCAGTTGTAGAGCATCTCGCTGGTTTTATAACCGTGAATGTCCGGGCTCGGCAGCAGCGAACCGTAGAAGCCGGTAGCCTGGGCTTTAGAGAGTTCATTGACCGCATCAACGCCGTTAATCCCGATACCAATCACGTCCGCCGCTTTAAAGCCCTGCCCTTCGGTGGCCCGTACGCCGCCCAGCACCGTGTTGTCGTTCATCCCGACAATCAGCCAGTGTTTAACCTGCGGATGCTGTACCAGCATTGAGTTACCGGCATCGAAAGCCCCGGGGATATCGTTGGATTTGGTGGGTACGCGGTAGATCTGTTTCTCCGGGAAACCGGCGGCTTTCAGCGCATCTATCGAGCCGGTGGTGCGGCGACGGGCGGTATCGAGCTCATCGGCGGTAATCGCCATCACCCCGGTATCGTTAACGTCCCAGCCGCGTTTTTGCATCTCCTTGTACAGCTCCTGGCCCTGACGGGCGCCGATTTCGCTGGCGGCCATCATCACCAGCGGCACGCTGTCCATCGGTTTACCTTTCGCATTCACGAACTGGTCATCAACGGTGATGACTTTCATATCATAGCCGCGCGCTTTCGCCACAATCGCCGATCCCAGCTTCGGGTCTGGGGTACAAATCACAAAGCCTTTGGCGCCGCTGGCCGCCAGGCTGTCAATTGCGTTAAGCGTTTTTTCGCCGTCCGGCACCGCAATTTTAATCACCTCGAAGCCTAAATCCTTACCGGCCTTATCGGCGAATTTCCATTCGGTTTGAAACCAGGGTTCTTCTGGCTGCTTAACCAGAAAACCGAGTTTAAGTGTTTCTGCCATAGCTGATTGTGACATAACCGCAGCGAGACCGATCGCCGCCAGCGCTTTAGTAAATTTGTGCATGGTAAACTCCAGCTTTAATTCGCTTTTCTGTAGGGAAATATCGGACTTAATGTTTTTATCTGGCGTAAAACAAGGCATTAGAAAAACGCACCGCCCACTGCCGTTGTTCATTAAGTAATAACCGGAAATCAATTCTCCCTACGAGAGCATTATCACATCGCGGAATTACAGTAATTGCGTGCATAGATTCAGCGGAAAATGACATAAAAAAAGGCCTAATTGTCAGACAATTGGCCCTGAGCGTAGCAGTATTATCTATATCACCAGCAGAGTTATCCTTGTGGCCAGGGCCGCGCGCAGTCGCGAGGAAAACCCTCTTTCTTGCCACAACATCCCCGGATCGCACTTTCCTTTAGCGAATTCAGCGGCTACCGGGGGGTCTCTCGTCCTGAGCTTATTGATTAAATTAAATAGCACCCCAGATGCTTATTTCCCTTATCAAGTAAAAATGATCTACAACAATTTTCTCGCTTCTCTTTTGATTGCATAAAACCGCCGTCATGCGAGAAACATGAACATAAGATTAAATTCTTATTTAATAAAAAAATCGTATAATAAGCCGCACTAAATCCGGTTTAAAAACAAATAAAAACAATAAAAATCAACAAGATAATTTAAATATATTTATGTATCCATAATAAAAACCACTCATTCCTGACGTTGTAACGAAACGTAAAAACGATAGTTTGCGAGTTTTCTTAATCAACTTCTGAGAGTATTCTATATTTATCGGTAGCAGGAAATTCATTACCGCTTACACAGGGAAAAAGCAGAATGCATTATTCTGCCAGTAATGTTACGCGTAAAGAGTCGCCCCTCAGCAGGGTTACCGGTGCCGGCTCCCGACGTGCGCATGATACCTCCACTCTAATAAGGATATTTTTATGGTCGTTCCAGGAATAGCGCAGAAGCTCAATATGCAGATGAACCTTGAGTTCCGCGCATCAAATTTATATCTGCATCTCAGCGAATGGTGCGAACAGCATCGTCTGAACGGCACCGCCACCTTTTTACGCTCCCGCGCGCAATCCCGCGTCACGCAGATGATGCGCGTGTTTGATTATATGAAGACCGGCGGAAACTGGCCGATCGTCAAAGATGAAGGGAGCTACAGTCATCAATGTACCTCCCTTGAAGATCTGTTTGCCACCACCCTGGCCGATTACCAGCGGCGCAGCAGCATGCTTTCCGGGCTCGCCGAAGAAGCCAAAGCGCAAAGCGATGATACCACCTGGCGCTTCCTGACCCTGCTCGAGCAAGAGCAGCGGCAGGACGGCATCCTGCTGCAAACCGTGCTTGAAGAAGTCCGTAACGCCGATAAAGCCGGCGTGTGCCTGCAACAAACCGATCGCCATCTGCTGGAGCTGGTGGCTAATCGTCGCGATTAAGCGCGCAGCGGCGGGCACCACATCAACCGTTCCCTCAGGGAGAATGAAGTCTGAGGGAACTGATGCAACACCGCTTTGTAGTCGTCCGCGTGCTGGGCATAGCCGCGGATCGACTGCAATAACACCCGCAGCGCGCTATCCCAGACAATACCTTGCAAGTCGCTGTACGGCCACAGATCCGGTTCGCGAATAAACGGCACCAGATAGTCAATCCCCTGCTTCACCCCTCGCCCGTCGCGAATCGCATTCCAGCGATCGATATCGACATGTTCCGCGTAGCGGTTGAGCAGCAGATGCGCTTCCAGATTAAACAACGAATAGTGGAACGGCATCGTACGCTCCAGCTCCATGGTCTGCTTACCGTCCCGATCGATCTGCGCCGCCATGCGCTGGGTGACCCCTTGCTCAATAATGCGCGCCACCAGGCCCTTATCCCCGTAGAACAGCGCATTTACCGCCCGCTGGGCGTCATACCAGGTACCGTGGTTGTTATGCCAGACATATTCGGAATGGCCGATTTCGCTGTAATACATCCAGTGGTTAAAATCGCGGAACCACTGGTGCAGCCCGATAATATCATCGGTCTCCAGCACGTTCGCTGCGGCAACCAGACCAATAGTATCAATCACCATCCACAATAAGCGGGTATCAATCAGCCCGGTCCCCCGTCCGGAGACAATCCCGGGAATCGCCTGGCCGTAATTCAGGTGCGGGTTCATCCGGGTATCCGCCTCGAGGAACCAGCTGCGAATTTGTAATGCCGCCGCCTGCGCGTACTGCCGTTTACCGCTGAAATGCCAGGCGAGGCCTAACGTCATACAGCGTTCGCACATGCGGATAATGCGCGCCGTATCGGTATCATTATTTTCGCATTGCGGATTGGTGTGCCCATCGCGACGAATATAGGGCAGCCCGTTAGGACGCCGCGGGTTAGGCCACCAGTAGGTCCCAAGGCTATAATAGTCATGCGCATCGCCGCTCACCGGGCGAAGCTTTTTATGCACCACGCTTTCAGGGGGCTCGCGGCACAGTTTATCCGCTTCGGCAATCAGGCGGCTTAGCGCCGGTTGCAGGGGGGAAAATGGCTGCTGCAAATTGGCCCGTGCATTCTCCAGGCAGCGTTCATCCAGGGTGTAGAGCTTCATGCCGACTCCCCCTGGTCAGCAATGCGTAAACCGCTCTGCGCATCGAACAGATGGACGCCGGAAAGCTTCGGCTGCAGCCACAGCGCCTCACCTTCACGAACATCCAGCCGCTGCTTAAATACGGAAGTAAAAGCGCCGCCGCCGGTTTGACAAAACAACTGCACGTCGGAGCCGGTGTTTTCGATGGCCATAATCGTCGCCGCAATAGCATCTTCCCGCGCCTCCTTCACCACGTTGACCTGCTCAGGCCGGATGGCGTAGACCACCTGCTGGCCGTGCTGAACCTGCAGGCCGGGGGGCAGCATGAGCAATGAGCCATCCTTGAGGCAAAGACTCGCTTTATCCCCCTCCCGCTGCACGGTGCCCTTCAATTGGTTGATTTCCGGCGAGCCGATAAAACCGGCGACGAACAGATTCGCCGGTTTGTCGTACAGCTCTAACGGCGTCCCCGCCTGTTCGATCCGACCGTCGCGCAATACCACAATCATCTGCCCCATGGTCATGGCTTCAATTTGATCGTGGGTCACGTATACCGAGGTGGTTTTCAGGCGCCGGTGCAGTTCGCGGATTTCCCCTCTGACCTGCGTCCGCAGCTTGGCATCAAGGTTAGAGAGCGGCTCATCAAACAGGAACACCTGAGGCTTGCGCACTATCGCCCTCCCCATCGCCACGCGCTGGCGCTGGCCGCCGGAGAGATCTTTCGGCAGGCGTTCGAGCAACGGTTCCAGACCGAGCAGCGCTGCGGCCTCGGTGACTTTATGCCGCACCTCATCCTTCGGCAGCCGGGCCATTTTCAGGGCAAAGCCCATGTTTTCCCGCACGGTCATCTGCGGGTAGAGCGCGTAGCTTTGAAAGACCATCGCAATATCGCGCAGTTTCGGCTCAACGTCGGTCACGTTCTTATTATTAATATGCACTTCCCCGGCGGAAATCTCTTCAAGCCCGGCAATCATCCGCAGCAGCGTGGACTTTCCGCAGCCGCTGGGGCCAACCAGCACACAAAACTCGCCATCGGGAATGGTCAATGAGACATCTTTAATGACGTGAACTTCACCATAAGACTTCCGGACATTGTTCAGAACAACGGCACCCATCACACTCTCCTTATCCTTTGACCGCACCGGACATAATCCCGCGATTGAAATGTTTTTGTAGACCGAGGTAGACGATGATGCTCGGCAGCATCGCCAGCAGCGTAATTGCGATAAAAATGTTCGGCGTGATGCTCTCGTCGGTGCGCAGGGTGCCGAGGATCACCGGAATGGTGTTCAGGCTGTCCTGGTTGACGACGATCAGCGGCAGCAGATACTGATCCCAAATCATAATGAAACCGAAGGTGACGACGGTCCCCAGCGCCGGCTTCACCAGCGGCAGGATGACGTGGAAGAAAATCTGCCATTCGTTCGCACCGTCGATACGCGCCGCCTCTTCGAGCTCCTTCGGGATGGCGGACATGAATTCGGTGAGGACGAAGATCGAGAATGCCCAGCCGACGACGGGCAAAATCATGCCGAGATAGCTGTTATATAAAGAGGCGTCGATGACCGGCAGCCGCCAGTTAATAATCATATAGAGCGGAATGGCGATAACCTCTTCGGGCAGCATCATCGTGGAGAGGATCACGAGGCTCACCAGCGCCGCGCCGCGAAACCGCTTTCGCGCCAGCGCATACGCCGCGAGGGCGCTCACCGAAACCTGCAAAATGGTGCCAAAAAACACCACCAGCATGGAGTTCAGCAAATACTGCCAGACGCCAATGTCCTGCCAGGCAAAGAGAAAGTTATCCAGCGAAAACTGATGTGGCCAGGCCAGCAGTTCACCCGGCTTGACGGGCGCGCCGCTAAAAGCCGTCGCCACAATCCCCCAAAATGGACCGACGAATACCACCAGCAGTAGCGCGTAAATACACCAGCGACCGGCACTCTCCCAGCGTTGACTTAACATGAGAACTCCTTAATAGCGGGCAATGCGTTTTTTGAGAGTGAGATGGACGATGGTCAGCACCACGGTGAAAGCAAACAGCAAGAACGATACCGCCGAGGCATAGCCGTAATCGAACTGTTCGAAACCGAGCTTATAAATGTGGGTCATGATCATCTCGGTGGCGTTTGATGGCCCGCCGCCGGTGGTGGCGTACACTTCCGCAAAGACCCGGAAGCCGCGAATAAACGACAGCATCAGCACCACCGACAGCGCCGGGATCATGCCGGGTAAGGTGACGTAACGCAGACGGTTCCACCAGCTGGCGCCATCGACATTGGCGGCGTCGTAGAGATCGCGGCTGATCCCGGCGAGGCCGGCGATAAAGATCACCATGTTGTACGGTACCGCCTTCCAGATATGCAGCAGCATGATCACCCACAGCGCCTGATCGGAACTGGCCAGAAAGCCTTGATCATCAATGCCGAACCAGCTCAGGAAGTGGTTCATCACCCCGTTCGGCGTAGGGTTAAACAGAATCCGCCACATCTCGGCGACAATTGCCGCGCTGGTGACCGCCGGGAGGAAAATGGCGGTACGGATAACACGCAGATGGCGGACCGGCCCTTCCAGCAGCATCGCCAGAAAAAAGGCCAGAATGGCGGCGGCCACCATCGTCACCACCACGTACAGCAGCGTATTGATGACCGCCGCATGTAATTCACCATCGGCGAACGCGCGGCTAAAATTGGCCAGCCCAACCCACTCGTCCGGCTGATTGAAATTCACCTTGTAGAAACTCATGATCAACCCCTGAACCATAGGGATAAATTTGAACCAGGTAAAAATAATCAGCGCCGGGGCTAAGAACAGCCACGGGATCAGCTTTTGTTTCCGCTTTGCGCTCAGCCAGCGGGGAGCTGCCGACGACGATACCCTCGTCGCCGGAGATGTTTTGGTTTCTTGCATGGTCATCCGTCAATGCCTCACTCAGCCAGCACGTTTTGTTTTTTCAGCTCGGCATTCACTTTGCCATTCAGCGTATTCAGCTCTGCGCCGACGTCGCTCTCACAATCCGCGAGAATACGGTTGAAGCCCTCTGCCGACACCTGGCGGATTGGCGTCCAGTTAGGTACCTGCGGCACATAGCGGCCGTGTTCGTTATACAAGCGGGCAAAGGTGGCCCAACGCCCATCCTGATAGACCCCTTGTACATCGACATTTTTATTGACCGCCAGACGGACCACCGGAATATGCTGACTGCCTTTCCCCATCCCAATCTCCTGGCCTTCCCGGGAGATCATGAATTCAATAAATTTCCGCGCGGCCTCTTTCTGCTTACTGCTTTTCATCAGAAAGACCGTCGTCCCTTCTGCGAGCGTGGTCTCCCCTTGCGGCCCCTGCAGCGGGATCACTTCAATCTTGTCTTTGCCGGGATCTTTATCAAACAGGGCAATGTGGTAGGGGCCGCTGAAGAACATTCCGGTTTGCCCGGAGCGGAATGATGGGATGACGTCAGCCGTTGTGGCGTTGATGGCGCCGGGCTGGGCGACTTTTTCACACATCATGGTGCGGATAAAGGTCAGCGCGCTGGCAACCTGGGGCGTATTCAGCGTGGCGGTGAATGTGTTGCCCTTCATGGCGACGAAATCGCCCCCGGCCTGCCAGATAAAACTACTCAAAAACCAGCTGGCATAACCGCGGGTACTGGAGCCCGGAACAAGAAACCCGTAAGTGTCATTCTTGCCGTTACCATCAGGATCCTCAGTGGTGAAGGCTTTCGCCATCGCCAGAATATCGTCCCAGCTTTTCGGCTGCGGCAAGCCCAGTTTTTCCCGCCAGTCCTTGCGCACAAACAGGGCGAAGGTTTGCGCGGAAGTGGGGACGCCGTAGTATTTACCGTCAACGTAGCGGGTACTCTCCCAGGCGACAGGATAGAGCTGGTCGCCTCCGGCGATGCTGTGAGGGTCAATCTCTTCGGCAATACCCAGCTGAATGAACTGGCCAAGCGCAACCGCATCGTTAAAAATCAGATCCGGCAGCGCCTGGCCCGCCGCCGCGCGCGCCAGGCGCTGTTCGAAGTCGGTTGTGGCGTTGAAATATTCGATTTTGATACCGGTTTTTTTCTCAAAGGTCTCCGCCTCCTGCTGATAAATGTTTTTGGAATCGTTGCTGGCGCGGATCCAGACATTGAGCGTGGTGGCGGCATAGCTCTGTCCCATCCCCAGTCCCAGGGCAGAAATGAGTAACAAGAAACGTAATTTATTCGCAGACATGGTGTCATATCCTTTATTGTAGGGTCAGAAGATAAAAATAAAAAAATCGCACACGGTTATTACGCAGCGCCCTTTATTACGAAAATAAAATGCACTTATTTTTATTAATGACATAACGGCGAGGTATTTCATCGCTTTTACAATATTAAATAGAAAGGGGGTTATCATTACAACCTGGCAAAAAAGAAATCACGTTTCAAAAGATAAAAAGTTGAAGAAGATCACATCAAAAAGTGACAACCAAAGTGACACTTTTTAAAGTGACATATTTATCAACACATTACAAAAACCAAAAAATATTTTACACTTTCAATTTTGTTAGAAAAATGGCTAAAACAGTGAGTTGATTCGCATTTACGCAGACATTTTGGATGCAAAACGCTAAGTACGACAGGCATCACAAAAAAAATCACTTTGTCTTTTACACTGCTTTCCATCGTGAATGAAACATCATTTCACGCATTACTGATTCATTATTTTAAATTCCCTTTCGCGCTGCGTGAATATCATCGCTGGCGAGAGTGTTTCTGGTTTCCTACCGAAGGGATAATGCTATGACAAAATGGTCGAGCCGGGGTGCGTGGTACCTCGCATTTATATTTTCAGGGATCAGCTTACCGCTTTATGCCGCCCAGCCTGGGCCCCTCATCCTTGATATCAACGCCCTGGCGCAAAGCCGACAGCAGGTTAACGATGGCAACCCGCTATTCACTCAGGCGCAGGCCGCGCTACTGGCACGAGCGAATGCGGCTCTCCAGCATCCTTTATTCTCAGTCATGGATAAGAGTCTGCTGGCCGTTAGCGGCGATAAACATGATTACTACAGTTTCCCACCCTACTGGTGGCCTGACCCACAGGCTAAAGATGGGCTTCCTTATATTCGTAAAGATGGGCAAACCAACCCTGATGCCAACAGTGATGCCACCGATAAGAACCGCCTGGTGAAGATGAGTGATGATGTCTATACCCTGGCGCTGGCCTGGTATTTCTCCGACGATGCCCGCTACGCCGAGAAAGCCGTCGCGCAAATACGCAACTGGTTCCTGCTGGCCACGACGCGGATGAACCCCAACCTTGAATACGCGCAGGCCATTCCCGGGATAAATCACGGGCGCGGTATCGGGATTATTGATAGCCGGGCGTTGGTCAACGTCGTGGACGCCATCGCACTGCTGCGCGCGTCAGGCCGCCTGAGCGAGGATGATTACCGTCAGCTACAACAGTGGTTTGGCGATTTTTATCACTGGATGACCACCAGCCAAAATGGTTTCGAAGAGGATAACTGGCACAACAATCACGGCACCTGGTTCGATCTGCAGGCGGCCACCTTTGCCCTATTCAGCGGCAAACCGGAGGAAGCGAAAAAGCGCCTGCTAATTACGCAGTTACGCAGAATCGCCGGGCAATTCGATAGCGAAGGTCGCCAGATGGCGGAGATTGAGCGTACCCGGCCCTGGCATTACAGCAACTTCAACCTGGACGCCTATAGCCAGCTTGGCCGCCTGGGAGAGAAGGCCGGCGTCGACCTGTGGAACTTTAGTCTTGATGACCACAGCCTGCGCAAGGGCTATCAGTACATTGCCGGTTTTATCCACAGCGACCAAAACTGGCCATGGCGGGACCTGGATAAGCCGGATGCGAAAAAAGCGTTATTTAATATGGCTACCGCGGCTCACGCCTGGCCTGACGATAGCGCATTCAGGCAAAAAGCCGAATGGCTGCGCGGCCAATATCCGCAGGATATTACTACCCTGATCGCACCGTTGCCCCTGCAATCCCTGGGTGGAGTGACAAAATAATGATGCAATTTTCCGGGCAGTGGCCGGCCATTGCCGCGCGTGCGGCGAGCAGTCCCCTGCTAGCGACATTGATCGCTGAGCACGCTGCAGAACTGGCTACGCCAGCCCTGATTCCGCAGCGCGGGATCGCCAGCTGGAATCTTTATTACTTTTGTCCGCAGCACAGCGTCCGTCTCATCTGGCAACGCGACTCCCCCACCCGTCATTGCTGCCCGGTGGACGGTGAAATTTTCAGCGGAGAACCCTACGACGGCGCATGGTGGCGGGAGCTGAACGGCCGCAACGCCAGCGCCTGCTACCGGCTTGGCCTGTTATGGCATCTCACCGGAAATCGTCGCTACGCCGATAAGGTGGCCGAATTACTGATCGGTTATGCCGACGTCTACCCTGAATATGAGGTGCATGGCAATATTCCCCATAATGGCCCGGGGAAAATGAACGCCCAGACCCTGTGCGAAGCGAACTGTATTCTCGATATGGCTCTCGGCTATGACTTTGTCGCAGAAACCCTTTCAGCTGAACAACAGCAGCATATCCGCCAACGCCTGTTGCGCTGCGCCGCCGATTTTTTGCGTGCACACCGTAGCCCGCAAGTCCATAACCATGAAGTCAAAATCAACGCCGCGCTGGCGGTGCTGGGGTTTATTCTTGGCGATGACCAGCTACTGGATGTCGCGGTAAACCAAACGTATGGCCTGCGCTGGCAGTTAGAAAACGGTCTTCTGGAGGAGGGATTGTGGTTTGAAGGCTCGATTCACTACCACTATTACGCGCTGCAGGGGTTCTTTGCCTTTGAGAAGCTCGCGTTCGGCACGCGCTGGAGCCTGATTGACGGTCCCTGGTATCCGAAGATGCTGAACTTCCCGCTCGCGCTGCTGCTACCGGACGGCACCTTCCCCCTGCTCAATGATTGCCTCGCCGGCCAGGAAACGTTGCAGCATAACGATATTTACGAGTTTGCGTGGCATATCTGGGGAGATTTACGCTATGCCGCCGTGCTCAACGATACCGTTGGCGGCGAAATGACGCTTGACGCCCTGCTCTGGCGCGACCGGCCGCTTCCAGCCGCCATACCCGCGCTGATTCCACAGGAATCCCTCTACGCCCCCGGCGCCGGATTGACCCTCTGGCGACGGCCAGAACAGAAACGGGTAGTGATGATCAAACATAGCCCTTACGGCGGCGAGCACGATCATTACGATCGCCTGAGTTTACTGATCTGGCAGAATGGTCGCGCCCTGCTTCCCGACCTCGGGACAACCGGATACGGCGCCCGCATGCACTATGACTATTATAAACAGAGCGCCACGCACAACACGCTCTCCGTCAATCAGGGCAATCAGCCGCCGGCTAACGCCGCGATACTGGGCTGGCACCAGGGGGAGGACTTTCAGTGGCTGGATAGCCGGGTCGACTGGCGCGCTGAGCCACCGGTTCTCAACAGCCACACCCGCGTCGAGTGGGACCTGAACGCCTGGCGGGATATCCGCTTCCGTCGCCGGTTATTATGGCTGGGAGAGGTGCTGATCGACCTTTCGACGATCGAAAATCCCCATCGCCAACAGCTGGACTGGACGCTGCATCTGGTGGCGCGGGCGCTGGATAAAAGCGGCACGGCTATGCCCTTTGCTCTGAGCGGGCCGCTGCAGCGGATGCGCGAGGCGACCGTGTCCCCGTTAGCCAACTGCCAGCCGCGCCATTTCGCCAGCCGGGACGAAACGTTTGCGCTGTGGCTGGCCGGCGAGGCCGAGCTCTGGCAAGGCTACGGGCCCGATAACCCGGCAATAGAGGAACTCAGCTATCTTGTTTTACGCAGCCACCAGCCGCAGGCGCGTTTCCTCGGAGTGTGGGATTTCGCCAGCCAGATGCCGTTGACCGAAGTCAGCGTTCAGCACCATCCACAGGGTACTCAGGTCATACTCCGGCGGGCGGGAAGCAGCACCCGGATAACGATCGGCGATGAAGAGGGAAAGCTGCCCGATGTGCAGCACCTTCGCCAGCGATCGCCGCACTCCTCCTCTTCCTGAATCATCAATTTTCGGCGCTTCGGCGCCGTTCTTATTCCTGAAAAGTATTAAAAACTTTTAACCCGGTTGCATTACCGCATTGCGAAAAGGTACAGCGGATGATTAGTGACAGCGATCACTTTTTACCATGGGATTTAATAATATAAAAACGCCGTTTCAAAAATTTAAAAAATTGGGTTTATATTAATGGCAAGATACGCGGCTTCAGCCTCACAAGGGTTGCAGGGAAGACCGATTTTGTTACGCCATCAGCTAGCCTACGGCGGCGGTAATTTACTGGGAAGCGGCGCGCTGGCGATCAGCGGCGCCTGGCTGCTTTATTTTTATACCACCTTCTGCGGCCTGACGCTGATCGAGGCCTCATTTATCTTTTCCGTCGCCAGCATCATCGACGCCATGAGTAACCCTCTGATGGGCTATCTTACCGATAACTTCGGTAAAACGCGGCTCGGTAAACGCTTCGGACGGCGGCGCTTCTTCTTGCTGATCGGCATTCCGCTGATGATGTTCTACCCGCTTTTATGGGTCGAGGACCTCGGTTTTTGGTACTACCTCTGCACGTACGTCATCTTCGAAATTATTTATACCTCAGTCATGGTGCCTTACGAAACATTGGCCACCGAAATGACCGACGATTTCTCATTACGCTCAAAACTCACCGGTTATAAGGCTATTTTCGGCAAGCTGGCCAACTTCCTCGCCGCCTTTATCCCCGGTCAGTTCATCCTGTTATACGGTAAAGATTCCGCCACTCCCTTCTTCCTGACCGGACTGACCTACGGCGCCATTCTGATTATCGCTATCGCCTGCCTGTGGTTCTGCAGCTGGGAGCGTCCGCGCGCAGAAGAGCACAGTGTGAACGGGAAAAGGGGTCTGCTCACTACCCTGGTGATGCTGGCGAAGGACATGCGCTCAACGTTCTATCTGCGGGTATTTCGTAAGCATCTCGGCATGTATCTCTGCGGCTTCGGCGCCGAATGGCTGTTTGCCTCGATCTTTACCTACTTTGTTATCTTTGTCCTGCAGCACGATCCGGCAATGGTCGCCGGGCTGAACAGCCTGAACTCGATTTTGCAGCTGGTCTCGACCGCGCTATTTATCGGCCTGTGCGTGAAAAAAGGGTTTAGCAAACCCTATATTCTGGCGCTGGGGATCGTGATTTTCTCGGTATTCCTCTACACCTCGCTGTGGTTCTTCCACCTGCCGGCGCATCTGGCGACCATACTGATGTTCGGGATTACGGTGCTGTTCGGCCTGGGTACCGGCGGCGTGTATTACATTCCGTGGACCGTTTACACCTTCCTTGCCGATGTCGATGAGATCTATACCGGTCGCCGTCGCGAAGGGATCTATGCCGGGGCGATGACCTTCTCCGGGAAAATCTTACGTTCCATCATCGTCTTCACCATGGGGGCCATCCTCAGCTTCTATGGCTTCCAGTCGAAAGCGCATAGCCAACCGGAAAGCGCGGTCACCGCCATTGCGGTGGTATTCTGCTGCGGCGTGGTTCTGCTGGCGCTGGCGGCTATCGTTTTCAGCAAACAGATGAAGCTGGATCGCAAAGCGCACCTGGTGGTATTACAGGAAGTGGCGCGGATTAAAGCAGGCGGTAAAATTGCGGATATCCCGCCGGAGGTGCGTACCGTCGTTGAAGATTTGGTCGGTCACCGTTATGAGGAGTGCTGGGGCCACAGCGAGCTGTTTAAAAACGCGCAGACTACGCCAGCCAGAACCGCTATCTCTCATTAGCCCGGACAGCGCCCCGCCATCACATGACGGGGCGAAAGGGGTTAGTGCGCTTCACCTTGCGGCGTAAACTTGAGTTCAATCAGGGCAATCGCTTTTTGGACCGCGCGTAGCGTGACCGGGTCGGCCGAAGCCGGATGGCTGGCAAAATCGATGGCTTTCAGTTGGGTGGTCATCTTTTCACGCACTTCAACTGGGGCGATGACATCGATGACGTCAAGAATCTGTTTGATAACTAACTGGCAGGCAACAACGTCGGAAACCAGTTCGTCTTGTTCGGTGAGGTGTTGGGACATTTATGACTCCTTTTTCGAGGAGCATAATAGTAACCTAAATCTTCAGAGATAAAAAAACCTGCCGCAGCAGGTTTTTTTATCAGAACATACCGGCAGGCGGTACATCTTTGAATGTTTTGCAGTACTGCTCGAACATGCTTTTAAGAATTTTACGCAGCTTCATGGAGTGACTCCGTCTGTTGTTATGCAGGTGTTACTGTCTCTGGGTCATATAATATGATCTACGTCACAGAAATCAATAAAAACATGCGACAAGTCACAATAATTTCACAAGTATAATTTAAAAATTAAACAAAAGTGAGGAAAATCGAAGGGTTAAAAACCCGGCGCAGCGCCATCGATTCTGTCCTCACCTTGCTATGGCAGACACAATGAGTACACATCTCACTTCCCGGGAAGGTCGAGCCTTTTCAGCCCCCGCATTGCTGGTGGCTGGGGCATTTTTCATGGAGTTTCTGGACGGGACGGTGATCGCCACCGCCCTACCGGATATGGCCAGGGATTTTGGCATCGCGGCGGTCGACCTGAATATTGGTATCAGCGCCTACCTCATTACGCTGGCGGTATTAATCCCCGCCAGCGGCTGGATTGCCGATCGTTTTGGCGCGCGCAAGATCTTCACCCTAGCGCTGGCGATTTTTACCCTGGCTTCGGTTTTTTGCGGCTTTTCAAGCAACGTGGACACCTTTGTCGCCATGCGTATCCTGCAAGGGGTGGGCGGCGCGCTGATGGTCCCCGTCGGCCGGCTGGCGGTGCTACGTACCACGCCGAAGGATCAGCTGATCAAGGCCATTGCCACCCTGACCTGGCCCGCGCTGGTGGCGCCGATAATCGGCCCGCCGCTGGGAGGCTTTATTACCCGTTACGCCAGCTGGCACTGGATATTCTTTATCAATGTCCCTCTGGGCGCGATCGCTATTGCCCTGTCGCTGCGCATCATTCCTGACATCCGGGAAGAAGAGCGACGCCCCTTTGACCTGCCCGGCTTCCTGGCAACCTCGGTCGCCATGGTCAGCCTGGTGAGTGCGATGGAGCTGCTCGGAGATACCCGGCCCCAGGGGTGGACAACGCTGCTTCTGTTGGCCCTCGGTCTCGGCTGCATGCTCTTCTCGCTGCGCCATTTCCGCCGCGCGGCCTGGCCGATGGTGCGTCTGGATGCGCTACAGGTGCCGACTTTTCGGGTCACCATGTACGGTGGTTCGCTGTTCCGCGCCTCAATCAGCGCCGTCCCCTTTCTGCTGCCGCTGCTGTTTCAGGTCGGATTTGGCATGGATCCTTTCCATTCGGGGCTGCTGGTGCTGGCAGTATTTGTCGGCAACTTCACCATTAAACCGGCCACCACGCCGCTGATCCGCTGGCTGGGCTTCCGCCGCCTGCTGCTGCTGAACGGCGCGTTAAACGTCCTGTCACTGCTCGCCTGCGCCTTTTTAACGCCACAGACGCCGGTGTGGCTAATTTGCGCGATTCTCTTTTTCGGCGGCGTGTTCCGCTCAATTCAATTTACCGGGGTCAGTACCCTCGCCTTTGCCGATGTCCCGTCAGCCCAGATGAGCTATGCCAATACCTTGTTCAGTACCGCTTCACAGCTGGCGGTGGGCTTAGGGATCACCCTCGGCGCCATTGGTATCCGAATCGGCGAAAGAGCCAGCGAGTGGTTAAATCTCGCCAGCGTGCCGGGGATCAGTTTTCGCCTCTCTTTCGTCTTTATCGCGTTGATTTGCCTCGTGGGGATGGTGGATAGTCTGAAGTTAAGCAAAGATGCCGGCAGCAGCGTGTCGAGCAGAAAGAAATAAACAACAGGCCAGCGGATGCTGGCCTTTTTCATCACCGGGCTGACGCGCTTAGCCGACGATCTGGCGCACGAACGCTTCAATCTCTTTGTCCTGGCAGTTCTCAAAGAAGCACTGCTGGAAACGCGGGCCGGAGACCGCGGTTTTGACCAGTTCCGGATCGATGGCGCGCAGCGTGTCCAGGTAGTTATCTTTTACGACCGCAGCTTTCACCGTGTTCAGAATCCCGGCGTTACGCACCTGCGGTTCTTTACGTTCCGGCGGATAGCCTTCGCCGTTGCGGCCGGTGAAGGCTTTTTCAAAGATAAAGCGCACGTTTAGCTCCGCGCCCCAGCCAAAACCTTTCGCGAAAGGCAGAGACAGGGCGTTACCGTTGTTAATCTGGGCGAACAGGAAAGCATCTGCCGGGTCAATACAGTAGCCGCAAACCACGCCAGGATGAATGTTCAGAGACATCAGCGCCCCCTGGCCCGTGCCGCAACCGGTCACCACGAAGTCAACCGCTTTTGAATTCAACAGAATGCTGGCCATAATCCCCAGGTGGATATAGGTCAGATGATGGTCGTGCTCATCGCTCATCCCGACGTTGTAAACCGGGAAGCCTTTTTCATCAGCAACGGCGTTGAGCTCGTTGAGGATGATGGCGTTTTTGCTCGCCTGGCTGTTTTCCATCATCAGTGCAATTTTCATGCTTTACTCTCCTGAATGCTGTGCGGGTGCTCCCGCGATAGTTCGTTAGCGTTATGATGCACCTTACTACTTAACAAACGCACTTTCAAATTTTATGAAAAGTTGTTTTATAAATTACGTAGCGCTTCACACTTTTGCCTATATGCCTTGCAAACGCCCTTCTGCTCTCCCGCGCCTGCAGAGGCCCCGGGGCAGCGGAAGCCCCACGCCAGCCACCTGCGGATGGTCTTTTACTGTCTTTTTTTAATCGATAATAAGTCCTGAGTGAAATATTAAATTAAAACTATTCTCATTACATATTAAATTGCCAATGCGTTTTATTCCCATTTGCATTTTTAATAAATAAGTTTTTTAATTTACTTTTTGCAAATAAATAAATAACAAATTATAGTGGCGACACAATAATCTTTAGCCTTTATTTTTCGGAGCACACGCTATGCTGAAAACAGAAATGATCGATAAACTGAATGAGCAGATGAACCTTGAGCTTTATTCTTCTCTGCTTTATCAGCAAATGAGCGCATGGTGCAGCTACCACAGCTTTGAAGGGGCCGCCGCGTTCCTGCGCCGTCATGCGCAGGAAGAGATGACCCACATGCAGCGCCTGTTTGATTACCTGACCGACACCGGCAACCTGCCGTGCATCAACGCGATCTCCTCGCCGTTCGCGGAGTACGCTTCGCTGGATGAACTGTTCCGCGTCACCTACGAACATGAACAGCTGATTACGCAGAAAATAAATGAACTGGCGCATGCCGCAATGTCGAATCAGGACTACCCGACCTTTAATTTCCTGCAGTGGTATGTGGCGGAACAGCACGAAGAAGAGAAACTGTTTAAATCCGTTATTGATAAGCTGACCCTCGTCGGTAAAAGCGGAGAAGGTCTGTACTTTATTGATAAAGAGCTGGCGACGCTCGACACGCAAAATTAATTATCAGGGTGGTGAAGCTTCAGCTTCACCACCCGGTTAATGACGGCATATTTTCCTTTCGCTGGTATTAAACCCGCCCTCTCCAGCAATAAATTTACCTTTTTCCTGCAGAAACGCCACCAGCTGCGCCGCAGTTAAATCCTCTGCCGAACAGGTGTGAAAACGCGCAGCGGCGCCAAAACGCGCGATTATCGCGGACTCAAGACTGGCAGTGGTGTAAGGCTCGCCTGAGGCGATCATCATCTGCAATACTTCATGACCATGAATGGATGGCATAGCTCCTCCTGTAAAACCCACAGCATAGACCCACTGCGGACCTGACGTTTTGCGCCAGCGCAGCCTTCCGGCGCGCCGCCGCAATCTGTAAATATTTAATTACAATCACTGTAACCCTCATTTGACGAGAATGACAATTTCACATACTCTGCGCGACATATTTTATTGTTAATTCCTTCATGGATAGAGAGAAACGTGAAGAACCGCACTCTTGGTAGTATTTTAATCGTGGCCGGAACCACAATTGGCGCAGGGATGTTGGCAATGCCTCTGGCATCGGCGGGGGTGGGTTTCGGCGTCACCTTGTGCTTGCTGATCGCGCTGTGGGCGCTGATGTGCTACACCGCATTATTACTGCTGGAGGTCTACCAGCACGTCCCGGCGGATATGGGACTCGGCTCGCTGGCGGCACGCTATCTTGGACGTTACGGGCAGTGGGTGACCGGTTTTTGCATGTTGTTCTTAATGTATGCGCTGACCGCCGCCTATATCAGCGGCGCGGGCGAGCTGCTGGCATCCAGCCTTAACCAGTGGCTGGGCTGGTCGCTTCCTCCCGCCGGCGGGGTGCTGCTGTTTACCGCCGTCGGTGGCGCGGTGGTCTGCCTCGGAACATCGCTGGTCGATCTGTTTAACCGCTTTTTATTTAGCGCCAAGATCATTTTTCTCGCCATAATGCTGGCGCTGCTGCTACCGCATATCCACCGGATCAATCTGCTGACGCTACCGCTCCAGCAGGGGCTGGCGCTGTCGGCCATCCCGGTGATCTTCACCTCATTTGGCTTTCACGGCAGCGTGCCGAGCATCGTCAGCTACCTCAACGGCGATATTCGTAAACTGCGCCGGGTCTTTATCATCGGCAGTTTTATCCCGCTGGTGGCCTATATTTTCTGGCAGGTGGCGACCCTCGGCAGCATTGACTCCCCCGCGTTTACCGCCCTGCTGGCGAAAAACGCCGGCCTCAACGGGCTGTTAGAGGCGCTGCGTGAAGTGGTGGCGTCACCGCACGTTGAACTGGCGGTACACCTGTTTGCCGACCTCGCCCTGGCGACTTCATTCCTCGGCGTGGCGCTGGGTCTGTTTGATTATCTGGCGGATTTGTTCCAGCGCAAAAATAGCCCCGGCGGCCGTCTGCAGAGTGGCGCTATCACCTTTCTGCCGCCGCTGGCGTTTGCCCTGTTCTATCCGCGCGGGTTCGTGATGGCGCTGGGCTATGCCGGCGTCGCGCTGGCGGTACTGGCGCTGATGCTGCCGTCGCTGCTGGTGATGAAGAGCCGTGAGCAGCATCCGAAGGCGGCCTGGCGGGTTGCCGGAGGGACGCCGGCGCTGTGGCTGGTGCTGCTGTGCGGGATGGCGATTGTGGCGATTCAGTTCAGTATCGTCGCGGGCCTTCTCCCGGCGGTCGGATAAAAAGGTCAGGCTGCCGGATGCCGCCCGTAGAGCTGACCGCTTATCCCCGGGCTGTCACGCTCCTGACATCGCCCGGCGTGCTAAAGGGATAATGATGAAGGCGATGAACGTCCCATTTAAAAAGGGCGCCACGATGGCCATGGCGCCCTTTAACACCCACTGCCGGCGTTAACCGAATCTTCACCGATCGGCGCTCGCCGGATAGCCGCTTTTTATTTTGCCAGGCAACACTGCTTATACTTCTTGCCGCTACCGCACGGGCACGGATCGTTACGCCCGACCTTCGCTTCATTTCTGAAAGGCTGCTGCACCGTTTCTGGCTGAGCGTGCTCTGCCCAGTACTGGTATAAAGAAAACGCCGCCGGAGTGATATTGTCCACGCTGGCGATAAACTCATCGACCGATAGCGCTTCAACCGCCGTAAACTGCGCTTCCGTGCCGTGCAGGGCAATATTGTCCAGCGCCGCCTGCTGCTCCGCCGGTAAAGCGGACCAGTCGCTGAGGCCGACGCCGCGCATATAGCCGAAGCACCACTCTTCAACGATAGTCAGCTCCTGACCTTCTTCTTCGCGCGTTCCGAACAGCGGCTCGAACTGGTCAGGATACTCCTCAAGACGCTCGGCGATATCGCTCATATGTTGCAGAGTGAGGTTAACAAAGTGGTCACGCTCGCGATCGTTCGCCCAGCGCGGCACGTTGTCCGCCCCGCCCCAGATAGCCAGCAGCCACTGAGCCGGTTCAATCTCCTTCGGTCCGGAGAGGATTGCCGTCAGCAGGCCGTCAAGCTCTGAGACATCGAGGATGGCGCCATCGGTGGCGTATTTCGACAGGATATCGTCCAGCCATTCCAGTTCGCTTTCGTTCAGGGGTCCGGTTTTCATAAACAGGCTCGTCGTGGTAGAAAAATGGCGCATACAGTAGCGGAAATAGCGGCAGAAAACCACCCGGCGCCGTACTCAGCGCGGGTTAAATGTCCTTAATGATGCTGGCGCGCATTGTTGCGTACTCGCTTTCGCTGATCGTCCCGTCATCAAACATTTTTTTCGCTTGCGTCAGGCGTTCTCTTACGTCGTCAGCCGAAGAGATCGGCGCGCTCTGGCCGCCTTCATTATCCTGCGGAACCTCACCAAAACGGTTAACACCATCAGTACCGCGGGCAAACAGCAGCCAGATGGACATCACCAGGATCGCAATGCCGCCCAGCGCGGTGACCCATATCCAGGCAGCGGCCGTACCGTCCTCAACGGTACCGATAATCCCCATAAAACCGAGGAGTATGATGGCGTAAGGCGCCAACAGCCACCAGCCGGATTTATTCAGATCGTGCAGGCGGCGTACCGCCACCGCGATGCCGGGGATAATAACGATCAAGCCAAACAGCCCGCCAATCACCGGAATGAGCCCCAACACAATAGAAAGTACAAAGTTGGCGACGGTAAAAATAACATACTCGCTTCGCGCTGAACGACCGCGAAAAGTGGCATATTTACGAAAACAATTGCCGTAGCTTTCAAGCCATGTAGCCATAAGATCCCTCATGAAAATTATTTTTATTGCCGTAACGGCATGCCGTTCCCAAAGGATAATGTTCCGGCGAACCGGACGGGTATTTTACCGTAGTTTGCGGATTGTACGCCTGAGAAAATGAGGGGCACCGCGTGGAGATTGCGACCAGATACTAGTCAGCCGGGCTGACAAATCGCCCGTGCGCGACGCTCGCCGCAGCGCTGTCGTAGATCCACGCGCGTAACGGATGCTGGCCTTTTGCCGCGTTGTAATCAACGCAAACCACGCTATCGCTCAATAGCTGCGGTTCGCCCGATAAGGTGTAATGCCCAACGACGACAGGGATACCGGCCATCGGCGGATAAGATTGCTCCAGCGGCAAATCCGGTATCCTGCTGACCATCTCCGGCTGCACCTGGGCGATCTGGCGATACGTTTTTGCCGCATTTAGCCACCAGCGCACGCGGATATGACGACGCTCAACGCCGGTTTTATCCTCGAAGCTAAAACCCGCGGGCAGTTGCAGCTCAGGCCCTTTCAGTATCGTCTCGATCGACCGGAACAGCTGATGCTGCGGATCAAAGGCATGAACCCAGCTCTCGGGCTTCAATCGATTCTGTTCATCCAGCCATGGACGCAGATGCGCAATGGCCTCCTCATCCCAGCAGGCATGCACCGCCCGGATATCGCCATAATCGACAAACAGGGGCAGCGACCTGAACCAGTCAATCCAGAAAGCATGCTGTCGACTCCCTTCGCCGACGTCATCCAGAAAGGCCTGATGCTGACGCCGGTTATTCGCCGAATGCGGACGTAACGGCTGATGGCTCTCCGGATGGCGCATCGCCCAGCCAATTGCATTAAATTCATGATTACCCATCAGGCAAATTGCCCGGCCGGATACCACTTCCGCCCTCACCCGCTCAAGGACCGAGAGATGGTTAATCTCTGTCCCCTGCCGGTTATCAATCAGATCGCCCACAAAGATCAGCGTACTGCGATCGCCATTTTCCTGAGAACGAAGATGGCCGAGCAGCGCTGCAAGCTTGCCCGACTGACCGTGGATATCGCCGATGAAGATTTTGCGTTTCTCCGGCTGGCCCATATGCGGCATCAGAACCTCTTTTTTACTGAGTCATTAACGTACTGATGATAACAGCGTTAACCGGAGGTATGCCTGAGATTATCGGACCACATACAGGAAATTGAGGGAATGAATAAAAAAGAGGACAAAAACAAAAAAACCACCCGTAGGTGGTTTCACGACACTGCTTATTGCTTTGATTATTCTGCATCATCCCAATGGTACCCGGAGTGGGACTTGAACCCACACAGCGCGAACGCCGAGGGATTTTAAATCCCTTGTGTCTACCGATTCCACCATCCGGGCTCGGGATGTAAAGTGGAGGCGCGTTCCGGAGTCGAACCGGACTAGACGGATTTGCAATCCGCTACATAACCGCTTTGCTAACGCGCCTTAATGCCTGAACACCCGCAATTGCCGATGTTTTTAAACTGGAGCGGGAAACGAGACTCGAACTCGCGACCCCGACCTTGGCAAGGTCGTGCTCTACCAACTGAGCTATTCCCGCATTATCAATGCTAATTTGCTAATCACTTGATTTTGTTATCGTCTGGCAAGCCGTGCCGCCGTTCGATGCGTTGCATTCTACTTACCTGGCGCAATGAGTCAACGATATTTTTTAAATCCTTGTGTCGTTTGCTGAAATTTGCGCCGAAACGATCACTGATCAAGCAAATCCCCGCGCGCGGCGTTCAAATATTGCAGCATGGACCACAGCGTCAGCACCGCTGCGACGAGGAACAGCGCGATCCCCGCCCACTCGACCCAGGCATTAGGCCGCCACAGCATCCACACCAGCGCCGTCATCTGCGCGGTGGTTTTGACTTTACCAATCCACGATACCGCCACGCTGCTGCGTTTACCCAGTTCGGCCATCCATTCACGCAGTGCGGAAATAATGATCTCGCGCGCAATCATCGTCGCCGCCGGCAAGGTCACCCACCAGGTGTGATAGTGCTCAACCACCAGCACCATCGCAATCGCCACCATCACTTTGTCGGCAACCGGGTCGAGAAAAGCGCCGAAACGCGTACTCTGATTCCAGCGGCGCGCCAGATACCCGTCAAACCAGTCGGTCACGGCGGCGACAAAAAAGATCAGCGCGCAAGCAAAAGGCGCCCAGACAAACGGGAGGTAAAACGCCAGCACAAAAAACGGTATCAGGATGACGCGAAACAGGGTAAGCAATGTAGGGATATTAAATTGCATAGTGACAGGTAACTATCTGTTAGAAGTAAAAATTAGCCCTATGTTGCTACAGAGCCCCTAATGTTTCAACGAGTAGAAGATCTTTTCTGCCAGACCGTGAGATATACCCGGTACTTTAGCGATATCCTCGACGCTGGCCTTCTGTAACCCCTGCAGACCCCCCATATACTTCAGCAGCATCTGACGGCGTTTTGGCCCTACCCCTTCGATAGTTTCCAGCGTACTGGTGCTTTTCACTTTAGCCCGTTTTTTACGGTGCCCGGCGATGGCATGGTCGTGCGACTCATCGCGAATATGCTGAATGACGTGCAGAGCAGGCGAATCCGGCGGCAGGTTAAAGCCTTCGCCTTCTGGTTCAAAGAATAACGTTTCCAGCCCGGCTTTACGATCGCTACCTTTTGCCACCCCCAATAAGAGAGGATGATGTTTGTCCCACGGTACATCCAGCTCGGCAAAGACGGTTTTCGCCTGCCCAAGCTGGCCTTTACCGCCGTCTATCAGGATAACATCGGGAATCTTGTTCTCTTCTATGGCCTTGCCGTAGCGGCGGCGCAGAACCTGGTTCATCGCCGCATAATCATCCCCCGGGGTAATTCCGCTAATATTGTAGCGCCGATACTCCGCGCGCAGCGGCCCGTTGCTGTCGAACACCACGCAGGAAGCCACCGTCTGTTCGCCCATGGTATGGCTGATATCAAAGCATTCCATGCGCTTCACGGCCGGCAGCTTGAGCAAGGTCGCCAGCGCCTGCAGGCGTTGATGAATCGTCGATTGCTGAGAAAGTTTCGTGGTCAGCGCCGTCGCGGCGTTGGTTCGCGCCAGTTTCAGATAGCGGGCGCGATCGCCTCGCGGCTTAGTCTGGACGTTCACCCGCCGTCCCGCCAGCCCGGAGAGAGAGTCCGCCAGCAGGGTTTTATCGCCAAGATTAAAGTCGAGCAGAATCTCACCCGGTAAGGTGCGCATCTGGCTCCCCTGCAGGTAGAACTGACCGACGAAGGTTTCCACCACTTCACCCAGCTCGGTACCGCCTGGCACCCTGGGAAAATAACTGCGGCTGCCCAACACTTTTCCCTGGCGGATAAACAGCACGTGGACGCAGGCCATACCCGAATCGAACGCCACGCCAATCACATCCAGGTCATCGCCGGTATTGGAGACAAACTGTTTCTCAGTCACCCGACGGACGGCCTGAATCTGATCGCGAATACGCGCGGCCTCTTCAAACTCCAGCGCCTGGCTGGCCTTCTCCATCCGCGCAATCAGCTGCGTCAGCACCTGATCGTCTTTCCCGGCGAGAAAAAGGCGCACGTATTCCACCTGCTGCGCATACTCTTCTTCGCTCACCAGCCCGGCGACACAGGGGCCCAGGCAGCGGCCAATCTGGTACTGCAGGCACGGACGCGAACGGTTGCGGTATACGCTGTTCTCGCACTGGCGGATGGGGAAGATTTTTTGCAACAGAGCGAGCGTCTCGCGCACCGCGTAGCCATTGGGGAAAGGACCGAAATACTCGCCCCTGGCGTGTTTCGCCCCGCGATGCGTCGCCAGACGCGGATGAGGATCGCCGCTAAGGAAAATGAAGGGATAGGATTTATCATCGCGCAACAGCACGTTATAGCGCGGCTGATACAGCTTGATGTAGTTGTGCTCAAGCAGCAACGCTTCCGTTTCCGTATGGGTCACGGTCACGTCGATTTGCGCAATCAGCGCCACCAGCGCTTCCGTTTTACGCGAAGCCAGGTTGCTCCGAAAATAGCTGCTCAGCCGTTTTTTCAGATCTTTTGCTTTACCGACATAGATGACGGTGCCACCAGCATCATACATCCGGTAAACGCCCGGCTGGCTGGTAACCGTCTTCAGGAAGGCTTTTGCGTCAAAAACATCACTCACTGACTTGCTAACGACTCCGCATTGCACAGACCATGACGAATTGCCAGGTGGGTCAGCTCAACGTCACCGTGGATGTTTAATTTACTGAACATCCGGTAACGATAGCTGTTCACGGTTTTAGGACTCAGATTTAACTGCTCTGAGATCTCATTCACCTTCTGACCTTTAGTGATCATCAGCATAATCTGCAATTCGCGTTCAGACAAACTGGCAAACGGCGATTCCGTCTTTTCCGGTTCAATCTGACTTAGCGCCATTTGCTGGGCGATGTCAGAAGCGATATAGCGCTGACCGGACGCAACGCAGCGAATGGCATTCACCACCTCCTGCGGCGCAGCACCTTTACTCAGGTAGCCGGCGGCACCCGCCTGCATGACTTTCGCAGGCAGAGGATTTTCAGTATGCACGGTGAGCATAATGACTTTGGTATCGACGATAGCGCGCGCAATCTTACGCGTGGCCTCCAGACCGCCGATCCCCGGCATGTTCATGTCCATCAGGACAACGTCGACGGGGTTGGCGCGACACCATTTCACGGCATCCTCGCCGCAGCAGGATTCACCGACAACTTTAATCCCTTTTATATCTTCCAGAATGCGTCGTATCCCTGCGCGCACTAGCTCGTGGTCATCAACAAGAAGGACGTTGATCAAAGGAATAATCTCCAGAATTAGGGATAACGCTACTGATAGCTTATCTCACACATATTACCGGGTTTTCTCGTCACTTTAAAAGCCAAAAGAATGTCCGACGGAAAGTTTCTTCCCGCGGCATGGCAATTTGTTTGCACAGTGAGTGGAAACTTATACATAACAGTGAGTTGTATTACGCTTCAATTTTAACATTTCCCCTACAAAAAACGTCTTTGCCATCAGGCACGATCGTGAAGATAAATACGAAACAAAATATGTAACAATAATTAACGTTGAAAACCTCCCGGGCACAAATTAACGGCCGCGGCGGCGAAGAGTACGTATTATTCAGTCAATTAAACCACCCGCAGCTCTGATGAGAGAACAGAAATCACGCGCTCCTTTTTTTTCCGCAGCTTGTGGTATACTGCGCCGCCTTAACATTTAGTATTGCGCAAAAGCGCCGATAGCAAACGAGGATATCGATGAGCACTCCAGATTTTTCCACTGCAGAAAATAATCAAGAACTGGCGCAGGAAGTAACCTGCCTGAAAACGCTGCTGACGCTGATGCTCCAGGCAATGGGCCAGGCTGATGCAGGTCGGGTGATTATTAAAATGGAAAAACAGATCACGCAGATGGAAGATGAGGCTCAGGCTGCCGTATTCTCCAGCACGGTTAAGCAAATTAAACAAGCTTACCGCCAGTAACAGTAAACCGGCTGTGAGCGTCGCTGACAGCCGGTCCCACGTCTGACACGCAGAACACTTTACTCGCTCAAATTAACCCTGTCGCCACCGCGTAACAGGCGATTTGCGTTTTATTCGGCGCATTAAATTTTCGCTGCATATTCTTTTGATGAAAATTAACGGTATTTTCTGAGATAGAGAGAATAATCGCCACTTCCGCCGAGGTCTTCCCTTCCGCCGTCCATTTCAATATTTCCAGCTCACGGCGACTAAACTTCATTTCCGGCGGCATCACCATCGCGTCTTCCAGGCGCAATAAAGTCAGCAGGCTAAGTTCGGTCAGCGTTCTTAAACGCATCTCCTGTTCATCTTCATGATAGGGGCCCGCGCTGCGGCTCTCACCGGAAACGGAGAGAAAGCCCTGAGCATGATTCGGTAAGGTCAGACACTGGGTCACGCCCTTCAACAGCCCGTGATCGCGCGCTCCGGCCCACAATTCCGGCGTATCGCGGAACAGGCCGTCATTCCACGGCAGGTGGCCGCGCAGGAAATTTTCCGCGCGCAAGACCGGGTCGATCGCAAAATAATTCTCAGTTTGATAGTGCGACATCCATGCCTGCGGATAGGTCGATTGCAGCGTTATCCGCGGCCGGGTAAACGGCACCGGATGGCGTACGCAAAGCGCAAAGTAGTCATATTCCAGTTCTTCCGTTTGCTGCTGCAGAAGATTATAAACCTCTCCTCCTGCCGAGACTGACTGAAATTGTTGCAGCATTTCCCGCCGCCAGCTGAAAAAATCATTGTCCCTCATAACCGACCAAATAACCCCTGAGTAATAATCATTATTAGAAATACAGAAAACTAACACATAAATCTTATTTATATGTATAAAATATCGTATACATCGCACTTATTAGACCGTTACTGACGCTATTCACCGCTGACAGGAGAAGAGTATGTCGCCCCCGCTATCGTTGCCGCCGATATATTGCCAGTTGTGGAGCGCCTTTAGCGCCCACCCTGCTCCGGCTATCGAATTCACCCAGCAGGGAGCGCTGCCCTCCTGTTTTGCGGTCACCGATTTTGCCGCCGCCTCGCTCGGCGTGATGGCCGGACAGCTGGCGCAGCTTATCGGCAGCACCCGGACGCCATGTATCGATCGGCGTCTCGCCGCTTTTTGGTTCAACCACAGTCTGCGGCCGATCAATCGCCTTCCCCGTCCGCTTTGGGATCCGCTGGCGGGTGATTATCCGACGCAGGAGGGGTGGATCCGTTTGCATACCAATGCGCCCCATCATCGACGGGCCATGGCTCGGGTGTTAGGCAACCATGAAAGCCGCGAGACGTTGGCGTCAGAGGTCCGCCGGTGGCGAGCCGAAGCTCTTGAGCAAGCCATCGTGGAGGCAGGAGGCTGCGCGGCGGCCATGCGCAGCGCACAGCGCTGGCTGGAACACCCGCAAGGACGGGCGGTCAGCCAGGAGCCGCTGCTGATCGAGGAGCCTCTCCCTACGGGCCCGGCGGTTAGCTGGCCTTTGCCGGGTAGCAGACCGCTGCTCGGCATGCGGGTTCTCGACTTAACGCGAATTATTGCCGGCCCGGTGGCGACACGTCTGCTGGCCGGCCTCGGCGCCGAGGTGCTGCGTATCGATCCGCCAGACTGGCATGAACCGACGCTGGAAGAAGAGATCGCCCTCGGCAAGCGCTGCGCGCGGTTGAATATAAAATCGCCAATCGATAAGCAGCGTTTAATAGATTTACTCTGTCAAGCCGATGTGATTGTGCATGGCTATCGCGCCGATGCCCTGGATGCGCTGGGGTTCGATAGCCAGACGCGGGCCAGTCTCAGACCGGGCCTGATCGATGTCTCGCTCAATGCCTGGGGCTGGAGCGGGCCGTGGCGTAACCGCCGCGGCTTTGACAGTCTGGTCCAGATGGCCTGCGGCATTACCGCCGCCGGTCAGGCGTGGCGTCAGGCCGACAAACCGGTGCCGCTACCGGTTCAGGCCTTAGATCATGGGACCGGCTATTTAATGGCGGCGGCGGTACTCAAAGGCCTTTATCAGCGCCTCGCTCACGGCGAAGGTTATCGCGCCCGCTTATCACTGGCGCGGGTGGCGGCCTTTTTAATGCAGTGGCCAACGCCGGATCCCGCTGCGCCTTTCGCCGCGCCGCGATCGGCAGATTATCAGCCAGCGCTGGAGTGGTCAGCCTTCGGCCTCGGCGAGCGCCTGCGTTTCCCGTTGCAACTGCCGGGGACGCCGGTGGTGTGGTCGCGGCCGCCCTCGCCGCTGGGGACGGCCGCAGCTGGCTGGTAATGATTATTGCATCAGGAATTTTTCAAGAAACTGGCGGGTGCGCGGCTGCTGCGGACTGGCAAACAGCGCTTTTGCCTCGCCCTGCTCGACGATACGGCCCTGATCCATAAAGATCGCACGGTCGGCGACATCGCGGGCGAAGCTCATTTCATGGGTCACAATAACCATGGTGCGCTTCTCCTGCGCCAGTTGACGAATGGTGTTCAGCACCTCACCCACCAGCTCCGGGTCGAGAGCCGATGTCGGCTCATCAAACAGGATCACGTCCGGGCGCATCGCCAGCGCGCGAGCTATCGCCACACGCTGCTGCTGGCCACCGGACAGCCGGCGCGGATAGCTGTTTTCCTTACCGGTCAGCCCCACTTTCGCCAGCAGCTCCCGGGCGCGGATAATGGATTCGTTTTTATCTTCGCCCTTGACGATAACCGGTCCCTCAATGATGTTTTCCATCACCGTGCGGTGCGGAAACAAATTGAAGCTCTGGAACACAAAGCCCACATGCTGGCGCAGGCGGCGAATCAGCCCCTTTTGCTGGCTGAGGCTGCGGGAGGCATCGATAGTGACATCGCCCACCCGAATGGTGCCGCTTTCCGGCTGTTCGAGCAGATTAATACTGCGCAGCAGCGTCGTTTTACCGGAACCGCTGGGGCCGATAATCGCCACGACCTCCCCCTCCTGCACGCTAAGGTCGATCCCGTGCAGCACCGTCTGGCCGTGGAATTTTTTCACCAGCTTTTTGACTTCAATGGCACTCATTTTGGATCACGCTCCTGGCGATTCAGCTGATTTTCAAAATAGTTTTGCAGCGTGGACAGTACCGTCGCCATCACCCAGTAAATCAGCGAGGCGGCCAGGTACATGGTGAAGACCTCCAGAGTTCGCGAGGTTATCAGCTGCGCCTGACGGAACAGTTCAGGAACCTGAATCGTGGCCGCCAGCGAGGTATCTTTCACCAGGCTGATAAAACTGTTGGAGAGCGGCGGTAGCGCCACCCGCGCGGCCTGCGGCAGAATGGCCCGCCGCAGCGTTTGCCACGGCGTCATGCCGATACTGGCCGCCGCTTCCCATTGCCCTTTGTCAATCGAGGCAATCGCCGCACGCAGCGTTTCCGCCGCGTAGGCCGCGGTATTAAGCGACAGGCCAATCATCGCCGCTGGGATCGGATCCAGCTCAATGCCAAACTGCGGCAGACCGTAGTAGATCATAAACAGCTGGGCAATCAGCGGCGTACCGCGAAAGATAGAGATGTACATTCTCGCCAGCCATTTCACCGGCCAAAGGGGCGACATGCGCATCAACGCGAGGATAAAGCCCAGCACCAGGCCAAAGAACATGCCGCCGATGCTCAGCTGTAGCGTAAATACCGCGCCTTTCAGCAAATAAGGCGCGGAATCGATAACCAGTTGGATACTCTCTTGCATTCTGTGTGTTCTGCTTTAGATATGAGGATGATAGGCAAACAACGCCGGCGCTCCGCCGGTATGAATGAATAAAATCGGCCCTTCATCCTTAAAGCGCTTCTGCTGAATGCCGTCAATCAGACCGGCCATCGCCTTCCCGGTATAAACCGGATCCAACAGAATGCCTTCCAGCTGCGCCAGCAGCTTCACGGCTTCCATCCCTTCATCGTTCGGCGTGCCGTAGCCTGGCGCGAAATAGTCATCCCACAGCTGGATCCCGGCGTTAGCCTGCAGCTCGAGACTGTTCGCCACCGCCTGCTGCAGCGCCACCACTTTCGGTAACTGGTCGGCGACCTTGCGTGACACCGTCACACCGATCAGTTCGGTCTGCGGCATCAGTTGCTCCAGGCCTACCGCGAGTCCCGCGTGGGTCCCGGCGCTGCCGGATGCCACCACCACGGAAGAGAGCGCGACCGCCCCTTCACACTGCTGAGCGATTTCCAGAGCGCTTTCCACATAGCCCAGCGCCCCAAGGGCGCTGGAGCCGCCCACCGGGATCACATACGGCCGGTAGCCCTGCGCTTCAATGCGGGTTGCCAGCTCTTCCAGCTGGGCATCGGGGTTGCTCAGCGCATCGCACATCTCGACCTGGGTATTAAACAGATCCAGCAGCAGACGGTTGCCGTTGGTGAGATAGTTTTCGGCGCGGGTGCCAATCGGGTTTTCCAGCAGCGCGACGCAGTGCAGACCCAGTTTTGCCGCGACGGCAGCCGTTTGCCGGACGTGGTTCGACTGAATGGCGCCGGCGGTGATTAACGTATCCGCCCCTTCGCGCAGCGCATCTGCCGCGAGGAATTCCAGCTTACGCAGCTTGTTACCGCCCATCGCCAGCGGAGTCACGTCGTCACGTTTGATAAAAATCTCGCGGCCCAGATGATCGGACAGGCGCGGCAGATATTCGAGCGGCGTCGGCGCGCCAATCAGTTCCAGGCGCGGGAAGCGCGTTAAATTTTGCAGTGACATGGTACCTCCTGACTGAGTTCTCTTTATTATGCACGCACTGGCGGACGAAATAAAAAAAGGCGCTATCAGTAGCGCCTTTTTTCACCGCCGGCCGTTACTTCGTCACGTCGGCGCCAAACCATTTTTCCGACAGCGCTTTCAGGCTACCGTCTTTCTGCATGTCGGCAATCGCCCCATCGACCGCTTTCAGCAGGTCTTCATTGCCTTTGCGCAGCGCCACGCCAGATTCCTGACGGGAGAACGCTTCGCCGGTCACCGCCAGGGTGTTGCCGGTTTTCTTGACCAGATCCAGCGCCGCCAGGCGGTCAACCAGAATCGCATCGATACGGCCTACGCGCAGGTCCTGATATTTGGTCGGGTCATCATCATAGGTACGAAAATCCACACCCTGGACGTTCTGGCGCAGCCACTCTTCGTAGTTGGTCCCCAGACCGACACCAACTTTTTTGCCTTTCAGGTCTGCCGCGGTTTTGATCACCCCTTCGTTACCCTTTTTCACCAGCGCCTGGATACCGGAGACCGTATAGGGGGTCGAGAAGTCATATTTTTGCTTACGCTGGTCGGAAATAGTGACCTGGTTAATCACCACGTCAATACGTTTGGAATCGAGGGAAGCCAGCATACCGTCCCATTTGGTCGGTTTCAGGTCGGCCTTCACGCCCAGATGTTTTGCCAGTTCATTGGCAAAATCGACTTCAAAACCGGTCAGCTTACCGTCGTCGCCCTGATAGCTGAACGGCGGATAGGTCCCTTCCAGGCCTACGCGCAGCGTACCGCGATCTTTAATCTGGCCCAGCAGATTTTCTGCGGCGAAGGTTTTAGCGCTGACGCCCGCCATTAAAACAACGGCCATGGCGCCCATCAGCGCCTGACGACCCAGAAGTGCTAATTTCATAGATACCCCTAATAGTGATATTTTCTTGTAGTGTAAGGCGTTTAACCCTGCACACCAACACCGATACGCTACATCTTATGCGAATTTATTATATATGCAGCGGTTCAGGGTATAGCAAAAAGGCAGTCAAAATTGGTCGAATTTGCTGGAGATCTCTCATACTGCAAAGGTCAGCTTGATGACGTCTGGAGCACGGAAGATGAAAAACCCCACGTTATTGCAGTGCTTTCACTGGTATTACCCCACCGGCGGCGAGTTGTGGCGCGAAGTCGAAGCCCTGGCGCCAAATCTGAATGAGATCGGCATTAATATGATTTGGCTGCCTCCCGCTTCGAAAGGGGCTTCCGGCGGTTACTCCGTCGGTTACGACAGCTACGATCTTTTTGACCTCGGCGAGTTCGACCAAAAAGGCACTATCGCCACTAAATACGGCGACAAAGCGCAGCTGCTGGCCGCCATCGCCGCCCTGAAACAGCACGATATCGCCGTTCTGCTCGATGTGGTGGTCAACCATAAAATGGGCGCGGATGAAAAAGAGGCAATCCGCGTACAGCGCGTCGATGAGCAGGATCGCACGCAAATCGCCGCTGAGGTGATCGAGTGCGAGGCGTGGACACGCTACACCTTCCCGGCCCGCGCCGGGCAGTATTCGCAGTTCATCTGGGACTACAGGTGCTTCAGCGGCATCGATCATATTGAGAACCCCGACGAGGACGGCGTTTTTAAGATCGTTAACGACTATACCGGCGAGGGCTGGAACGACCAGGTCGATGACGAAATGGGCAACTTTGATTATCTGATGGGTGAAAACATCGATTTTCGTAACCATGCGGTCACCGAGGAGCTGAAGTACTGGGCGCGTTGGGTCATGGAGCAAACCGGCTGTGACGGCTTCCGTCTTGATGCGGTGAAACATATCCCCGCCTGGTTTTACAAAGAGTGGATCGAGCACGTCCAGGAAGTGGCGAGCAAACCGCTGTTTATCGTCGCGGAGTACTGGTCGCACGAAGTCGATAAGCTCCAGCAGTATATCGATCGGGTGGACGGCCAGACGATGCTGTTTGATGCGCCTTTGCAGATGAAATTCCATGAAGCGTCTCGCCAGGGGCGCGATTACGATATGAGCCAGATTTTTAGCGGCACACTGGTTGAAGCCGATCCTTTTCATGCCGTCACGCTGGTCACCAACCACGATACCCAGCCGCTGCAGGCGCTGGAAGCACCGGTGGAGCCGTGGTTTAAACCGCTGGCCTATGCGCTCATTCTGCTGCGCGAGAATGGCGTGCCTTCGGTTTTTTATGCCGATCTTTTCGGCGCCAGCTACCAGGATACCGGCGGCGATGGCCAGACCTATGCCATTGAGATGCCGGTGATCGAACAGCTGCATGAGCTGATCGATGCTCGCCAACGTTTTGCCCACGGCGTGCAGACGCTGTGGTTCGACCACCCTAACTGCATTGCCTTTAGCCGCAGCGGCACCGAGGAGGATCCGGGATGCGTGGTGATATTGTCGAACGGCGATGAGGGCGAGAAAACGCTGGCGCTGGGAGCCAACTATGGCAATAAGCGCTGGAAAGACTTTCTCGGCAATCGCCAGGAGGTGGTGGAAACCGACGACGAAGGCTGCGGCACTTTTACCTGCAACGGCGGTAGCGTCAGCGTCTGGGTGATTGAAGAGGTGCTGTAGAGCTGAGAACATCGCGGGCTGAAGCTGGTATCAGCCCGCGCGTGCCTTAGGGCGCGCTGGTTTCCGCCGCGGCCTTCTTCCACGCCTGTTCGCACTCGGCGGTTAAACGGTCGACGCGGGTCAAAGTCATACGATCGTAACGCAAGGTATTGCCCGAGCGTTCAACGGGATAGACGTCCAGACCGGAGGTCACGTTGTAGACCTGGTCGTCACGCTGCATTAATTTCCCCGGCAGGGCGATCACCCGCTGCCACTGGCGACAATCAAACGTATCGCCATTTTTAGTCACCATCAGGCTGGCAATCGCATCCGGGCTCATCATTTCGCTCTGCGGGCCTTTTGACTGCCAGTATCCCTCTAACCCGGCGGGCGCTGGCGCTTTGACAACCTCGTCGTAATTATCCACCTGGACACATCCGGCCAGAGTAAACAGCGCGCCAGCAATCACTATCTTTTTCATCATTCATCCCACAAACCGATAAAAAAGTATTGTGGCATTAAAGCGTTAAGCTCGCCACCCCTCCGGCAAAGCGATACCGCCCCGATCGCAAACGGTAGCCCGGAAACGCCCCGCGCGACTGTCAGACAAAAGGTACGTCAGCCCCGCCCTGTCGGCCATAAATTAATAACGTTAATAAAAGAACGCCGCCGCCAGATCATTATTCGCGCAATCAGCGTAAGGAAATTCCGAAAAAAGCGGGATAATTTAACGCCAACCATATCTACGATTGGGAATTTTTGCTTTTAATTCCCTCACATAACTCATTGCCCCCTGTACTTTGAGAATATTCCTGGCAAATTATGAGCCATATTACGGAATAGTTTAGACTACCTGATGGTTCCCATACTGAACCTGGTTTTATTACCAACTTAAATTAAATGGACTTCATCGCGCTTGTCGGCGAGGGATAAATTATCGTTACGTGTTGATTGAGGATGGGTCATGTCAACGATTATCATGGATTTGTGTAGCTATACCCGACTGGGATTAACCGGGTATCTGACAAGCCGAGGAATAAAAAAGCGCGACATCAGTGAAGTGCATTCAGCGGAAAGCCTGAAAGAAACCTGTGAATTAGTGCGTCCGGCAGTGGTGTTTATCAATGAAGATTGCTTTATTCATCATCAGCACAGCAATCAGCTTATCCGGCAAATCATTACCCAACACCCGGGGACGCTATTTGTTATCTTTATGTCGCTGGCGAACGTTCATTTTGATCACTATCTGCTGGTGCGTAAGAATTTACTTATTAGCTCTAAGTCGCTTACGCCTAAAGACCTTGATGACATTCTGGGTAATCGTCTGAAATACGATAACTACAACACCGCGCGCATAAATATACCGACGCTCTCGTTAAGCCGTACCGAATCAAATATGTTACAAATGTGGATGGCTGGGCACGGCACCTCACAAATATCGATGCAAATGAACATTAAGGCGAAGACGGTTTCTTCGCATAAAGGAAATATTAAAAAGAAAATCCAGACCCACAATAAACAGGTGATTTATCACATCGTGCGTCTGGCAGAAAACATTACATCAGGTATTTACGTCAACATGCGCTGAGCGCGGCGCGGCAGGAAAACTGGCGGCAGGCCCGCCAGCGCCGACGCATGATGCGCTACTCATCTCTCTCAACGAAGATCCCGTCCGGATGCCCCGTTTCGTTGAAAAACCAGATCCCCAGCGGGTAGTCTTCCAGCGAAACCAGATACATAGTCCCTTCACTAAACGACTCTATTGCCAGAACTACCCCCGATCGACGTGGGCCACCGTCGGTCTTCACCGTGACACGATCGTTCACCTGCATAACTTATCTCCTCTATTTTTGTGCCAGTGTAGAACAAAACTGACCACTGCGCAGCGCTCTGCCGGGTGACTGGCGCTTTTATAGACCGTCCGGTCCTTGCTGGTTCTCGATCGGGCTTCAAAGGCGGTGGAATCATTTGCGGCTATACTTAAGCAGGCACGATCGGAGCCAAACGAGGTAGCCATGATGAAAACCGCCAAAGATAGTGGGTATGCGGGGAGTGGTGGGGTAGATGTCGATGTTGACGCCCTGCTGGCGGCGATTAATGAAATCAGCGAGAGTGAAGTTCAGCGTACGCAGGACGATCCGCACCACGTGAGCATTGATGGTCGCGATTACCACACCTGGCGTGAGCTAGCGGAGGCTTTTGAACTCGATATTCATGACTTTAGCGTCAGCGAAATCAACCGTTAACCACAGGTGAAAAAAATCCCGACTCGCAGGAGTCGGGATGAAACTTGCTAATGCAAGAAGCACTTGAAAATTCGTTACACCGGGAAATCCGTTGCGTAGAAAACATTATCCTCAATTATTTTGCATGACAAGAGCTATTCATGACGAAAATAATTGAGAAATGACGTTAACATGTTGCCGCACGTCGAAAATGCAGACGGCAGAAGGGTTTGATGCGCCCGTTGCGTTCGCCGATGACCATTGCCCCGGCATCTTTTTTAAGATAAATCTCATTTCACTATCGGCATCCCTGACCCACCTCACCAGCGTGGCAGATAAAGCATCACGACGGGTCTTTAAAGCAGACCCGATTGCGCCCGTTTTGTTTTGCCAGGTACAGACGATGGTCAGCGACAGACTGCAGGCTTTCAAAGTTAAACTCCGCACAATCATCGCTGCTGCTGACCCCCAGCGAAGCGCTGATACGCAGGCTGGTATCGTTGCAGAGCAATATTTCGCGGCTGCTAATGCGGATACGGATGCGCTCGGCGATGGCCGCCGCCGCATGCAATGAGGTGTCTGGCATGACGATGCAAAACTCTTCGCCACCGACGCGCCCGGCGAGATCGGTTTCGCGGAGGATGCTCACGATGGTGCTGGCGACCAGCGACAGGACCCGGTCTCCGGCCTGATGCCCGTGCAGATCGTTGACCTTCTTGAAGTAGTCAAGATCGAGCTGGATCACCGAGATCGGCCGTTTTGTTCGCTCGCAGGCGCCGGCGGTGGCTATCGCTCGATCAAACAACGCGCCCCGGTTTAACAAACGGGTGAGCGCATCGTGCCACGCCTGCCACTCCAGCGACTTTTGCAGCACGCTCATGTTGCGTACCATGCGCAAAATCACCAGCCACGAGATAATCAGCATCAGGGTAAAGAGCAGCCACATCAGCGTCAACGCGATAGTAATGGTGCCGAAATCGCCGCGTACCCCTTCCTGCAACGTATGGATTCGCAGCAAAACTCCATCAAAGTTGTTGAGCTTCTCCCAGCTGATATAGCGCGTGAATAAATGAATCCCGCCCCGGTTATCGTGTAAAAAGGCATAGCTGAGCATCGCCCGCTCGCGAGGTGACAACAGGGTTAGCACCTGGCCCGGCGATGACGAGGCGATCAGGTTCAGCCTGCTGTCATACAGCTGGTACTCCCCTTCCTGCCCGCCTTTTATCGCGCTGACGAGAAACGCTTTCATCTCGCGCACCGAGAAATTCATCGCCAGCACGCCGAGCCAGTCGTGCTGAAAGTCGAGCGGAACGGAGGCGGTCACCACCGGATCGTCACCCTGGGTATCCTCCTCCTGCTGGACGGTTTGCCAGACGACGCCACGGCCCGGGTTATTCCGCTGCGTCTGGCGGGAAAACCACGGGGCGCCAATGGCCTGAGTGTATTGCACCAGGGCCTGAGTCGCGTTATTCGGCGGCTGCGTGCTGGTAAAAAAACCGCTGCGTGAGACGTAGAGCATACGCTCGTGGAAACCGCGATTCTTGTTGGCCAGCAGCAGCAGATACCCCAGTTCGAGAGTCGCCATCAGCTCATTGCCGGTGAGGATATCGTTGCGCGTCAACGTGCTTTGACCGTCGACAAAGGCATCAGAGACGCCTTACACCGGTAATGTACGCCGGTTATGCAATGCCACGGACCAGATCGGCTCATGCCGTTTGCTCATGTACTCCTGCTCTGCCTTGCGTAATATCGCGAAATCGAGCGGGGTTTCCAGCGCCGACTGCATCCCGTTGCGGAAAAAGACCATCCGGTTGATATTGAACTGCAGCAGACCGTCCATTTCGTGGGCGACGTTTTGCAGATTGTTGCGCTGATTGGTGACATACGCCCCTTCCAGCACCATCACTTCACGCCATATCAACAGCGTAGAAAAGAATAATACCGCGACAAAACAATAGTTAACCACATGTCCCGGGCTAGAAATGCGGCGAAGTTTTCTGACCCACAACGGTTTATCCATTGTTCTCTCGCAGTACTTTCAATGACACACGCACCATCAACGCTCCCTGTCAGACACAGCAACAACAAAGCGCCCGACTTTTGCCGGGCGCTATCGGGGGGTCAGGAAGCGTTATCTTGCCCTCCCTCCCCACGGACTAACTCATCCTCACGGAAAGCCTCGTGCTTCACGCTATAGCCGTCATACCAACGACATTCGACCATTCCATTCGCGAAGCCCGTCACAACCATGCGCGGCCCTCCGCTCTTTCGCCTCACTTCATCACTGACCAACAATACCATTTTTTAGTCCGTCATCTGGGAGAATCCGTTTCACCTTAGACGAAGCTGAGCGATTTTGCATAATCCCCGGCAGATTTTACTGCGCCGCTGCGCGAAGCCCGTTAATCGCCTTCACGCAGGCCAGCGCCACGGCGCCGACGATAAAGCCAAGGACCAGATTGACGCCCGTCGGCAGCAGCGAAGCGATGATACCGGACTGCTGGCTGGCCAGGTGCTCCACCGCGTGGTGTACCGGCGTAATACCGTGCACGATAATTCCGCCGCCAACCAGAAACATCGCCAGCGTACCGACGATGGAAAGCAGTTTCATCAGACGCGGCGCTACCGCTAATAGCCCTTTACCAACCCACTGCGCCAGAGCGCTGCTTTTTTCCACCAGCCAGTAACCCATATCATCCAGTTTGACGATAATACCGACCAGGCCATACACACCGATGGTCACCAGAATGGCGATACCGGAAAGAATCAGAATCTGATTTAACAACGGAGCATCGGCGACAATGCCAAGGGTAATGGCGACAATTTCGGCGGAGAGAATAAAATCGGTACGGATCGCCCCTTTTACTTTATCGCGCTCAAAGGCCAACGGATCCTGCGCCGCAAGAGCCTCCAGACGCTGCTGCCGGGCCTGCGGATCCTCTTTGTGTTTCCGCGCCTGGACGCTGTGCAGCACTTTTTCAACGCCTTCATAGCACAGGAATGCGCCCCCCAGCATCAGCAATGGCGTAATCGCCCACGGGATAAACGCGCTGATTAACAAGGCCAACGGCACCAGAATCACCTTATTGATGAACGACCCTTTCGCCACGCCCCACACCACGGGTAATTCCCGATTCGCACGTACGCCCGTCACCTGCTGGGCATTAAGAGAGAGATCGTCCCCCAGCACCCCAGCCGTTTTCTTCGCCGCCAGTTTCCCCATCACGGAGATATCATCCAGTAAGGTGGCAATATCATCCAACAGCGTTAAAAGACTACTTCCTGCCAAAATTGCATTCCTTCATTTGTGGTTAGCAACAAAATCGCTCTGGCGGCAGCGCGGCCTGAGCGCCGCAACCTGAACGATGCGATGTGTTGTAAGCATAGAGTATGCGGTAAAAGTGCTTTCTCGCCCAGAGGAGCAAATAGTCAATAAAAATTTAACAATTACAGATCAATTAAAGCACTCGCCAGCGCGGTAGTTTTCACGTTTACTATATGCCTCCTTTCTATCTCTGTACCGTCGTGAGGACGTATGTCTACCCGCCAGCTACTGCCGCTTATCGGGGCGCTGTTTTCGCTCTATATCATCTGGGGCTCCACCTACTTTGCCATTGCCATTGGCGTTGCCAGCTGGCCGCCGCTGATGATGGCCGGGATCCGTTTTCTCTCCGCCGGAGGACTGCTGCTCGCCTATCTGCTGGCGACCGGACACCGTCTGCCGCCGCTCAGACCGCTGCTCAACGCCGCCTTGATCGGCGTTCTGCTGCTGGCGGTCGGCAATGGTTTTGTCACCCTGGCCGAGCACCAGCATGTGCCTTCAGGAATTGCGGCGGTGATGGTGGCGACCGTACCGCTGTTCACCCTCTGTTTTAGCCGTTTTTTTGGTATCGCCACCCGCAAGATTGAGTGGCTGGGAATTGCAATCGGCCTGGCGGGAATTGTTCTGCTCAATAGCGGCGGCAATCTGAGCGGCAACCCGTGGGGCGCGCTGCTGATCCTCATCGGCTCAATAAGCTGGGCTTTCGGCTCAGTCTACGGCTCGCGAATTACGCTGCCGACGGGCATGATGGCGGGGGCGATTGAAATGCTCGCGGCCGGGATCGTGCTGGCGGTGGCGTCATGGCTGACGGGTGAAACCCTGACCGCGGTGCCGTCATGGTCCGCCATTTTCGCCGTGGCCTACCTGGCTATTTTCGGTTCGGTTATCGCCATTAACGCCTACATGTATTTAATTCGTAACGTCACCCCTGCCGTTGCCACCAGCTATGCCTATGTTAACCCGGTCGTCGCGGTGCTATTGGGAACCGGGTTTGCCGGTGAAAGCCTGTCGCGGATTGAGTGGCTGGCGCTGGGGGTGATTATTTTTGCCGTCGTGCTGGTGACGCTGGGGAAATACCTGTTTCCTGCCCGCAGTGAAGTCACGCCTTGCGAGGTGGAGAAGTAAGCGGCCACTCGCCGATGCCCTGAGTGTCGATCTGCGCGCGGAGCCCGCCGCCGCAGATCCACTCCTCCAGACGCTCAATCAGCGCCTCATCGCTCAGCTTTAACCGCCCGCGCAATGCGCATTCCCAGACGATCAGCACCCGCCAGCCGCGCTCCTGCAGCAGCGCCATATCCCGGCGGTCGCGCGCCACGTTGCTGCCAATTTTATCCAACCAGAAGTCGGTACGCGTGGCGGGAACTTTAAATAAGTAGCAGTGATGGTGATGCCAGAAGCAGCCGTGGGTAAAGATGACGCAGCGGTACTGCGCCACGACAAAATCCGGGCGCCCCGGCAGCGCGGCGTCCTGCACGGTAAACGCGAACCCGGCCTGGGTGAGCAGCGCGGCGAGCCGCTTTTCAATTGCCGTATCGCGTGTACCAATAGCCCGCATATTTTTACTGCGCGTAGCCTTATCGTGGACGTCCACCGGCATCATCCTCGCGGTCACGGCGCGCCACCGCCTGCGCGATACGGGGTTCCAGCAGCTTCGCGACGGCCGCAAACACCGGTACCACCACCGAGTTGCCAAACTGACGATACGCCTGGGTATCTGAAACCGGGATGCGGAAGCGGTAGCCCTGGGGGCTTTCAAAGCCCATCAACCGCGCACACTCGCGCGGCGTTAAGCGGCGCGGACGGCGCTGCTGGTTCTGCGGATCGTCAAAGTGTTTTTCCCCCAACGGCCGGTCCCAGCCGCGATCGATAAGGATCTCGGCGCCATCCTTGTAGTAGCGCGCGGATAGCGTCCGCGCCACGCTGTGCGGATTAAGCGGGTCAACTAACCCGTAACCAAAACCGTTGCCCAGCGCCTGATGCTTGCGCGCGTAGTGATAGAGATACTTCCACAGCACCGGCGTGAGGATAAATTTAGCATCGACGGTCGGTTCCAGCAGATCGCCAAACGTCGGACGGGCGGCCGGGTAAAGGGTTGAAATAGCACGCAGGCTAAAACCATCATGCAGCTGCAGATCGCGGCGGAACCCCACCAGCACAATGCGTTCCCGGTGCTGGGGTAAAAAATGACGCCCGTCGATCACTTTCGGATCGTCCGCCCCGCTGTGATCGGCATCGGCGACTTCATAGCCGAGTTCATCAAGCGTCTGCATGATAATGCGGAACGTCCGCCCTTTATCATGACTCTTCAGGTTTTTGACATTCTCCAGCACAAAGATGGGGGGCCTGCGGGCGGCAATGATTCTGACCACATCAAAGAACAGCGTGCCCTGAGTCTCGCAGGCAAAACCATGCGCGCGGCCCAGCGCATTCTTCTTCGACACGCCAGCCAGCGAAAAAGGCTGACAGGGAAAGCCCGCCAGCAGAACATCATGCTGCGGAATGGTATCGCGGATATGCTGCGCGGCCTCGTCATCGCTGACGTCCGGGCGATGGCTGAGGGTAATATCGCGGATATCCTCATTAAAACGGTGCTGTTGCGGGTCGCAGTACCAGTTCGCTTTATAGGTGCGCAGCGCATGTTTATTCCACTCGCTGGTGAAAACACATTGCCCGCGGATCGCCTCAAAGCCATTGCGGATGCCGCCAATGCCGGCAAAGAGATCGACGAAGCGAAACGCATAGTGCGGATGATGAGCCGGCGGCGGCGGCAGTAGCGTCATCAGATGCGCATACTCTTTCGCGCTTAAACGGTTGGCTGCCCGGACAACCGTCGCCGCGCGTTTTAATATGGCCGGACTCCAGTGCTGGTCGCCCACGGCCACCAGCTGCGCCACCAGCGTTTTGACATCGTAGATGGTCATCAGCTGGCGCAGCAGCGCCTGCGCCTCTTTCCCGGCGTGTTGCGGGGGCAGAGACGGACTCTTTTCCTTCGATAAATTTTGCGGCATAACCTCAACCAGCACGGACAATTTTGCAGAGATTACCATAAATAGCGCGGCCAGTTTCAGGCCTGTGGATCAAAGCGCCGTAAAACCGCTTCATCCAGCGCCAGCGGGTCGCCGCGCAGCTCCGCGCTGAGCTTGGCCATAAACTGGACGAGAAAACGCGCATTATGCACCGCCAGCGCTTTGCCTTTCTCGGTCTGCATCGTGCCCGCTAAACGCAGCAGCTTGCACTGGAAATGGTCCAGCGCATACTTTTTGTCATCCAGCTCACGCCGGTCGGCGAAAGGGTCATCGGCATCAAACAGGATAGTATTTAGCGCCCCGGAAACGGCAAACACCCGGGCCAGCCCAATCGCGCCGAGGGCTTCCATCCGGTCAGCATCCTGAACAATTTTTGCCTCTTCGGTACGGGCGGGAATACCGGCGCTAAAGCTGTGCGCCTCAATGGCATGGAAAACGGCAGGATAACGATCGGCAGGGAAATCAGGAAAAGACGACTGAAGAATCTCCAGCGTTTTTTCCGCCGCCATCACCGAAGAACGGCTACGTTCAGGATGATTTTTCGCCAGGCTGACAATGTCATGAAAATAGCAGGCCGTCAGAATAACGAGGCGATCGACATCACTCTCCGCGGCCAACCGCTGCGCGGTACCCCACACGCGTCGAAAATGGGCAGTATCGTGGGCGGAGTCGCCCTGTGAATGATGTTCCGTTAGCCAGGTTTCAAATCGTTGCTGCCAGTCAACCCGTTCCATGCGCGTTCCTCTGAAAGAAGGTAAGCGCTGAGCATAGCAACTTTAATCATGATGTTCATACATTCGGCTACCGGGCCGGGTGTAGCAGGCTATCGCCCCAGCACGACCCCGAACGCGCCAGGCCACTTGCCGATCGTTGACCCCAGATCGCCGTCAACCGTCGCCCCGGGCACACGTTGAATTCTGCCTACGCCCCACCAGTAGCGCGCCATTGCCCACAGAAAGTAACCGCAAAAGGTGTAAAAGGCCCAGAGTGCAAGTTCCCCCCCTCAGGCTTCGTTTCGCGTTCTTCTCCATTAACCTCTCTCTTTATACCGTCGGGCGAAACGCCAGCGGAGATCGCAAAAAAGTAACGCATATCACATTACGCTGCGAAAAAAGTGATGAAACAGTCCCCCTTGCCGGACGGTGTTGGTCCTCTGTCGCTGCAGGATGTTTTTTCATGACGAGGATATATTCTCTGCCGTCATGCCCCCGTCCCTGGATAATATATCCGCGCTAACAGCAGAGCAATGTGACGGGCAAAACGCTACGGCACTGAAAATATCCACCGCAATCTCCTGCCGTCAATTTATGATATTCCGGCAGTAAATAACTTAAGAAAAAACAATTGAGGCAGTGAATTTCATCACCAGGGAAAAATCATTGTCAAAATCAAATAACCCACTGTTATATAAATCAATAACCATCACCAATACATCATTGATAAACAATAAAATTAAAATATAAAGATTCATTTGGAAATATTTTGTAATATTAGATATGATTTACTTACATTTATAATTTAAATAAAAATGAACCTTATCGATAATATTAAATCGCTTTCAGAAAGAGATTTCACCATTCATATTAATGATGATTCAGAGGGAATATATAATGAAAAGAAAAACACTGGCAATTCTGGTTCCGGCATTCCTGATGGCTGGCGCCTCTCACGCGGCAGAAGTTTACAACAAAGACGGCAACAAGCTCGATCTGTACGGCAAAACCGTAGGTCTGCATTATTTCTCTGATAACAAAGATAATGACGGCGACCAAACCTATGCTCGTCTGGGTTTTAAAGGGGAAACCCAGATCAACGACCAGCTGACCGGTTACGGCCAGTGGGAATATAACTTCCAGGGTAATAACACGGAAGGAAGCGACGCTCAGAGTGGTAACAAGACCCGCCTGGCCTTCGCCGGTCTGAAATTCGGCGATCTGGGGTCCTTAGACTACGGCCGTAACTATGGTCTGGTCTATGACGCCATCGGCATTACCGATATGCTGCCGGAGTTTGGCGGTGACACCAGTAACGCCGATAACTTCTTCACCGGCCGTACCGGTGGCCTGGCGACCTACCGTAACAGCAACTTCTTCGGTCTGGTTGACGGTCTGAGCTTCGGCGTACAATATCTCGGTAAAAATGAACATGATGACTCGCGTTCTAACGGCGATGGCTGGGCAACTTCTCTGAGCTACGAAGTTGATGGTTTCGGCGTGGTCGGCGCTTACGGCGCGGCGGACCGTACCGATGGACAGCAGGCTCTGGCACGCGGCAACGGCGATAAAGCCGAGCAGTGGGCAACCGGCCTGAAATACGATGCGAACAATATCTACCTCGCAGCCCTGTATGGCGAAACCCGCAATGCGACCCGCATTACGGGTGGCTTTGCCAACAAAACTCAGGATTTCTCCGTCGTTGCGCAGTATCAGTTCGATTTCGGCCTGCGTCCATCCCTCGCTTACTACAAATCTAAAGCGAAAAATGTTGAAATCGTCGGCAACGAAGATTACATCAACTACATTGATATCGGCGCGACCTACTACTTCAACAAAAACATGTCCACCTATGTTGACTATCAAATCAACCAGATTGACAGCGACAACAAGCTGGGCGTGAACTCTGACGATACCGTCGCCGTGGGTATAGTTTACCAGTTCTAACCAGCAGTCCCTCCTTCGTGATATGCCTGAAAAGCAGGACTTCGGTCCTGCTTTTCTCTCTTTGTCCCCTCCCCTGAAAGGGAAGGTTTTGCCCGGGCAATAAATAAAATGCGGAACATCGCGTAGAGGGATCTCTTCGATGATATTGACGGACGCTAAGGGTCCCCTGCAACAAATCATCTTCCTGACGGGGCGCAAAACCGGCGGTTTCACTAATCGGAGGTAGCCACCAATATCGCGAACGCGGGTCAGCCATCATCTCTGCTGGCAGAAGCGGTCATTCTGCTCATGTATCCTCATCTTCTCTGCACGCGACGCTTTATCTCTGACAAACCGGAGGACGGTACCCGGTAAAGTATTGCGCATGGGAAAAATCAGGAAGATGATGATTGCAGGCGTACACGGCGACTGCTATACCAAGTGTGACGGGGGTCGTTGAAAGGAATTGACGTAAGTGTTTGAATAGTGGCGGAGAGAGGGGGATTTGAACCCCCGGTAGAGTTGCCCCTACTCCGGTTTTCGAGACCGGTCCGTTCAGCCGCTCCGGCATCTCTCCGCTGTGAGGTTGCTATAATGCCAGGTTCTTTGGCATTTTAATAGTTCCTGTCTCTTTAATTATGTTCAAGTGACGACTTTGCGAGCAATATGATGTTTAAATGGCCCTGGAAAGTAGATGAAGAGTCCGGCAACGCAGAAATGCCCTGGGAACAGGCGCTTGCCATTCCTGTTTTAGCCAATCTTTCTGCGCAAGAACAGCGGGAACTGGTGGCGATGGCGGCACGCTTTCTGCAACAAAAACGTCTGGTTGCCCTGCAAGGGCTTGAGCTGGCCCCGCTGCAAAGCGCCCGTATCGCGCTGTTGTTCTGTTTACCGGTGCTTGAGCTCGGCATCGAGTGGCTGGATGGTTTCCACGAGGTGCTGATCTACCCCGGCCCGTTTGTGGTTGATGATGAATGGGAAGATGATATTGGTCTGGTCCATAACCAACGGGTTGTACAGTCCGGGCAAAGCTGGCAACAGGGGCCAATCATCCTGAACTGGCTGGATATTCAGGACTCGTTCGACGCCTCCGGTTTTAATCTCGTGGTCCACGAAGTCGCGCACAAACTGGATACGCGCAATGGCGATCGCGCCAGCGGCGTACCGTTGATTCCGCTGCGCGAAGTTGCCGGCTGGGAACACGATCTGCATGCCGCGATGAATAATATTCAGGACGAGATCGATCTGGTCGGTGAAAGCGCAGCCAGTATTGATGCCTACGCGGCGACCGACCCGGCCGAGTGTTTCGCCGTGCTGTCGGAATATTTCTTTAGCGCCCCGGAGCTATTTGCCCCGCGTTTCCCGGCTCTGTGGCAACGTTTTTGCCACTTCTACCGCCAGGACCCGCTACAGAGATTACGTGAAAATGGCCTGCAGGATGCCGACGATACGCACGTTGTGCACTAAAACAACGGGTTGGCTTAAATTTAGCCATTTGAATCAGTGGCTTAATTTTAGTGTTGACACAAAAATGCGAGGCCAGTAGTATGCGCCTCGTTCACACGATTCCTCTGTAGTTCAGTCGGTAGAACGGCGGACTGTTAATCCGTATGTCACTGGTTCGAGTCCAGTCAGAGGAGCCATTTCTTGTTTTCATGCCGCTTTGCGAATTCTTATGTGATTCAGATTCAATAAGTTAGCGTGAAAAATCTTCCCGATGCGTTTTCAGTTTTCCCTCTGCATCGGGAAAAATTGGTGGTCAGATTTGGGGTCAGGTTGGTTCGATAATGGAGTGACCCCCATATGTCTCTTACCGACGCAAAAATCCGCGCGCTCAAGCCATCTGATAAACCTTTCAAAATCTCCGATTCACACGATTTGTATCTTTTGATCAATCCAGATGGTTCACGTCTCTGGTATCTCAAGTATCGTATCAATAGTAAAGAATCCCGCCTTGGTTTAGGCGCTTATCCCGATGTATCCCTGTCTGGCGCAGAATATTAACCCGGTAAAGCAGCGGGCCGCAGACGCAGAGCCTGCACATCGGAAAAAGTGTGTGGAACTAAAACGGGTATGCTTACAATACGGTTCGCCCCGTTAATTCGCCCCATATCGTGGTCCGAATGAACGGGGTAACGTAATGGGACGAACGGCTAACCGTCATGAAATGCAACAAAGTTACTTCGGAGTTGAATCCACCATGATTTATTATTAAGAATAAAAAAAGATAAACTCAAAGAGTATACTTTGAGTTTATCTTAATATTGAAAATCACTCTGTAACTGTTTCTTTACCCTCAATGATCAGAGAGTCTTCTTTTAAAAGAGCGCCTTTAAACAGAAGTTGTTCAATTACCTCTGAAATAACTTTACGTAAGGTCCCACTTGTTGCTTTAAACCCAAGAGATCTAGAGATAGACATAACTATTTCTTCTTCTGTCGCACCAAGGTTATTTTTTACTACCTGATAAATTCCGACAGCAATCTCTTGAGGTGGCAACATTTCGGATTTACGTAGTCCCAACGACTGAACATTCTGTCGGTTTCGTAAGACAATCTTTGATTTCTGATGTATTAAAAATTGTCCATCCTGAAGGATATCACCTTTGTTGCAGACCAGATTAACAGCCCTGTTCACAACGGCCTCAATTCTGGCCCCTGCACGTTGTAATCCCCAGGCAGTTCGCAACCTGGTGATAACCTCGCTTACATGAACAGGAGATTCAACCTCAACTATCTGCTCAATAATTTCGCTGAGAATACCCAACGGGGTTTCATGCAGTTCATACCCCATATTAGCGGATGGAGTAGCCTCCACATAAGCAATCTCAGATTCTTTTGCAATATCCGAATCGACAAGACCAATCTCGACGACAGGTCCTCTATCGACAGTCACAATTTCAACAGGTACCGCACGAGTCCTTTGCTTCAATTGTTCAGTCCGTTCTGAGAGCTCTTTTTTGGCAGACTCTATCGCATGAAGTGTTCGTTCCAGCTGTTCTTCAGGCCGGTGGAACCAATCCGTACTCCAGATACGATGGATAATCCACCCATGATCTTCAAGTACAGCCTGACGCAAGCGATCGCGTTCTCGCGCAGAACGTGATGAATGATAAGCACGACCATCGCACTCAATACCAATCAAGTATCGCCCTGGCATATCAGGATCAGCAATAGCTAAATCTATAAAGAATCCAGCAATACCTACCTGAGGATGGACTTGATAACCAGCTTTCTGAAGCGCATCAGCAACCTGCTCTTCAAATACACTATCCATTTCTCTTTCAGTCCGTTGAGCTAACGATATCCGACCGGTACGGGCATATTGCAGGAAGAGTTTAAAGGCAAATACACCTTTTCCCTTTGCTCTTTCCAAATCAATATCTTCGTCTGTGATCGAAGCGAAAACCTCACATCGACGTTTGGCTCGGCTGATTAATACATTCAACCTTCTTTCCCCTCCCTCTGACCCCAGGGGACCAAAACGCATCGCCATGTATCCTTGCGTATTTCTGGCATAGCCGACGGAGATCATAATTACATCACGCTCATCACCTTGTACGTTCTCAAGGTTTTTAACGAAGAAAGGCTCGCTCGGATGCGCATTAAAGAACTCTTCTAAATCGGGATTCAGACGACGTAGCAACTCGAGCTCGTCCTGAATAGCCTTACGCTGGGAAACAGAAAATGTTGCAACGCCGAGCGACTGTTCCGGATATTTACGGGCATGCTCCATGATTGCTTTAGCGACAGCTTTAGCTTCTATCGTATTGGTTCCCTTACCGCCTGATTCGAACACACCATCCGGGATGTGGTGGAATTGCAGACCCATGCCTGCTTCCTGAGTGTACGGACTCGGCACGATGAAGAGTTTATTCTCATAGAACTGACTATTGGATACAGCAATCAAGGATTGATGACGGCTGCGATAGTGCCAACGCAACATACGTTGAGGTAATCCCCTGGCAACAAACAGGCCCAATACACTCTCTATATCCGCAACCTGAGATACTTCATCACCATCATCATTAGCAGCAGATTCTGTCATCTTAGCGAAGAATCGTGTAGGTGGAAGTTGGCGTTCATCCCCGACGACCACAACCTGCTTACAGCGAGCAATTGCACCAATCGCATCAACCGGTTGTATCTGACTCGCTTCGTCCATGACCAGAAGATCGAACTTTTGTTTTCCCGGGATGAGGAATTGAGCAACAGATAACGGGCTCATCATCATGACCGGCTTGAGTGCTTGAATCGCCACTCCAGCCTTCAGCATTAACTGACGAATTGGTAAATGCCCCCTCTTTTTCACCATTTCCGAACGCAGAACCCCCACTGGGCCAATACCGCCGCTCCTGGAAGGGATTTGTCTATGATGGGCACGCACAACCTCAAGACTGGCGGCTTTGATACGTTTAAGGTCAAGCTCTGCAAATCCTGCAACCTGACGAGAATGAAGCTCACCATCAAAACGCACTAAATCGGGTTCTTCGAGAGCCATGATTTTAAGTAGCGACTCAAAATAGGTCCGCTCTACGGCAGAAATAGCAGAATCTAGCGAAAGATCTCCACTAGCGAGTTTTTCTACTACCTCAGATAATCCATATTTTCGAGCCTGCGTAATACGATGCTGATACGCAACCCATTTAGAGAGTTGTTCTGAATTCTCAGCCCATGTTTGAAGTTTCTCGCACACAAGCGCTATCATTAATTTATCAGATGATGAGCCCAAAAGGGTTCCGATAGTTCCTTTCAATTCCATCGCGATTTGTTCCAGTTCATTGACTATCTTTTGGCTGAACAGGTGAGTTTCTCGTGCAATATGGGCAGTTTCAGCTCTGTCTGTCAATTTTGCCGCTACGAAACGTAACGCACTGTTCTCCTCTAACCAGGAACAAGCCTGACTCAGATAATCCCAATCAGATGACAGCTCTTTCCACTGTTCGTCAAAAGCGCTTTTTGCAAGCGGGGCTTCTGCACGTATTTCTGCAATCAGTTTCTGCAACTCAACCATTCGGGTAATTAGCTGGCTACGCTCATCAATACGAGCAGGAGGGTTAACCATTACACGAATGCATTGTTCATCAATCGATATGAGATTTTGGATTTTCTCTTCAATGAAAACTAATGAGACGCGGGTGATAGATACCTGATTGGAAAAATATTCCTCAGGTGAAAAACCGAACGCGCTCCATAAGATGTCTAACTGGGTCCGAACCTGCTGCAGTAACTGGCTTAGTTGTTGTGCACGAAGCTTCACACCCTCGCGGTCGATAAGTCGGCTGGCCAACAGCCGAGCCTCAGCGCCTACACCACGGAGCGTTCTCATCCATTCAACTAATGCCATTAAAGAAGAGCTGTCACTTCTTTCACCGCGCCAATCGCTACCGAAGGCAGAATGACCAAAATCATTGCCTTCCTGAATTATTTTCCTCTCTGCCTGCGCCTTAATCAACTTGTCCAACAATAAGATCTGCTGCTCAACGGGCAACGAACGATCTCGCAGTAAAGAACCAACAAGTCCCCTCGCTTTTCTCCAGTTTCCATTGAGGTATCGGAAAATACCAGTATGGCTAGCCAGGAGATTCCTGGCCTCCTGAACATCCGTATTCCAGGCTACCTCATTAATTTGGGAATCAAGAGCTTCGCTAACGGTTCTGAAGGAGGCAATCGACTCAACCAGTTCAGCAGCTTTCTCAATACCATGATCCCAAACTGATGCGATAAAGGCGTCGGGACTGGCATTAGGGGCAGCAGCAATTCTTTCCCCCAAGTGTTACCAACGGTGCGAAAGTGATCCATATCCGACGCCTGAAATTAGATCCAGGGGTTAATCTGCTCTCCTGATTCGGGAGAGCTTATGGTCACT
>NZ_JBJDNH010000009.1:50537-142941 GCF_044900465.1 Klebsiella sp. NPDC088457 | reverse complement strand
TGGCAGGCGCTTCATGACACGATAACGCGCAATCATCAATGCCGTTCAATGTGGCAACTGTTGAAAAAAGTTCGTCACTTTATGGAAACGGCCAGTCCATTCCCCGGAGGTAAACATGGGCAGGCAAAAGTGTAGCGGTATTCGGCGCAGCTATTTAGGGGTGAATTTATCGTAGAAATATGGAGTTATGCCGTGAATAAGTTTGAGGGTCCCTACTCTGATGATAGTGTCTGCGGCCTGAGCAGACATCACCGTACAAAATAATGAAGCAGTTAAAGAGAAAATCATGAGTCTGCGTAAAAATAAAAACATGTTAAGGTCCCCGGTTCGATATAAATTATGGATACCATCTTGTGTACAAGAAACAAAATAAACTTTGCAATTAATGCGCCAATACGAAAAAAACATGAATTAAAATTTATTACTTCTTGTTTTACCTCAGTAACAACTTTTCCCTACTACACATTCCCTCCCTGCCAGCGCGGAACTTATCGATCATATGCACATGAAATGCACCAGCTCAGGGAGACGAAAGCACAAGATTGGTGCAACCGAAGTAACTGTGATTACACTCGCCGTTTAGCGGTACTGTAATAAACAATGAGCCCGGGGTACTCAAGGCAATAAAATTTGATACAGTGGTGGTTAGACACCACTCGTTCTGATAATGTTAACATATGCGTATCATCCAAAATCACACCCCTGTTTCTACAGAATCGCCATCCAATCGGACACGCGCAGATGACGTTTACGAAAAAATTAAAAACGAAATCTCCGAGTTCAGACTGATCCCTGGCGATCATTTTACTGAAAGTGAGATCAGCAAGCGTTTTAACGTCAGTCGCACACCTGTGCGACAAGCATTGTTTCGTTTGCAATCTGAAGGTTATGTTCAGGTGCAATTTCGGGCTGGCTGGCGAGTACAGCCATTCGATTTTGATATCTTCGAACAGCTCTACGATCTACGTATGGTCCTTGAGATGGCAGCAGTACGCCGGTTGTGTGATCAGGATCGGCGAGTGGATCTGGAACACCTCTCCTCCCTTCAGCAAATATGGCTCGTGCCAGTCTCGGAACGATGTACGGACGGGTTACAGGTTGCCAGCTGGGATGAACAATTTCATACCACGCTTGTCGAAGCTTCAGGCAATAACGAAATGGCTCGTATGCATAAAGATGTGACGGCGCGAATCCGGATCATTCGAAGACTCGACTTTACCAAAACAGATCGTATCGCCACGACATACGACGAACATTCTGAAATTTTGCGTGAAATTCTACGTGGCAGACGTGAAGAGGCTATTTTGTTACTATGTGGTCATATTGAAGCCAGCCAAAAAGAAGTGAAAAAAATTACTTTGCACCAGATTCAATTAGCCCGCAAACAAGGGCTGGGTTTAGTAGAAATTTGATGTTCCACTCATAAAATAAATCCCCCAGTTATACAAAAAAAGTAAAATCCTCTCCCTCTAAGGAATGAGGATTCCTACAATCAGGTTGTAATATATTTTCACAAAAAGGTTCTCCACGATGTTGTCATTATACGATCATGTGCAGTCCCGTAATCACAACCGGTCTATTAATATTTTCCGAAAATCTGCTCTCATTTTCTGGAGTTTGTACTTTGCCGAATAGTTATCGTGCTGTATTCAGCAAACTATCTTTGCAGTGATTCTTATTGTTGACATAAACAGCGTGCACGTGTGTTATTTTTCTCTCCTGACTCGGGTTAACAGCATGGGGATAAGATTTCACTATCCAGATTTACATACGGCCATCTGGAGCTCAGGAAACTTTGGTGATTGCCTTATGCCGCTGGTACCGTATGCGGCGTGTCATTTTAATTAATAAATATATTATGGATCAGCGGTCTCTCCTTAGCGCCCTATCGGACGCCTGGCTCTGATTATTCTGACTTAAGTAAAATATTTTTCGCGAAACGATATGAAAGTATTCCATTCTGCGGCTTCGTTCAAAGCAACTGCTATCATCCAGTTATTGTGCCACTCATTTTAATCCATAACAGCAAGTCTCCTCGGGAATACCCTAAAGGCATGGTTCATAAAGAATGGTCTATCCACTGATAAACAGATGATAAATCTTTGTCCGCGAACCCCTCTTCTGCCGCTTTCTGCCATATCTCTACGATTTTATCCATTACAGGCATATTCCCTAAACTGGTTAACTCAAGCGCAAGCTTCGCATCCTTCAAGGCATGGCTTAACTGCATCTGTGGTTGGTAATCACCTCTGGCAATAGCATCCAACTTCGCCCTGACGTAGGGAGCCGCCAGTGGGCCACCTTCGATTGAATTCCAGAATTGTTCCGGAGTAAAACCCAGTTTTTTGGCAAGAAGCGTACTTTCCACCACACCCTGCATCATCACAACCAGCCACGAATTGAGCACCAGTTTCATCTTTTGACTGTTTCCGGCCTCACCGAACCACATCGTAGATCGAGATATTGCAGAGAAAACCTGTTCTGCGGCGGCACATTGCTCACGTATCCCGCTCGCCAGAACAAGAATTTGTGCATTTTCTGCCGGACCTTTTGTGCCAGAAACCGGGGCATCAATAAAAATCATTGATGGCTGTACCGCTTTTAGCTGGTCGATCGCATCCAGTGTATTCTGCAGACCAATAGTACCCATTTGACAAAAAATGGCGCTCGTTTTGCAGGATGGAGCAATTTTCTGCAGTACATCCAGCGTAGCCTGCCCATCAGCAAGAATAGCGATAATTACATCGGCATCCGCCACGGCTAGCTGAGGCGTATCATACAATTTCAACCCCCTGGCAACTAAATCCTCCCCTCTCTCAGGAGAACGATTCCATGCCGAGACGGTAAAACTTTTTTTCAGCAAATTACTGGCAAATGCGTGCCCCATGGCACCCAGTCCAAGAACTGTAACCTTAGGTAAATTCATCATTTATTTCCCAAATCCTGATTAATATTATTATGTGATTGCAAAATTAGCGAGTATTCAGGTCAATATCACCACGCTTCCCATTCCGGCAAAAGTGGCTTCTATACGCGCTTTCTCCGGAGCCCAGAAGAGCCCACTCCAGCTGCCAGTAGCAATTAAATCCCCAGCTTGCAGCGGGGTAGACTGTGCCGCCGCATGTGCAGCAAGCCAGGGGAGTGAACTCAGAGGGTCACCGAAAGGATGCTGATTTTTCGTTCCAACCTGTAGTACGCCATTGACCTGCAGCGAAACATTCATTTCGTTCCAGTTCGGATGTTGCCTGAACTTTAGTTGTTCCCCCATAATCAGGGCTCGATTGAGTTGTCGGTCGGCCAGGCGTAGTAGCGGATCGACCTTGTCGCCATCAATCCAGCGGGTGTCACATAATTCAATGCCGGGTAGCCAGGCATCTATCGCATTATATGCGCAGGATAGATGAGGACATTCAGTAAGATCGTGAGATAAGCGGACAAAGATCTCGGCCTCAATGCCATAAGCAAAACAGTATCCGGCTGGAACTTGCCAACCGGAGAAATGAACTGCGTCGTCAGGAACTCTGGCGGCGCTTATCAGTCCATTCGGTGCCCCGCCCAGCTTCCAGACTCTTGCTGAGCTATTATCAAACCATCCCATGGCACTGGCGACCTGATGCTGAACTTCATAGGCTTCAGCTGGTGTTGTGAGATGCATACCGTCAACGGATTGTCTTCTCCCTTCATGCCATCCGCGTAGCAGGCTTTCAGTAACGTGTTGTACAGCATTCATAGCGGGAGGTCACCTTTTCGACGACGCAACTGAGCCGGTCCCGGTCTCTCACAAGGCAAAAACCGCCCTCGTCCTTGTTCTCCTTTCGGTGCCCCATCCCATACTATTTCACCCCGAGATATCGTCATTGCGGGCCAGGCATGCAAATGCATTCCGTCATAAGGCGTGTAATCGACATTATGGTGCAGCATATCATTGGTGAGAGTGAAAGATCTCTCCTCGTCCCATATTACCAGGTCGGCATCAGATCCAATCGCAATACTGCCTTTTCGCGGATACAGTCCATACATTTCAGCAGCACGCGTCGAGGTCAGTGAGACGAACTTTTGCGGCGTAATACGCCCAGCACGTACCCCCTCCGACCATAGCAGGGCCATCCGAGTCTCAACGCCGGGAATACCGTTAGCTACTTTATCAAAGGTAGCGTTCTCGCCATGGGCTTTTTTACCATTCGGACCCGCAAAACGAAAAGGGGCATGATCGGATGAAAATATATCGAAAGAACCATTTTCCAGACCATCCCATACAACTTGCTGGTTTTTGGCATCTCGTGGAGGTGGACTGCAAATGCAACGGGCCCCTTCAAAACTGTCGTCACCCCCCAGAGAATCAGCGCTCAGGAACAGATATTGCGGGCATGTTTCCGCATAAACCTTAAGGCCCTGCCCCTGGGCCCAACGTACCTGTTCAATCGTCTCGCGACCCGACACATGGACAATCAGAATTGGCACGTCCACCAACTCAGCAAAAGTAATAGCACGATGTGCTGCTTCACGTTCGACAAGCATTGGACGCGATGTGGCGTGATAGCGTGGTGCACTTAATCCAGCAGCCAATAACCGATCCGTTAGCCATGCAATACAATCACTATTTTCAGCATGCAACATCACCATTGCACCTTCCCGACGTGCCAGCGATAGCGTTTCCAGAATGTCCCTGTCCCCCAGCTTCAACGCATCGTACGTCATGTAAATTTTAAAAGAGGTATAACCTTCAGCGATCAAAGCCGGTAATTCTTCTGTCAGTACTTCCGGGGTCGGATCAGTAATAATTAAGTGAAAAGCATAATCAATCACCGGTTTATCACCGACTCGACGATGATAATCCTCAACCGCCTGACGCAGACTTTGCCCCTTTTGCTGACAGGCAAAAGGAATAACAGTCGTGGTTCCTCCGCAGGCTGCGGAAACTGTACCACTGAGAAAATCATCAGCCATGACTGACCCGTCTTCACTCGGCTGATCAAAGTGTACATGGCTATCTATACCACCGGGAGTCACATAGCGGCCTGCAGCATCTATCTCACTCTTTCCTGATGACAGATTAAAACCCAGAGCAGTAATTCTTCCATCAATAATGCCAATGTCGCTACTGAATATATCGGCGGCAGTCACCACCCGGGCATTACGAATTACAGTATCAAAAACCTGCATATCAAGCCTCCATCATTAACCGGCCCCAGCCAGCTACACGACGCGTATCAACACCGGTTTTATGCAACATGTCCCAAATCACAGTGATCGTCGTGTCAAAAATCGGTACATCAAATTGCTGCTCCCAGGATGCCACCCGATCCGCTGCTATCAGGTTGGTACAAAAAGTAGTTACTGCTTGCGCACCTGCCGTTACCACTTCGGCGATTTGGCGTTCAAGAGTATCCTTATCCACCTCGGCAAAAGAAAAGTTATCCTGTAGTGACAGATGGCTTTCATAAGAGGCATCAATATTCAACAGGGCGAAATTGGCAATAATTTTTTCTTGCACATCAGTACGATATGGAGTCACCAGGCCGAGTTTTTGCACCCGGTACATATCAAGGGCCCGGTTTAATGCCAGAACTGAAGTAGTAGCAGGGATACCCGTAATTTCGGTAATAGCTGCGCATAACTCGACATCAGTGGCAAAACCCAACCAGCCAGCAGAGGTACCACTCCAGCCAATGATGTCGACCTTTGCCTCTGCTAATAAGCGGGCGGCGTCAAGAATACGTTCACGTTGAAATTGTCCTAATGCATCGCTACTTAGGGCAATTTCAGTCACGCTAAATCTGGAAAAATGGACAGTAACTTCTGGTAATCCAGAAATGATTTCCTGAGTTAACGGCTCAAGTGCAGTATTTGACGATGGAGTAAGCACTCCCAGACGAATTCGTTTAGTCATGTAGTACACCACAGTGAAACATCAAGATATAAGAGAACGGAAGGCAGCCATCGGTTTTACAAAACCACTTTCTGCTACCGAATAACCGATTTACGGCATCAGAACCAGTCATGCAGCCATCCAGCCACCATCCACCATTAGGGTCGCTCCGGTAATAAAGCGCGCATCAGCACTCGCCAGAAAGAGCGCTGCACGAGCGATATCATCGGGACGCCCCAGGCGAGGCCAGGGTGTCCGAAAAGTGGCGCGTTCCATTACAGTGGGATCTACAGCACGCCCACCTGCCCCAGTTTGAATTTTCCCTGGCGCGACAGCATTACAGACGATCTGCTGACAGGCATAATCAGTAGCAACCTGACGCGTGAGGTAATCAATTGCCGCTTTGCTAACGCCATAGACAAGATCCTGAGGTGCAGCAATCATGCCGTGCTGAGAAGAAAGATTTATAATGCGACCACGGGTTTCATCAACAATATCCTGTTGTATCATCTGACGCACCGCTGCCCGACAGCAGCGATATACACCGCTTAAATTAACGTCAAGGACATGCTTCCACTCTTTCTCTTCTAATTCCAGCAGAGGCCTGGCGTGCCTAATGCACGCATTATTGACCAGAACATCAAGTCGACCGAATCGTGATACAGTTTGCTGAACTAATGCATCGACCTGAAACGTTTCGGCTACATCAGTAGAGATAAACACGGCCCGGTGCCCCTCCCCTCTGATAAGTTCATCTGTTGGAATACCGCCTTCAATCACATCCGTTGTGATGTCAGCAATCACCACCTGCGCGCCATTAGCAGCTAACTGGCGAGCAATCGCACGGCCTATTCCAGAAGCCGCACCGGTAACAATGCACACTTTGCCAGACATAGATAAACTGCGGGCGATCATTGGCTCTGGGTTCATTGAGGTACCTCACATGCAAAAGGGTGAACTTTTTCTAACCATTGCTGATAGTCGTCATAAGCTTCAGCGAGATCAAAACGCGGAACAAATCCGATGTCATTGATTAACCGCTGAATATTCATGCTGGACCGATCATAGCTGGCGTATAGGTTGATATTGGTGACATCCCCCACTTTCGCCACACGCCATGTAAAGCCAGGGTAACTGGCTTGTAAGAGTTGGCACCATTGACTTAATGACCACTCAAATCCTGCAGCCAGGTTATAAACCGGGGATTTCCACTCAGACTGTGCAAGCAGACAGTACATTGCTTGTGCTGCGTCGCGAACATATAGCCAGTCCCGGCGACTATCGCGCGGTAAAATGGCATGGCCTCCAAAGCACGCTAACATCAACAGTTGTAAAGGTGCGCTCAGGGTGTCACGGACTCCGGTACCTTTTTCCCACGGACCAAAACAGGTACCGAGACGCCCAATCACTATAGGCAGTCCATGCAATACCCCCAGGCGCTGAGCCGCCTCTTCCGCCGCACGCTTGGAAATACCATATAACCCTTCAGGAACCAGAGCAGTTGTGCTCTCATCCAATGGTTCCGCGAGCCTGCCACTCTCACCATATACAGACCCTGAGCTGACATGTAGCAATCGCGACACGCCATGTTGAGCGGCAGCATCAATTGCCGACAGAACCCCACCGACATTGACATCGAAGATAGCTTGTGGCGTCAGCTTTTCACGTCCAGCATCTGCCGTAATCGCCGCCAGTGTCACCACTTGCTGTGGCCGGTGTCGGCTCATGACGCTGTGCAATCTTTCCACATCACAAGCATCTCCCGTCTCATGGGTAAAACGGCCCGCCAGCGCTGAAAGATGAACATTAACATTCTCGGCCACAGGCTTAAGGTCGTACCCGATAACATCTTCGCCCGCAGCTAACAGACATTCACTCAACGCAAGGCCAACAAAGCCACTGCTTCCGGTAATCAAAGTTGTCATACTAGTCGTTTTCCTTTACGGCTACCGGCTCTGGCCGTAGAAGTGAGAGGATGTGCCTTTTATAGTCATTAAACGCCTTGCTGGTAGGATCGCGAGGTCGTTCCAGTTCAACTGACAACATTTCCCGGATACGGCCAGGACGTGCAGACATAACAGCCACATGAGTACCCAAAGACAACGCTTCATCAATACCGTGGGTAACAAAAACGATGGTTGCTTTGCTTTCACGCCAGATACGAATCAACTCCGAGTGCATATCCATTTTGGTCTGTTCATCCAGAGCTCCGAAAGGTTCATCCATAAGAATGACTTCAGGATTCATCAGTAAGGCTCGGGCAATGCCCACTCTCTGGTTCATCCCCCCTGACAACTCGCTGGGATAATGATTTTCGAACCCTTTCAACCCGACCATCTCAATAAATTTCTGTGCTTTTTCTCTGCGAATCTCTTTGCCAAATCCACGCATTTTTAGATGAAAGGCGACATTTTCCCATACAGGAAGCCAGGGCATCAGATTCGCCTGCTGAAAAACAACACCACGGTCAGAGCCGGGAGCACTAACCGGGTGTCCACCGACGATCACTGAACCTTCGCTTGGATGGTCAAATCCGGCAATCATATTGAGCAAAGTTGACTTGCCGCAGCCACTGGGTCCAAGTAAGCAGAGGAATTCGTTGCGAGCAACAGACAGACTGACGTTATCCAGAGCCCGAACACCAGCGGAACGTTTTGGGTCATCAAACACCCGTGAGACCCGATCAACAGTAATGAGCGTCATAATTTAATCTTCCTTCTGCAAAGTAGAGCCACGCTGCCATCTCAGCAGATGAGAGCCAAAACGTTTGATGACGTAATCACTGAGGAAACCCAGCAGTCCGATACTAACCATTGACGCGATAACGATATCGTATCGCAGGAAGTAATATGAATCCCAAAGCACATAACCAACCCCACTTTTTACTGCAACCATCTCAGCTGTTACAGTCAACATCCAGGCAGAACCGATAGCGATTCTTAAGCCTGAAAAAATGCTGGGTAGCGCCGCCGGGAAAACGATATATAGCAGCAACTGACCAGATGATCCGCCGGTCATAGCCCCCGCGCGTAGCAGATTACGATCACAATTTTTAACGCCATGGATAGTGCTCAGTAGCACCGGGAAAAATGAACCCATAAACACAAGAAATATGGCAGGTTTATCAGCAATACCGAACCAGATGATTGCCAGTGGGATCCACGATACCGGTGGTACCGGGCGTAATATCTGTAAGACTGGTTCAAAAAGGTTTTCTACTGTACGTGACCAACCGATGGCCAGACCAATACCGATCCCCAGAATCGCAGCGATAGCAAAACCTGAGAACACACGATATGCGCTGGAAGCAACATCAAATATCCAATGCCCACTATATGTCTGAGTATTACCATCCGTGGAGAACACCCAATCGGCCCAGGCGACAATAACCTGCGAGGGTGCTGGCAGGAGAGCCCTGGGCAAAATTCCCGAGCGGGAAAATATTTCCCATCCAATAATCAATAAAATAGGAACAATGGTACGTTCAATACGTCTGTACGTCCGTCGGACCAGAAGTTGAGAGTACTTACGCTCAACAGACTGGGTCTTGATTACAGTACTCTTCATATATCAATACCCCAGCTCGGATTTTGGTTTACCTGTAACCGCTTCGAGGAAGCTGTAATCCATATTCTTCTCGACCGCATCAGTGACATCAGTACTGATATATTTGAGCTCAAGCATCATGTGTGCAATAGCCACAGCAGAAGCCCTGTGCATATCATAATCTGGATAGAGATTATCAACAGCTCCGCGGGCTACTTCGCTATCAAGACCAGTAACTTTTTGAATAGTGTCTATAAATAATTGTTTATTACTTAACATCTGCTCATTGACATTGACAATCGCCCGTACAGTTTCCAACACTCCGCTACGATTGTTTTTGATTACATCCGGACGAGTCACAATCAAATTTGTCAATTTCCCGGCTGCCTGATCGTACGGAAAATCAAAGAACTTAGCCGCTTTTACCTGTCGAATCTGCGTGGCAAAAGGTTCAACTGAGGTGACCAGTTCCACTTCACCACGGCGCAGTGCCTGAACATGGTCTGAAGGGTTTGGAATATTGATAAACTGCACATCTTTATTTATATCAATACCATGTTTAAGAAACGCCCCTCTCATATGGATGTCCTGAGCGTTACCACGTGACGCAGCAACACGAAATGGCTTACCTTCTGCTTTATATTGCAAGATAAGTTTCTTCAACCCTTCCCAGTCCCCAGCCTGCATAGGCAACTGGTTAGCAACCAGCATCTGAGATCCTCCATTTATCTGTCCTGAAATGGCAACAATATCGAATCCCTTATCAAGGGCGGTGGCATAGTGCAGATAAGTAACCTGAGCTACATCAATACTTTTTGATAAGAGTGCCGTCAGGACATCATTCCCGGTATTAAAAGGGATCGCCTCCAGCCTGACCCCTTTCGCATTTTCAGGTGTCAGCGATAAAGATGTGCAATGAGCACATTTTGCGTAGCCTAATTTAATTGTGCTTGTTTCATCGGCTTTAGCCATTGACATGACGCTAATTATAAGGAACACCGCTGCACACGCGCGTAAAACCATCCGGAATGAAAAACTAAGTGTTTGCATACACCCTCCAATTGTCACTTAAAAAACAAATATTGTGACAATAATTATGCATTCACTATGCCATCTCTACTGTGATACTAAAAACAGTTAACAAAATAAACATAAGTAATTGATTTATATTCATTATAATAAATTAAACCCTTTACTAACCCAGGAAAAGCCCATCCATTCCATCGCACAAAACTGGTGCAAAAACGGTTATCAGCGAACACAATCAGTGCACAACTAAAATAATGTTGTTATTTTTTGTGACAGTATTAAGATGAATAGTAGCAATCTATGAGGGTTTCAGCGTGCTTAATAAAAACGAAACATCACGGCCTAGTAAGGCTCGTAACACAAAGCAGATTCTCGGAACGGAGGATAAACGTGACATTATATACGAGCGCATACTTAACGCGATAATGGAACATCGGCTGATTCCAGGAACTAAACTGGTAGAAGAAAAGCTGGCAAATGCATTTCAGGTAACCCGGACACGAATTCGGGAAGTTTTAGCCCGGTTAGCCTACGAAGGGATCGTGACCACATATCCAAACCGCGGCGCTTTTATCTCCAGCCCTTCAGTGGAAGAAGCTCGCTATATTTTCCAGGCAAGACGTATTCTCGAGCCAGCATTAATCAGAAGCCTGATTACCAGCCCGGATCCGGCACTTTTTGAGCGTTTACATCATCATGTTGGGCTGGAGAGAGCAGCCAGAGAGACCGGCGATAAACATGCCGTCATTCGCTTATCGGGGGAGTTTCATCTGCTGATTGCAGAGATGGTTGGAAGCCCACCGCTGATCAAACTGATGCGTGAACTGGCTTCGCTCACCTGCCTCATTATATTGCTTTATGACTCACCCCAGGTTCCAGCATGTCCGAATCATGAACACACAGCAATTATTCAGGCTATGGAACTAAGGCAGGAAGAACAAGCAATTAATCTGATGCTAAGTCATCTGGATCATATTGAGGCGACACTGGATCTTTCCATAGATGAAGATATAGAGATCGACCTTGAAGAAATTTTTGGTTAGGAACGTAAGAATTCCGACCATCCGTTATACTTTATCGCATAGGTCTATTATGAGACTGTTGATCATTAATCCAAATATTTCGCAAAGCGTTACTTCGCTTATAGAAGCTGAAGCACGCCTGACAGCCGATTCGGATACAACAATTATGATGGCTACAGCCAGCAGTGGTGTAGCTTATATTGAAACACGATTTGAAGCACTGCTTGGTGGTTATGCTGCGGCCATGATAGCCGGGGAGCAAAGTGGTAGTTATGATGCAGTGCTCGTCGCGGCATTCGGAGATCCTGGTTTAAGTGCTCTGAAAGAAGTACTGGATGTTCCAGTAGTAGGTATGACGGAGGCTGCCTTGATGACTGCGGCACAACTCGGTCAACGTTTCTCTATTATCGCTATCTCACATCGCATAACCAGTTGGTATCGTGAATGTGTGGAGCAAAACGGTATGCTATCCCGACTGGCAAGTATTCGCACTCTGAACAACCCATTACATGATGTTGGCAGTATCCAGCAGGATCATTCCGAGTTGCTGCTGCAGCTTAGTCAGCAGGCAGTGCAGGAAGACGGTGCCGATGTACTCATTATGGCAGGTGCGCCATTAGCAGGTTTATCTCGGACACTGGCCGGTAAATTAACGGTACCAGTAGTCGATGGGGTTTCTTGTGGGGTCAGCCAGGCGCAGGTATTGTATAAACTGAACGCAGGCATAGCGCTAGAAGGAAGTTATGCTCGTCCGCCTGCCAAAGCCAACAAAGGGTTGGAACAGAGTTTGTTAGCTCTGCTGAGATAACATAGTATGAAAAATGAAGTCTCGATTCCGATGCCTCAGACATTTCCTCGTCCCCGAAAAGCTAATTGTCTAAAGTCGGAATCAGACTCTCAGCTAAATCCCCCAGCGTCACCATCAGCATCATGGGATCAATTGGCGAAGAGTCAAACCCAACCCGCACGTAGAACTCACGCACTTCATCAGACAGCGCATGAACCAACATCCCTCGGATACCGATAGTATCCGCCACCTGAATCACCCGCAGCCCCGCATCACGCACCAGCGCCCGACCAATGCCCTGACCATGCAATGATTTATCTACCGCCAGACGTCCCAGCACTACTACCGGGATCGGATCGGGCATATTGCGGCGAAAGCGTCCGGGGGCGGCATTCGTTGCCACAGCACTGGAAGCCAATGAGTAATACGCCAACACTTTTGAATCATCGCAACTAACGAAAGTTCGTGATGCGCCAGTGACCTGATTTTTCATAGCGCGTAGTTTTAGCCAGTTGTCCATAGACTCAACGCCGCAACAGAATGAAGATAGTGCATGTTCGGCGTGGAGTGGCTCAGGGGCGGAAATCATTTTTTCTGATCCCACGGCGCAGGCGTTTGCATGGTTTTACGCAGCGCAGCATTCGGTGAAGGAGCCTGATCCAAACGAGCGAGAAATTCCTGATAAGCATCGGGATCTGCCATGATGATGCGCTGATCGATCAACGCTTCCTCTGCGGCGGCGCGGGCAGCCTCAAGAACAAAATCAGTGCGATTTTTCCCTCTGGCCTTCGCCGCACGGTCGATAAGGTCGCGTTCAGCTGGCTTGATGCGTAAATTCAATGTTTCACGTTTGACAGAAACGCTGTTCGTCACTGGCATGATGTTATCCTCCGACTTACTCTCTGGATATTAATCATACAGCAGACGTAATGCTAATGTCATTACGATTTATTAGTGTCACAGGGAACCGAACCGAAGGAACGAACCGAGAATTTTTTATCATCTATGATCCATCACTCTGATCTATCAATGAAAAAACGGGTCAGATCATGGGTCTTGACAACAAGGCCGATTAAAATTTATGCTATATTTCAACTTAATAGATAACTGAATGTTCCCGAGTCCGGGCACCACTTATTCAGAGAACCCAGCCTATGGCTGGGTTTTTGCTTTCTGCGGTACCGACTCTCCATCGAACTTCGTTCGATTATTCGCGTATTCGCGGCAAGCCGCTCACCCCTGCACTCTCCCCGGGCCGATGATCAGGCATAAGCACTACCCCATGACGGTATTCCACCGCTAATCTCTGCCCTTTTCCCCTCCCCAAAGACGCCACCACCAATCATATCGCCATGTTGCTTCACTAAAATGTGCCGCAAATCCAGCGCCTTTTCAGCGCGTGTTTAGACCAGGATTGGCTACGCCCTCAGAGCACCAGCTTTGCTTCATGAACGCCTCTTTTGCCCTATCATCAGGCAGTCGATGTCCCATCCTGGTGCGCAAAAAATGCTCCACTTTCCCCCGTTAGCGGCCTGAAAAAATAGCGCTCATCACTTTTTTCACGCCGTTTTGAATCAGACTAATCATTTCTGGGATCGGCGTTGCCCCCATATGCCGCCGGGATGTCCTGGCGCTGTTTTCATGTTGATTCATTCCAATCAATGCCAATCCTCTTTGGCACATCCGTTGCAATTGTGATTGAGTCAAATCGAAATGGAATCACATATGGAACAGGCTGAAGTTATCTCCCAACTGAAAGCGATGTACGAACAGCTCCCCCGTCAGGAACGACAGGCCGCCAGCTTTGTGTTAGACCACGCGCAAGAAGTGGCGGTGATGTCAATGCGTGAGCAGTCACGTCTTGCCGGCGTTCCACCTTCCACGATGACCCGTTTGGCAAAACGCCTTGGACTCAGCGGCTACGATGCGCTGCGTGAAGTGTTTATCGCCACCGTGCGTACTAAAAGCAGCATCTATGAATCACGGGTGCCGGGGCTGGTGGCGATGAATAAGCAGGGCGAAGACTCTCTGCTGCGTGATCTGGTCGCCACCACGCAGGCCCATATTGAAACTCTCTGTCGGCAGGAGAACCTCGAGGCGATGACCCGTGCCAGCAGGCTGCTGGCAGAAGCGCGGACCATTTACTGCCTGGGGCTTCGCTCATCGTTTCCGGTCGCCTTTCATTTTCACCATGTCAGCGCCTGGTTCGCCAACAATGTGCGCCTGGTTGATGGCCCGGGAGAAAGCAGCATGATGACGCTGATGGGGGATATCAACGCCAAAGATGTGCTGCTGGTGGTCAGTCTGGCCCCCTATTCCCGGCGGGCCGTCACGCTGGCCCGCTACTTAGCGCAACAGAAAATCCGTGTTGTTGCGATTACCGATAATGCCAGTTCTCCGGTAGCAAGATTGGCCAGTGAATCAATATTGGTACACAAGAAAACGACATCGTTTTTCGACACCATTACGCCCGCGTTATTAGTTAGTGAATTACTGGTGGCATTATTTGCCGCTAACGCCCGCGTCGATGTTCATTCAGCGGTAAAAAGAACCGAAGAGCAATTATGGGCCACCGGAGAGTGGTGGAATCTTAATTAATTATTGACGACAGACCAGAGGATAAAATGACATATAAACCAGAAATGACCACCGCCCCGAAACATGGTCATAAGAGCCTGCTTTATTCTGAAGTAGTCAGTGATTTAAATAGCCTGGATCGTGTCGATATCGCTGTCTTAGGTATTCCTTATGGTTCACCTTATTCCATCGATGAAGTCACTAATGACCAGACAAATGGACCAACGGCGGTGCGGCAGGCAACCGATCGCGCGGTGCGCAGCATCGAACGTTACGATTTCGATATTGGCGGTCCGCTGATGGATAACCAGGATATTCGCATGGTCGATTGCGGCGATATCGCAGGCGATGCGCGTGCCCCTGGTCAACATTACGTAGCGGCGGAAGCGGTGGTGCGTAAAATTCTGCAGCTGGGCGGCATGCCCCTGGTGATTGGCGGCGACCACGGCGTTCCAATTCCGGTGCTGCGCGCACTGGATGAGCTGAATGAAACCATCACCCTGATTCATGTCGATGCTCACCTGGACTGGCGTCAGGATGTCAATGGCGTGACGGATGGTTACTCCAGCCCTATCCGTCGAGCCTCGGAAATGAAACACATCGGCGAGATTTGGCAAATTGGCCTGCGTGCTAACGGTTCGGCCCGCCAGGAAGAGGTGGATGCGGCGCTGGAGTATGGTGCGAAATTGATTCCCGCCCACCAGCTGCATGATGAAGGGATCGACAGCCTGTTAGCGCGTATTCCTGATGGCGGCCATTATTATATTACCTGCGATGCTGATGGTATTGACCCGACGATTATGCCCGCGGTCAACGGCCCGGCATTAGGTGGGGTAACCTATCACCAGATGCGCAAATTAATTCAAGGTCTGGTCAAAAAAGGCAAAGTCGTGGGTATGGACCTCGTCGAAATTACGCCGAAAAAAGATATTAACCAAATTACCGCTATTACGGCCTGTCGTTTCTTTGTCAATTTAATTGGCAGCGCTGTACGTGCCGGTTATTTCCATAAAAAATAAAAACACTCAATCTGCCTCATGACCGTGCATTTACGCAACATAACCTGAACGGGAAATAATGAGATGAAAAAACAATTTACATTTGCAGCCATACTGGGGCTCGCCTCCGCTTTCTCCAGCCTCTCCGCCAGCGCAGCGGATCTGCTGGGGACCATTATGCAGCAAAAAGTGGTGCGTATTGCGGTTCCTCAGGATTACGCCCCGTATGGCTTTGTGGGGAGTGATATGCAACCTCAGGGCATTGATATCGACACCGCCAAACTGATCGCCGACAAACTGGGCGTGAGGCTACAGCTGGTGCCGGTCACCGGCCCAAACCGCGTGCCCTATCTGCAAAGCGGTAAAGCGGACATGACCATCTCCTCGCTGGGTAAAACCGAAGAGCGCGCTAAAGTGATCGATTACAGCATTGCCTATGCGCCGTTCTTTGATGCGGTGTTTGGTAAGTCAGGAGTAAAAGCCAGTAACGCCGATGAACTGGCGGGCAAAACGGTCTCGGTCACCCGCGGCTCCATGCAGGATGAAGAGCTAACCACCCTGGCGCCGAAAGCTAACGTGAAACGCTTCGAAGATAATAACAGCACGATCGCCTCGTTCATGTCCGGTCAGACGGAGTTAGTGGCAATCGGTACCTCTGTCGCGGGCGCACTGAAGCAGAAAAACCCCGGTCTGGATATCCAGTTAAAGGTGATTCTGGCTAACGCACCGTGCTATGTCGGCCTGCCGAAAGGCAACCCGGCGCTGGTTGCCAAAGTGAATGACATCCTACGTGCCGCGAAAGCCGACGGTACCCTCGATCGGATTTCGCAGACGTGGTTGGGCGCGCCAGCAGGCGATTTGCCTGAGTCCTAAGCATTGCGGCTCCCTGTGCGCGGGGAGTCTTTACTCAGGCGGGAAATAACATGAACCACTACGCAACCCATATTTTGGCCCAGCAGGCCGCGGCCATAGCGCTATCGCCGGTTCCTGACGAAGTGCTGCAAATAGCCAGTCGGGCGCTGATCGACACCCTGGGCGTGGCGCTGGCTGGCAGCAATATGCCGGTAGTGCAGCGTCTGAAACAGACGGTCATGAGCGAAGGTAAAGCCAGCACATTGGGCGGCATGCAGCGTATCAATGCGCTGGATGCCGCGCGGCTCAACGGCTGCGCAGCACACGCGCTGGATTTTGATGACAACTGCTACGCCGGATTCGTTCACGGCTCTGCAGTCATCATCCCGGCCGCACTGGCGGTCGCGCAGCAGTATGACAGCGACGGCGCCAGCCTGCTGACGGCTATTGTCGCGGGCAGCGAATGTCAATACCGCCTCGGGGAAGCGCTGGGCCAGCCGCTGTATCAACGCGGATGGTGGACCACCGGCGTACTGGGGGTGGTCGGGGCCGCTGTTGCCGCCGCCCACTTATTACGTCTGGACACGACTCAGGTCGCCCATGCCATTGCGTTAGCTCTCGCCGCCACCGGTGGCAGTAAAAGTGCCTTTGGCAGCGATGCGAAAGCCGTGATGGCCGGACTGGCCGCCGAACGAGGCATTCAGGCCGCGCTGATGGCACAAGCAGGAATCACCGGTCCGTTAAATACGCTGGAGCATCCTTACGGACTGCCAGGGCTGATGAACGAAGCCCGGTGGCAGCCGAAGCAGTTAACCGCCGCTGGCTGGCGATTGCTGCAACCGGGGCTGGATGTGAAACGCATCCCGGTGTGCCTGTCTGCTCATGCGGCTGTCGATGCGGTGGTCACGTTGATCCACCAGCATGCAATCGCCCTGGATGAAATAACGCAGATCCACTGCGATGTGCCGCAGATCGTCATCGCCAACCTGGTTTACGCCGATCCGATGACGCCGCAACAGGCGCAATTCAGCCTGCCCTATGCTATTGCCGCCACGCTGTTTTATGGCGAGCTGACGCTGAATCAATTGACGCTGGCGTCGCTGGCACCGGCGGCGCTGCATGCTCTGATGGCGAAGGTCAGCATGACGACCAGCCCACAGTGGCAACACCCGCAGCGCCTGCAAGCCGCTCCGGAAGGCGCCAGCGTCACCCTGCATCTGCAATCGGGGCGACAGCTCACCTGTCGTGTCGATCGCCCGCTGGGCAATGCCACCAATCCGCTGAGTAATGAAGCGCTGGATGACAAATTCCTGTCATGTGCCCAGCGCGTGCTACCCGCGGCGCAGAGTCATCGTCTTCTGACGCAGTTACGCCAGGTGACCGCGCTGCCATCCATGGTGCAGCTGTCACCACTCCTGGAGAACCCAGACCATGAACTTTGATTTTTCGGCGGTATTGATCCAGTGGCCGATGCTGCTTAACGGTATCGCCATCACCCTTGCCATGACCCTGGTGGCCACACTGCTGGGGGTCACTCTGGGGATTGCCTGCGGCTGGGGCCGCGCCAATGGCCCGCGGCCGCTGCGTTGGCTCATTGCCAGCTATGTCGAACTGGTCCGCAATACCCCTTATATCATCCAGCTGTTTTTTATCTTTTTCGGCCTGCCGGCGTTGGGCGTGCAGATGTCGGCGCTGACCGCCAGCGTGCTGTCGCTGATCCTCAACCTTGGCGCGTACGCGAGTGAGATCACCCGCGCCGGTATTGAGAACACGCCGCGCAGCCAAATCGAAGCGGCGCAAAGCCTTGCGTTAAACCGCTGGCAAATTTTTACCCGCGTGGTGCTGCCTCCGGCTCTTGGCCGAGTCTGGCCCGCGTTGGTCAGTCAGGTCATTATCATCATGCTGGGTTCGGCGGTGTGCAGCCAGATCTCAACCGAAGAGCTGTCGTTCAACGCCAACCTGATTGCCAGCCGTACCTTCCGTAATTTCGAAGCCTACATTATCGCCGCCGCTGCCTATCTGGTATTGGCAATCGCCGTGCGCCAGGTTCTGAACTGGGTAGGTCCGCGCTTTATTTTCCGTCGACCTTAAGGATCCATGATGAGCGACTTTTCCTTGTGGGATATCTATCGCAATTTGCTGCTGGCGCTGCGCTGGACGATGGTTTTATCCGCTATTGCATTCGTTGGCGGAGGCGTCGTCGGTGGGTTACTGCTGGTGCTGCGCCTGTCAGGCTTGTGTGCCGCCGGCTATTTAGTACGGGGTTATGTGCAACTCTTCCAGGGGACGCCGCTGCTGCTGCAACTGTTTCTGGTCTATTTCGGCCTGCCGATCCTCGGCATTAATACTTCGCCGCTGTTTGCCGCCAGTCTCTGTCTGACGCTGTACGCCAGCGCCTATTTAACCGAAATCTGGCACGGCAGCGTGGAAGCCATTCCGCGTCAGCAGTGGGAGGCAGCACAGAGCCTGGCGCTCAACTTTCGCGAGCAGCTGCGCTACATCATCCTGCCGCAGGCGCTGCATGTGGCGATCGCTCCGACCGTCGGCTTTTTGGTGCAGGCCATTAAGAACACAGCGCTGGCGTCGGTGATTGGTTTCGTCGAACTGACGCGCTCCGGCCAGATCATCTCTAACGCCACCTTTTCGCCGTTCCTGGTCTACGGCAGCGTGGCGCTGTTTTACTTCTTTCTGTGCTTTCCGCTCTCCATGTGGAGTCGGCACCTTGAACAACGTTTGTCACGGAGAACCAACTTATGACGCAGACTGCCGATTTTTCATTGGTGGATATACGCGCGCTGCATAAGCGCTTTGGCGACAATGAAGTGTTGAAAGGCATTGATTTACAGATAAAACGCCAGGAAGTGGTGTGCATTATCGGCAAAAGCGGCTCGGGGAAAAGCACCTTATTACGCTGCATTAATGGCTTAGATGCCTATCAGGCGGGAGAACTTTTGGTGGATGGACAGCCCGTACAACAGGACGACAGCGCTGCTCTGCGCGAACTGCGGCAGAACGTCGGCATGATTTTTCAGAGCTTTAATCTTTTTCCTCACCTTACCGTGGGTAAGAACGTGATGCTGGCCCCGACGCTGGTGAAAAAGATGGCCAAAGGTGAAGCCGAGCGCACGGCCAAACGGTTATTAGAACGCGTCGGCCTGGCCGATAAATTTGATGCCTGGCCGGATAGCCTGTCCGGCGGTCAACAGCAGCGCGTCGCTATTGCCCGCTCGCTGGCGATGAACCCGGAAATCTTGCTGTGCGATGAAATTACCTCTGCGCTGGATCCGGAGCTGGTCGGAGAAGTGCTGCAAGTGATTGAGTCGCTGGCACAGGAAGGCATGACCATCATCATGGTCACGCACGAAATGAATTTCGCGCGCAAAGTCAGTGACCGGGTGGTGTTTATGCATCAAGGACGCGTCCACGAAGTGGGCACGCCGGACATCCTGTTTACTCAGCCGCAAACGGCAGAACTTCGTCAATTTTTGGCCTGAGGGCCGCTTAAACGCCAGGAGCAGAAAAATGGTACATACACGTATTCGTCCGTTTAACACCAAAGAGACCTATCCGGAGCAAAATCTGGATAACGACCTGTGTCAGGCTGTCGTCGCCGGGAATCTGGTCTTTCTACGCGGGCAAATTGGCCAAAACTTAGACACGCGTGAATCGGTGGGCATTGGTGATATCGCGGCACAAACCGAGCAGGCGATGTACAACATCAACATGCTGCTGGAAGAGAGCGGCAGCAACCTGCAGGAAATCTGCAAAATCACCGTTTATCTGACCGACGTTCGCCACCGTGAAACGGTGTACAACATCATGGGCCGCTGGTTGAAAGGCGTATTCCCCGTCTCTACCGGACTGATGATTGCACATTTGGCGCGTCCGGAATGGCAAGTTGAGATCGACGTGATCGCAGTGAAGGCGGGCTGATAAAACAGCAGCGACGCGCCCGCGGAAGCATGAACGTGTGCATTAAGGGGGACATCGGATATCTTTGCCGCCTCCCCCTTATCGCCAGTCGCCCGAAGTTTTACCATCTTACGCGCTTGTCCTGCCATGCAAGGACCCTGGCGCGAAACATCAATAATAATTTAATCAGCGAAGAAAAAAGCAGCCCATCACAATTAACGCGGCATACATATTGGCGTAGGCCGCCCAGCCCTGAGCCCACTGTAAATACCCTCCCAGCCCCGACCTGACCCCCATCATTTCCGCGGCAACCAGCACAGAAAAAGAGGCGCCCGACGCAAAGGATTGATGACTCCCCGGCGGCCTGTACGTCCACGTCGTCAACACCACAACAAGCAGCGCCACGGCAAAAAACAATACGCCATCGTTGGTCTCTCTGACGTGGGCTGGTCGGATAAAACCGACGCTTTTGTCCGGCCATATTGTCATTACCGCCCCTTCTCCATCCCGAATCGTCGTTTTTCAGGAGCCCACTCTCTATCCCTGGCTGACGGTCCGGGACAATGTGGCCTTGGGGATGAAAATAGGGTGAAAAACCCGACAAACGGATCTCGCTCGCGTAAACGAAATGCTTGAAAAAGTCGGTCTTGCTGATTTTTCACAGGCCTGGCCCCATCAGCTATCCGGCGGAATGGCCCAGCGGACGGCACTGGCCCAGGCCCTGGTCAACGACCCCGGGACGCTGCTAGTTGATGAACCATTAGGGAAACTGGATTCACTGACCCGGATCCGTATGCAAAGAGAGATTATTGATTTATGACATAAAAGTGGCGTCAGCATCATCATGGTAACCCATGACGTCGAGGGGGCGTTATTAATGGCGAACCGGATTGTCGTCTTCCGCCCTCGTCCGGCGCAGAGAATTGAAATAATAGAGCCCGGCTTATCCTGGCCGCGCCACAGAGATGATCCCGAATTCATCAGTCTGCGCACCTATATTCTTCGCCTTCTGGAATATCAGTAAACTCATCTCATGCAATAGCGTCCGGAGCGCTTAGCCAAAATGCGTATCAGGCGCGATGGTGGGGACTTATTTTTAAATGCGTCACGCTGGCGTGAGCTGCAGGGATGATAACAATCTCAGCGATTATCATCGCCCGCGAACGGCTTAAGGGAGACTCACAACACGCTATTTGTCGCCAATCGCCCTACTATTTCCTCAGCACCATAATGCCGCTATCCGCGGTGTTATGGCAGCTCATCATCAGCCTGCAATAATAAAAATATGCCTGTAAGCTGCCGCTAAAGCATGCAACCGGCACGTTAGCCTTATTACGGCTAAAAAGACCCGCCGGATCGCGGGCCTCCTGCCAATCAGTTGCCGCCGGCTTTCTTGATCGCCGCATCCAGCGAGTCTTTATCGGCAAGACCCGGGAAGACGGTGATAGTGGCTTCGGTGGCGCCGGTGGTTGGCATCACGATCACGCCCGGCGTCCCGCTTAAACCAATCTCCTGCGCCAGCTGGTTGGTACTCTCCAGCACCGCCTCAACATCCGGCGCTTTCTTACCGTCGAAATTCACTTTCTTCGCCTGCTGCTGAACATCCGCCGCCGTCAGCTTCCCTTCGTTATGTCCGGTGGCATAAATGCCGTTGTGGTAGGTGAGGTAGGCTTCCGCCCCCTTCTGCTGATAAATTTGCAGACCGGTCTTCGCCGCCGTCAGGGATGTTTCCCAACGGCTGCCAAAAATTGGCCACTCTTTAAAAGCAAAACGTGTCTGCGGATTTTCCTTAATCACCTGCTCCATCACCGGCGCCAGACGGCTACAGTAAATGCACTGGTAATCAAAGAACTCGATGACGGTAACCTTGCCATTCTCCGGTCCGTAGGTCGGGGTGTTTTTATCCTGGGTCAGCGCGGCCTGATTTTTAATCACCGCCTGGGTCGCGGCGCTGGCCTGCTGCTCTTGCTGAATTTGCTGGAGCTTCTGGCTTGCCTGCAGCAGCACCTCGGGGTGTGCGACTAAATAATCCGCGGCAATTTTGCCAATACGGGCTTCCTGTTCCGGGGTAAAGGTCGCTGCGGGCGCATCGGCGGCCATAGCCAAAGCCGGAAGTAGCGTGGCGCCAATCAAGGCGCTGGTCAGTATTTTTTTCATGCCAGCCATGAGGATAATCCTTGCGATGAGTAAACGGCAGGTGGGTCTAACGGGACAAAGTACCATCCTTTTCCGGCGAATCATCGTGGCACGATACATTGATTCGTAACTTTATTTTTCAATACTGCGCCCGGGCAGCGCCGCGCGCCGTTTTGTGAAGGGTAGTCATCGCCGCAGATCGGCGCTACGCTTGCTCTCTTTTTCCCGTTGAGGGTTCTTTTTTAAAGATATGAGTCTGGGGCATGAACGAGTTATTTATTCAGTGGGATTTTGCCGTCATTTTGCTGCAAATCATCGCTATCGACCTGCTGTTAGGCGGCGATAACGCGGTGGTGATTGCCATGGCCTGCCGTAAGCTGCCGCCACGCCTGCGCACCAGGGCCATTATTATCGGGACCTTTGGCGCGATTGTGGCCCGCGTGCTGCTGCTGGCGGTAGCCATCTATCTGCTCTCCTTACCGTGGCTGAAAATCGTCGGCGCGCTACTGCTGCTGTGGATTGGCATCAGGCTGGTCGCCAATCAGGATGAAGACGAAGAGGTCAGCAGTTTCAGCAGCCTGTGGCGGACCGCCGTCACCATCACGGTGGCCGATGTCATCATGTCTTTGGATAACGTGCTGGCCGTGGCCGCCGCCGGCAAAGGCCATCTGCTGGTGGTGGCGTTGGGGGTACTGATCAGTATTCCGATTATCGTCGCGGGAAGCAAACTGATCCTCGCCCTCCTCAACCGCTTTCCGTTTGTGGTCCTGCTGGGAGGAGCGCTCATCGGCTGGATAGCCGGTTCGATGTCGGTCACCGACCCAACCATCATGCGTCTGTTCCCTGCGGCTCCCGAAACGCTTGCGCTTATTGCCGGTGCCCTTGGCGCCGCGCTGGTGCTGCTGGAAGGGTTACGCCGGAACTACCGGGCGCGCCCGGTCAAATAGCCGCTTAGCCGCTGACACACGCCGTCGATCCCGACGGCGTCAAGTTTCCACCATATTCCTCCCCCACCGGTCCTCATTTGCCCTAAGATTAATACTGAAAGTTGTGACCACCGCATCAAGTAAAATGAGATAACGCCATGGAATTAAAGGATTATTATACCATTCTGGGGGTTAAGCCAACGGACGATCTAAAAACCATTAAGACCGCCTATCGTCGGCTGGCACGTAAATATCACCCCGATGTCAGCAAAGAAGCCGATGCCGAAGCGCAATTCAAAGATCTCGCCGAAGCCTGGGAGGTGCTGAAAGATGAACAACGCCGCGCGGAATATGACCAGCTCTGGCAGCATCGCAACGATCCGCAGTTTGGTCGTCAGCAGCAGTCCCGGTCCCACGAACAGAACTATAGCCAGCAGGATTTCGACGATATCTTCTCGTCGATGTTCGGCGAGCAGGCGCATCACGCCCGACGTCAGCACGCCGCACGCGGCCATGATTTAGAAATTGAAGTCGCGGTATTCCTTGAAGAGACGCTGTCCGAACAGACCCGAACCATCAGCTATAACCTGCCGGTGTATAACGTCTTCGGCATGATCGAGAGCGAAACGCCTAAAACGCTGAATGTGAAAATCCCCGCCGGCGTCAGCGACGGCCAGCGTATTCGCCTGAAAGGGCAGGGAACGCCGGGGGAAAACGGCGGTCCGAACGGCGACCTGTGGCTGGTGATTCATATCGCGCCGCATCCGCTGTTTGATGTGGTGGGCCATAATCTGGAAATTGTCCTGCCGCTGGCGCCGTGGGAAGCGGCGCTGGGCGCGAAGGTGACCGTGCCGACGCTCAAAGAGAGCATTCTGCTGACTATCCCGCCGGGTAGCCAGGCGGGGCAACGTTTACGCATTAAAGGTAAGGGGCTGGCCAGCAAAACCGCCACCGGCGATTTATATGCGGTGATTAAAATCGTTATGCCGCCCAAACCGAACGACAAAGCCAGCGCGCTCTGGCAGCAGCTCGCCGATGCAGAGGCCAGCTTCGAGCCGCGCAAAGCATGGGGGAAAGCATAATGGCTAAGATGACAGTGACGTTTACGACGACGGAGTTTTGTCTGCACACCGGCGTGTCCGAAGAGGACCTTAGAGAGATCGTCGGCCTGGGCGTGATTGAACCGCGCCAGCCTCAGGCGGAGGTCTGGCTGTTCGATGATAGTGCGGTAATGGTAGTGCACCGGGCGGTGCGCCTGCGCCGGGAGCTGGAGCTGGACTGGCCGGGTATCGCAGTGGCCCTGACGCTGCTGGACGAAAACGCGCGCCTGACCCGGGAGAACCGGCTGCTGCAGCAACAGCTGGCGCGGTTTCTGACCCACAGCTAACCTGTAATGCCCAGCTCGCCTCCCCCCGGCTTGCGCTACGCTTAGCCGGCGACAACATCCACAAACTCGGTAGCCCGGATAAGGCGTTGACGCCGCATCCGGGGAAACCCGCCTGCGGGCGCTTAATCCGGCAGCGAGCCGGCAAGATTACGTGCGGAAATGCTCTCTGCCGCACTCGCTTCTGCTGCAACCGGAACAGGCGCCGCAGGCGCAGCTGTCGGAGCGGGCGCCGGTACTGCGGGCTGAATTTCCAGAAACGAAGCCAGCATCGTACGCAACATCTCCGGCCGGGTATCTTCCGCCAGTAAAGCCGCCAGCATTGACGGCAAACGGCCGTCAATTTCCCCCAGCGCGAGGCCTGCCAGCAAAGCGGTACGCGACATTTCGCCGCGATCGCCACGATGATGGGCCTCAATTTTGGCATCGGCAAAGCGCTCGCTGGCGCTGATATCCGGGCGCAGGTAAATCAGAACTTTTCTGCGTTCCAGAGTCATACCCGCTCCTTAACCTATAATTTTCAGACCGCGAACCAGCGCAAACTGCGGTTCATCAGCCACCACAAAGCGATCGTCACGCAGCCCAACGCGCGTGCGGATGGCGTCCGCCACCAGCGGCGCGCCGCCGCCAATCACAATCACATGGGAATAGCCCTTAAAGCTATCAATGGTCGTCAGCACGCGCGTACAGAGCCGTTCAATACTGCCGGCAATCACTTTTTTGACGTCAGAGACCGCATCCGGATCGTTAATATTGTCGGCTAAATAGGCATCATCATGGCGATTGATGATGATCTGATCGACGTTGTAGCTGGAAGTATCGGTATTCGCTCTGGCCAACGCCAGCTTCACCGCATCGGTCACCAGCGACACGCCCAGTTTCGGGTCGCCAAAAATACGCGAAACCGACGTCATCTGACCGGCTACCATCGAGATATCCAGCGTGGTCCCGCCGAGGTCGACAATCAGCACGGAGTGTGACGGTTTGAGCTCATCGCACAGACTGATACCGGCCGGGATAGATTCCGGGCGCACGGTGACTTTGGTGATATTGAACACTTCACCTTTGTTGAGTTTTACCGGGCGGCGAAGGCTCTTTTTCTTACGTTCGATATTGTCGAGGCGGTACTGGGCATCTTCGTCGTAAAACTCCGTCAGCGGCAGGGTCACCACGATCTCAACATCCTGCGGTTCAATGCCGCTGGTCAGCAGGGCATGATGCACGGCGATGGAGTTCAGCGGGCTGTACTGCCATTCGATATTGTTGGTCGGCAACGCATCTGGCGTAATCAGATCAAAGGAGTACTTCTCCTCATCCACGGTGTAGTTATAAGGCTTCCCGGTACCGAAGGTGGCCGACCATCCACGCTTGAAGCTGTTCGGGCTGATATGGGTCAATGTTTCACCATCTTGCTCCCACAGCATTTTGATATTGGTTGAACCATCATCGATAAAAATGCGCATCGTATCGCTCCGTCTCTGAGACAAATAAGAGAAAAAAGTAAGACCCAAAAAGAGTAGCAAGAGTTAAAAGGCAGCGCAATAGCGTAAAAAAGAGACAATTCCGAGAAATTAAAGAGATAAATTAGATAAAAACAAAGTTAAAGAAATAATTAAGAGACAAAAACGAGAATAATCAGAGAAATATCTGTGCTCATTCTTTCGCGTTTTCTGGCGAAAAATCAGGGGAAAACCGGCGCGGTGTCCGCTAATTTTTGCCTACGCTTACCTGCAATCCGATGGTTTTATCAGCAGCCGCAGGATGGTGGGTCGCAGCGCGTAGCGTCGCCGCGTCCTCCTGGTGAGGCGGCGGCCGACGTCGGGAAATGAGATCACCAGAGATACCGTCAGGCCGGGCAGCCCGACGGCGGGGGACGTATTAACGCTGCAGCCAGGCCGGCAGCCAGTCGCCGTGGCTGGCGATCAGATCGTCCACCAGGGCATAGATTTCGTCGATCCCCAGCACCGCCGAGGTATGCGGATCCATCATCGTGGCGTAGTACACATAATCGCGGTTCTCGGTAAGGATCGCTTCTGTCAGCAGGGCCTGGACGTTGATATTGCTCTGCATCAGCGCTGCCAGATGCGCAGGCAGCGTCCCGACTTTCGTGGGCTGAATGCCGTTTGCATCCACCAGGCAGGCCACCTCCACGCAGCATCCTTGCGGCAGGTTATCGATCAGCCCGTCGTTGCGTACGTTGCCGTATACCACGCTCGGCTCGCCGGTCCAGAGGGCGTTCATGATGGTGCTGGCATACTCACGGGAGGGTTTCACCTCGATACGATCGCCGGTCTGGTAGAGCGCCAGCTCTTTATGCCAGTTCGCCACCTGCTCCACGCAGCGTTTCGGATACTCGTCCAGCGGTATCTGGTAGCGCGCAATCAGATCTTCGCGCCCCGGTTTGATAAACCACGGAGTATATTCGGCGAAATGTTCTGAGGATTCCGTCACGAAATAGCCCAGCTTTTTGCACATCTCATAGCGGACAATATTCTGGCAGCGCGAGTTTTCCCGATGCTTCGGCGCGCGTCCGTCGGCAAAGGCCTGCAGTATATCCGGATAAATACTGACATAGCGGCCGTCGCCGATCTTTCTCTCCAGCGACAGATAGAAGGCCATATGGTTGATCCCGGCGCAGCGGTAACGTAAGTCCGCCGGGTCGAGGTCAAGATCGTGCGCCAGCTCTTCCGCCGTTCCCTGCACCGAGTGGCATAAACCCACCTGCTTGATATGCGGATAGCGCGCGTACATCGCCCAGGTATTCATCGCCATCGGATTAACATAGTTGAGCAGGGTGGCATGGGGACAGACCTCGGTCATATCGTCGCAGATGCGCCACAGATGCGGGATGGTGCGCAGCGCGCGCATCACCCCGCCTGGGCCTAGCGTATCCGCGATGGTTTGCTCCAGGCCGTGGCGTTTGCAGACTGCAAAATCGGTCACCGTACAGGGTTCATAGCCGCCAATCTGAAAGGCCACCACCACAAAATCCGCATCCTTCAGCGCGGTTTTCTGCTCACGGTGGCAGCTGATTTCACCGTCAGCCCCCACGGAGTCCATCAGTTTGCGAACCACAATATGCGACTCTTCTAACCGGGTCGCATCAATATCCATCAGCGCGACGTGGGCTGATTTCAGCGCCGGGCGCTGAAAGACATCGCCGAGGATATTTTTGACGAAAACCGTTGAACCCGCGCCGATAAACGTAATTTTTGGGGCTGACATAATGCACTCTCCATAAGATCATTGAACCCCTACAGAGTGTCACGCCCGCGCCTCGTCCCGCGCCCCTCTTCCCGACAGAGCATTCCCGAAAGCTCAGATCGACACAGGGCGCACATAAAATCTGAGTTTATGGGAACAAATCGGCGGAAAAGTAGAGAAAACGGGCGGTTTATTGCGCTAAGATAGAAGTCTATCGGTGCAAAAATCAGCCAGTGTGATGAATCAGGAACCTAGGTCTTGATGGAAATAACCCGCCCGCCCCAGCGCCCGGACCCGCATATGAGCAGCGGCGACGAGAAGCACCCCCGCAGCCCGCTGGCGCTCTATTCTGAATACCAGCGCATGGATATTGAGCTACGCCCGCCGCACGCGATGGCCGCCAGCCACTGGCACGGCCAGGTTGAGGTCAACGTTCCCTTTGACGGCGACGTAGAGTATCTGATTAACAACGAAGTGGTGCGTATCAAACAGGGCTATATCACCCTGTTCTGGGCCTGCACGCCACATCAGCTCACCCGCCCCGGCGAGTGCCGGCAAATGGCGATCTTCAACCTGCCGATGCATCTGTTTTTATCCTGGCCGCTGGACCGCGAGCTGATCAATAACGTCACCCACGGCATGGTGATTAAATCGCTCTCCGCCCAGCAGCTCAGCGCCTTTGAAGTTCAGCGCTGGCAGCAGGAGCTCAACAGCGACAATGAACAAATTCGCCAGCTGGCGATCGATGAAATCGCCCTGATGCTTAAGCGCTTTAGCCTTTCCGGCTGGCAACCTATTCTGGTTAACAAAACCTCGCGGACCCACAAAAACAGCGTTTCGCGGCATGCGCAGTTTTACGTCAGCCAGATGCTCGAGTTTATCGCCGCGCACTACGATCGGGTGCTGACCGTCGACGCCGTTGCTGAACATGTGAAGCTGAATCCCAACTACGCGATGGGCATTTTCCAGCGGGTGATGCAGCAAACCATGAAGCAGTACATCACCGCGATGCGGATAAACCACGTCCGCGCCCTGCTCAGCGACACCGACAAGACCATCCTCGACATTGCCCTGATCGCCGGCTTTCGCTCCAGCAGCCGCTTCTACAGCACCTTTAACAAGTACGTCGGCATGCCGCCGCAGCAGTACCGCAAACTCAGCCAGCAGCGGCGACAGAGCCTGCCGCCGGCCCAGCCATAAGCGGGCATAAAAAATGCCGCCGGGGAAGCCCGCGGCGGCATGATTTAACGCCAGAACGGATTATTCGTTAATACGCGGATGCTGGTCCACCAGGCGGGAACGTTTCGCCTGCAAATCGGCGATTTCCTGATCGATATCTTCGATTTTGTTTTCGATGTTATCGTAGTGCTCGCCGAGGATCTCTTTCGCTTCCTGAATATCCGAAGCCGCAGGCGTCGCCCCTTTCAGCGGACGATTCGCCGTCTCTTTCATCGACAGGCCGGTGACCAGACCGATAACCGCAATCACCATCAGATAGTAAGCCGGCATCATCAGGTTCTGCGTGCTTTCCACCAGCCATGCCGCCAGGGTTGGCGTCAGACCGGAAATCAGCACCGAGATATTGAAGGCGCTGGCCAGGGCGCTAAAGCGAATATGGGTCGGGAACATCGCGGGCAAGGACGAAGCCATAACCCCGATAAAGCAGTTAAGCACCACCGCCAGCAGCAGCAGGCCGGCGAAGATCAGGCCGAGAACGTTACTGTTAATCATGATAAAGGCCGGAATCGCCAGCGCGAACAGCGCCACGCTACCAATAAGGATAAACGGACGACGGCCAAAGCGGTCGCTGAGCATGCCGATCACCGGTTGTACAAACAGCATCCCGACCATAATCGCGATGATAATCAGCACCCCGTGGTCTTCTGAGTAGTGCAGGTTATGCGACAGATAGCTCGGCATATAGGTCAGCAGCATGTAATAGGTCACGTTGGTGGAAATCACCAGACCGATACAGGTCAACAGGCTACGCCAGTGTTTGGTCGCAATCTCTTTAAAGGAGACTTTCGGCCCTTCCTGCAGGCCTTCACGATCGCCCTGCTCCAGGGTATCGACGTGCTGCTGGAACGCCGGGGTCTCTTCCAGCGCATGACGCAGATAGAGACCGATAATCCCTAGCGGCAGCGCCAGGAAGAACGGGATACGCCAGCCCCAGCTGAGGAAGTTCTCTTCACCCACCACGCTGGAGATCAGCACCACCACGCCTGCGCCCATGACAAAACCGGCGATTGAACCGAAGTCCAGCCAGCTGCCCATAAAGCCACGCTTACGATCAGGCGAGTATTCGGCAACGAAGATCGAAGCGCCGGTATACTCCCCGCCCACCGAGAAACCCTGCGCCATTTTACACAGCAGCAGCAGTACCGGCGCCCAGATACCAATCGAGGCATATGACGGTATTAACCCGATACAGAAGGTACTTATCGACATGATGACGATGGTAATCGCCAGAATTTTTTGTCGGCCATACTTATCGCCCAGCATGCCGAAGAACAGGCCGCCAAGGGGACGGATTAAGAATGGAACGGAGAATGTCCCGAGCGCGGCAATCATCTGTACGCTGGGATCGGCATCAGGGAAGAAGACTTTACCTAAGGCATACGCCACGAAGCCGTACACACCAAAATCAAACCACTCCATCGCATTACCCAGCGACGCTGCGGTAATCGCTTTCCTCAGTTTGCTATCATCAATGATAGTCACATCCCGAAGCGTGATTGGTTTTACTTTTTTCCTTTTAAGCATATTTTTCCTCTTTGCTCTCGCCGTGAGCGCACGAATCACCAACGAATGGCTATGCCATCCGCGTCGTACGTTGGGAGCGGCGAATTGCTGTGCTCCTCATTTCAAGCGTAGCAGGTTTGCCTGCACTGTCTGCTGACAGTCTGTACAACCGAACCTGTTGACGCCTGCTCTTGCCATAAACGAATAAATGGCGTCGCGAATAAAAGTCGTGAATTTGCGATCGCCCTTTTTTACCCTAACAGTGTTTAATTTTGGGATCAACTTCACGAAAAATCGCCAACCCTATAACAGAGCCAGAGAACACGAATAAGTTCCCAGGTCCTCAGCGGATAATGATTTATTTGTGGATCAACGTCCGGAAGGCAATGCGCAATATTGCGGCTTATTTATCGGTTAAATTAAAATATTGCCACCACAATATAATGATAAAAAAAGACCCGACAAAAATGCGGGAATGCGCTATAATAGCGCCCACTTTCGGCTATCAGCCGCTGTTTAACGGACCAATGTCCTGTTTTTACCTGTAATCGCGAGGAACGTCATGCAACTCCCACACTGTCCAAAATGCCATTCTGAGTACACCTATGAAGACAACGGCATGTTTATTTGCCCGGAATGTGCCCATGAATGGAACAATGCCGAGCCCGCTGAAGATAATGACGTCCTGGTGGTAAAAGATGCCAACGGCAATTTACTCGCCGATGGCGACAGCATCACCGTTATTAAAGATCTGAAGGTTAAGGGTAGCTCTTCTATGCTGAAAATCGGCACTAAAGTGAAGAATATCCGCCTGGTGGAAGGCGATCATAACATCGACTGCAAAATTGACGGTTTTGGTCCAATGAAGCTGAAATCCGAGTTCGTTAAAAAGAACTGATCGTATTCCCGCGACGCAGACTCTCTATTTTCCCGGCGGGATCATCACCGCCGGGATAAATGACCCGCTATATTTGCGCACGTCATCCCGTTTATTCTCTGCCACTCGCGCGCCGCCGCCGACCGTTACCGCCTGGCCTGGATTGCCCAACACCATCTACGCTTAATGGGTCTTTCTTTACCTGAGGTAATGGTTATGCCCCTAAGTCCCTATCTCTCCTTTAGCGGCAACTGCGCGGCGGCGATTGCGTTTTATCAGCAAACGCTGGGTGCCGAACTGCTCCATCAAATCACCTACGGCGAAATGCCGCAGGATATGAAGGATGCCGAAGATGGCTGCCCTTCCGGCCAGCACCTGGCCGCCGACTGTATCGCTCACGCCAGCCTGCGCGTCGCCGGAAGCGAGCTCATGCTGGGCGACAGCCCGACCGGCGACAATCAGCGCTATGCCGGTTTTACGCTGGTACTTGATACCCAGGATCTGGATGCAGGTAAATGCTGGTTCGACGGCCTCGCCGACGGCGGACGTATTGAAATGGACTGGCAGGAGACGTTCTGGGCCCACGGCTTCGGCAAAGTGATCGATCGCTTTGATGTTCCCTGGATGGTTAACGTCGTCAAACAACCTTGATGCTCCCCCCTCCGGGCGGGCTCTCCCGCCCTGTCATTCAGCTGGAGCTAACTCTTCATCCGTCGGTCATTATGCTTTAACCGCAATGTAACAAAAACGCGTCAGGATCGGGCCACTCTCAGAGGGAAATCCCTTCTTCTGCTTAGTGAGGCTCGATTGACATGTACCTATCCAGACATCCGACCAGTTACCCCACCCGGTATCAGGAAATTGCCGCCAAACTCGAGCAGGAGCTGCGCCACCATTACCGCTGCGGCGACTATCTTCCCGCCGAACAGCAGCTGGCCACGCGCTTTGAAGTCAACCGTCATACCCTGCGCCGGGCGATCGACCAGCTGGTTGAACGCGGCTGGGTGCAGCGCCGTCAGGGGGTCGGCGTACTGGTGCTGATGCGCCCCATCGATTATCCGCTCAATGCCCAGGCGCGCTTCAGCCAGAACCTGCTCGATCAGGGCAGCCACCCGACCAGCGAAAAGCTGCTCTCGGTGCTGCGTCCGGCCAGCAGCCACATCGCCGAAGCCTTTGGCATTCACGAAGGCGAGAACGTCATTCATCTGCGCACTCTGCGCCGCGTCAACGGCGTCGCGCTGTGTCTGATTGACCACTACTTTGCCGATCTGCGCTTCTGGCCCGCGCTGCAAACCTTTACTCACGGCTCGCTGCACGATTTTCTGCGCCAGCAGCTGGATATCGAGCTGACCCGCGCGCGTACCAAAATCAGCGCCCGCCGCGCCCAGGCCAAAGAGAGCAACATCCTCGGGATCCCCAACATGGCGCCGCTGCTGTGCGTGAGAACCCTAAACCACCGTACGGGTGAGTCGCAGGCCACGGAGTATTCCGTCAGCCTGACCCGGGCGGACATGATTGAATTCACCATGGAGCACTGAATGCACTTTGATACCGCAACCCGCCAGCGCTGGATGTCCGTGCTGGCCCACAGTGAACCACAAGAGCTGCAGGCACGCATGCAGGCGCTGCAGCTGGCGCCGGAGTATGAACTGATTCGCCCCCCGGAAACCGGTCTGGTGCAGCTGCAGGCGCGTATGGGTGGGATTGGCGATCGTTTCTTCGCCGGTGACGCCACCCTGACCCGCGCCGCGATTCGCCTCGCCGACGGCACGCTGGGCTACAGCTGGATCCTGGGTCGCGACCGACCGCATGCCGAGCGCTGCGCGACCATCGATGCGCTGATGCAGTCTCCCCACCATTTTCACACCTTAATGGAAACCCTAATTACCCCGCTGGAAGCACAACGCAGCGCGCACATTGCAGCCCGACGCGCAGAAGTCAACGCCAGCCGGGTGGACTTCTTTACTCTGGTTCGCGGAGATAACGCATGACCTTACAAACCGCCTTTACCCTACCGGTGCAGGATGCCCAACACAGTTTTCGCCGCCTGCTGAAAGCCATGAGCGAGCCGGGCGTGATCGTCTCCCTGCAGCAGCTTCAGCACGGCTGGCAGCCGTTGAATATCGCCTCCACCAGCCTGCTGCTGACCCTGGCGGATCACGACACGCCGGTCTGGCTCTCGTCGGCGCTGCATAACGACCTGGTCGGACAAAATCTGCGTTTTCATACCGGCGCGCCGCTGGTTGATCTGCCGCAGCAGGCGGTCTTCGCCGTCACCGATGAACGTATCAGCAGCGAACAGCTTAACGTCCTCTCCGCCGGTACCGTCGCCGCGCCGGAAACCGGCGTCACGCTGATGGTCCAACTCGCCAGCCTCAGCGGCGGGCGCATGCTGCGCCTGACCGGGGCCGGTATCGCCGAAGAGCGCATGATCGCCCCGCAGCTGCCGGACTGCATTATTGATGAACTAACCGAACGCCCGCATCCGTTCCCGCTGGGGATTGACCTGATCCTGACCTGCGGCGAACGCCTGCTGGCCATCCCGCGCACCACCCATGTGGAGGTTTGCTGATGTACGTTGCCGTCAAAGGCGGAGAGAAGGCGATCGTCGCCGCTCACGCCTTACAGGAACATAAACGACGAGGCGATGGACAGCTTCCCGAACTGAGCATTGAACAGATTAACCAGCAGTTGCACCTTGCGGTCGATCGGGTGATGACCGAAGGCGGCATTGCCGACCGCGAACTGGCGGCGCTGGCGCTCAAGCAGGCCAGCGGCGACAACGTCGAAGCTATTTTTTTACTGCGCGCTTATCGCACCACCCTGCAGCGGCTGGCGGTGAGCGAACCTGTCGATACCGCCAGCATGCGCCTGGAACGCCGTATTTCGGCGGTCTATAAAGATATTCCCGGCGGCCAGATGCTCGGCCCGACCTACGATTACACCCATCGCCTGCTGGATTTCACCCTGCTGGCCAACGGTGAAACGCCGCCGCTGAATACCGCCACGCAGCCGCAGGAAGCTACGCCGCACGTCTTCAGCCTGCTGGCGCAGCAGGGACTGGCGAAAGCTGAGCAGGATACCGGCGCCCGCCCCGACGACATCACCCGCGCGCCGCCGGTCTACCCCTGTTCACGTTCATCGCGCCTGCAACAGCTGGTGCGCGGCGATGAGGGCTATCTGCTGGCGCTGGCCTACTCCACTCAGCGCGGCTATGGCCGCAACCACCCGTTTGCCGGCGAAATTCGCAGCGGCTACGTCGCGGTCGAGATCGTGGCGGAAGAGCTGGGATTTACGCTCAACATCGGCGAACTGCTGATGACCGAATGTGAAATGGTCAACGGCTTCGTGGCGCCGGAGAACGAACCGCCGCACTTCACCCGCGGCTATGGACTGGTATTCGGCATGAGCGAACGGAAGGCGATGGCGATGGCGCTGGTGGATCGCGCGCTCCAGGCCCCGGAGTACGACGAAGAGATCGCCGGGCCGGCACAGGATGAAGAGTTTGTCCTCGCCCATGCCGATAACGTCGAGGCGGCCGGTTTCGTCTCGCATCTTAAGCTCCCCCATTATGTCGATTTCCAGGCCGAACTGGCGCTACTAAAACGCCTGCAACGGGAGAACGAACGTGGCTAACCCACTCACTGGCTACAACTTTGCTTATCTTGATGAGCAGACCAAGCGCATGATCCGCCGGGCGATTCTCAAGGCGGTGGCGATCCCCGGCTACCAGGTGCCGTTCGGCGGCCGCGAAATGCCGATGCCCTACGGCTGGGGAACGGGAGGCATCCAGCTTACCGCCAGCGTCATCGGCGAGAACGACGTCCTGAAGGTGATTGACCAGGGCGCCGATGACACCACCAATGCGGTGTCGATTCGCCAGTTCTTTAAGCGCGTGACCGGCGTAGCCACCACCGAGACGACCTGCGATGCGACGCTGATCCAGACCCGCCACCGGATCCCGGAAACGCCGCTCGCCGAAGATCAGATCCTGATCTATCAGGTGCCGATCCCGGAGCCGCTGCGCTTTATTGAGCCGCGTGAAACCGAAACCCGCACCATGCATGCGCTGGAGGAGTACGGCGTGATGCAGGTGAAGCTGTACGAAGATATCGCCCGCTTCGGTCATATCGCCACCACTTACGCCTATCCGGTGAAGGTAAACGGCCGCTACGTGATGGACCCGTCGCCAATCCCCAAATTCGATAACCCGAAGATGCATATGATGCCTGCGCTACAGCTGTTTGGCGCCGGGCGTGAAAAACGTATCTATGCGGTACCGCCGTATACCTCAGTGGAAAGTCTCGATTTCGACGACCACCCCTTCAGCGTACAGGAGTGGGATGAACCCTGCGCCATCTGCGGTTCCCGCCATAGCTATCTGGATGAAGTGGTGCTGGATGACAGCGGCAAACGGATGTTTGTCTGCTCCGATACCGACTATTGCCGCCAACAGAGCGAGGCGCTGAATAAATGAACCATCCGTTACTCGCGGTCAACCAGCTGACCCACCTCTATGCGCCGGGCAAAGGCTTCAGCGACGTCTCTTTCGAACTGTGGCCCGGTGAAGTGCTGGGCATCGTTGGCGAATCCGGCTCCGGTAAAACCACCCTGCTGAAAGCGATCTCCGCCCGCCTCGCGCCGCAGCAAGGTGAAGTGATGTATGAGAACCGCTCGCTATATGCGATGAGCGAAGCGGATCGCCGCCGCCTGCTGCGCACCGAATGGGGCGTGGTGCATCAGCATCCGATGGACGGCCTGCGGCGCCAGGTCTCGGCGGGGGGCAATATCGGCGAGCGCCTGATGGCCACCGGCGCACGCCACTACGGCCATATCCGCGCCACCGCCGAGCGCTGGCTGAGCGACGTCGAAATTCCGCCGTCGCGCATTGATGACCTGCCGACCACCTTCTCCGGCGGGATGCAGCAGCGTCTGCAAATCGCCCGCAACCTCGTCACCCAGCCGAAGCTGGTGTTTATGGACGAGCCGACCGGCGGTCTCGATGTATCGGTACAGGCCCGCCTGCTCGACCTGCTGCGCGGCCTGGTGGTGGAACTGAACCTGGCGGTGGTGATTGTCACCCACGATCTTGGCGTGGCGCGTCTGCTGGCTGATCGTCTGCTGGTCATGAAGCAGGGTCAGGTGGTGGAAAGTGGGTTAACCGACCGCGTGCTGGACGATCCCCATCATCCGTATACCCAGCTGCTGGTGTCATCGGTACTGCAGAACTAATCCCTGGAAAGTCCCCGCTCGCGCTACGCCTACCGGGGCGACGGCACACACGCTCAGGTCGCCCGGATAAGACGCCAGCCGCCAGCCGGGAGGGTCCCGAACGGGCATGAAGAGGCTAAAAATGAACGCCATCCGCGTTGAAAATGTACATAAAACCTTTGTCCTGCATCAGCAACATGGCGTCCGCCTGCCGGTCCTTGCCGATGCCTCCTTAACGGTCGATACCGGGGAGTGCGTGGTTCTGCACGGGCATTCCGGCAGCGGTAAATCCACCCTTCTGCGCTCGCTCTACGCCAACTATCTGCCGGATAGCGGCCATATCCACATCCGCCACGGCGACGAGTGGGTCGACCTGGTCCGCGCCTCGCCGCGCAAGGTGCTGGAAGTACGTAAAAGCACCATTGGCTGGGTCAGCCAGTTTCTGCGCGTGATCCCGCGAATTTCCGCCCTCGAAGTGGTGATGCAGCCGCTGCTCGACCTCGGCATGCCGCGCGAAGCCTGCGCCTCCAGGGCCGCCAGCCTGCTGACGCGCCTGAACGTCCCGCAGCGTCTGTGGCATCTTGCCCCTTCCACCTTTTCCGGCGGCGAGCAGCAGCGCGTCAATATTGCCCGCGGTTTCGCGGTCGATTACCCGATTTTACTGCTCGATGAACCCACCGCCTCGCTGGATGCCAGAAACAGCGCCGCGGTGGTGGAACTGATTGATGAAGCCAAAGCGCGCGGCGCGGCTATCGTCGGCATTTTCCATGATCAAACGGTTCGCACTCAGGTCGCCGACCGACTGCACCCGATGGGAATAACAGCATGATTATCAACAACGTCAAACTGGTTCTTGAAGATGAAGTGGTACACGGCTCGCTGGAAATGCAGGACGGCATGATTTCCGCCTTTGCCGAAAGCCAGAGCCAGCTGCCGCAGGCGCTCGACGGCGAAGGCGGCTGGCTGCTGCCCGGACTTATCGAACTGCATACCGATAATCTGGATAAGTTTTTTACCCCGCGCCCGAAGGTCGACTGGCCCGCCCACTCGGCGATGAGCAGCCATGATGCGCTGATGGTCGCCAGCGGCATCACCACCGTCCTGGACGCGGTCGCCATCGGCGACGTACGCGACGGCGGCGACCGGCTGGAGAATCTGGAAAAGATGATCAACGCCATCGAAGAGACGCAGAAGCGCGGCGTCAACCGCGCCGAGCACCGTCTGCATCTGCGCTGTGAACTGCCGCACCACACCACGCTGCCGCTGTTTGAGAAGCTGGTGGACCGTGAGCCGGTGACCCTGGTGTCGCTGATGGACCACTCGCCGGGCCAGCGCCAGTTCGCCAACCGCGAGAAATATCGCGAGTACTATCAGGGCAAATATCAGCTCAACAATGAGCAGATGCAGCGCTACGAAGAAGAACAGATCGCGCTGGCGGCCACCTGGTCGCACGCCAACCGCCGGTCCATTGCCGCCCTGTGCCGCGATCGCCGCATCGCCCTCGCCAGTCACGATGACGCCACCCCGGAACATGTGCTTGAATCCCATCAGCTTGGCAGCGTGATCGCCGAATTTCCCACGACGTTAGCCGCCGCCGAGGCGTCGCGTCGCCACGGGATGAACGTGCTGATGGGCGCGCCCAATATCGTGCGCGGCGGCTCCCACTCCGGCAACGTCGCCGCCCACCAGCTGGCGGCCAGCAATCTGCTCGACATTCTGTCGTCGGACTATTACCCCGCCAGCCTGCTGGATGCGGCCTTCCGCATCGCCGACGACGAAAACAACGCGTTCACCCTGCCGCAGGCCGCTCGCCTGGTCACTCAGAACCCGGCGCAGGCCCTGGGATTGCACGACTGCGGAGTGATTGCCGAAGGGAAACGTGGCGATATGGTGCTGGCGCACCGTCGCGGCGAGCATATCCACATCGACCACGTCTGGCGTCAGGGAAAGAGGGTCTTCTGATGAGCGGAAAATTGATTTGGCTGGTGGGGCCGTCCGGCTCCGGCAAAGATAGCCTGCTGGCGGCCTTACGCCAGCACGAACATTCGCAGCTGCTGGTGGCGCACCGCTACATCACGCGCCCGTTTAACGCCGGCAGCGAGAATCATATCGCCCTCAGCAAGCAGGAGTTTTTCAACCGCGCCGAGCGGCAGCTTTTTGCTCTCAGTTGGCACGCCAACAACAATTATTACGGGATTGGTATCGAGATTGACCTGTGGCTGCACGCCGGTTTCGATGTCGTGGCTAACGGCTCCCGCGCCCATCTGGCGCAGGCCCGGGCGCGCTACGCCGACGCCCTGCTGCCGATCTGTCTGCAGGTGACGCCGGAGGTACTGCGCCAGCGCCTGCAGCAGCGCGGACGGGAAAGCGAAACGGAAATCGCCCAGCGCCTGGCGCGCGCGGCGCGCTATACGCCAACGGATTGCCTGACCCTCAATAACGACGGCAGCCTCGGGCAATCGGTCGAGCAATTCTTCACGCTTCTGCGCCGCCACTACGCCCGACAAGAGAATCAACATGCTTACCTGTGAGCTTCGTGAAGTGACCCGCGACGACGTCGATGCCGTCTATGCGTTAATTGGCGAATTGAAGCAGAAAACCTACGATCGCCGCCATTTCGCCGCCGGATTTGCCATGAACCTGCAAAATCCGACCCTGCGCTATCAGCTGGCGGAGGTGAATGGCGCAGCCGTCGGGCTGATTGGGCTACAGCTGCAGTTCCCGCTCAATTTCAATGCCTGGATCGGCGAAGTACAGGAGCTGGTGGTACTGCCGCAGATGCGGGGTCTGCGCATCGGTCAGGCGCTGCTAACCTGGGCGGAGCAGGAAGCCCGCGGACGCGGCGCGGTGATGATGGAACTTTCCAGCGGAAAAGCGCGTCCCGATGCCCACCGTTTCTATCTCCGCGCAGGGTATCTGCACAGTCATCTGCGTTTTAAAAAAGCGTTGTGAGGAGGGAGAATGAGCCTGACTATTCGCTTAACCGGCACCGGCGGCGCCCAGCTGGTTCCGGTCTTTGGCTGCGAGTGCGCAGCCTGCCGTCGCGCGCGCGTCAATGAGGCGTATCGCCGTCGCCCCTGTAGCGCGGTGGTGAAGTTTAATCAGGCGGTCACTCTGCTGGATGCCGGGCTGCCCGACCTGATGGAACAGTGGCCCGCCGGCCATTTTCAGCAGTTTTTACTCACCCACTACCATATGGACCATGTGCAGGGATTATTCCCGCTGCGCTGGGGCGTGGGCGCGCCGATTCCGGTGTTTGGCCCCCCGGATCCAGAGGGGTGCGATGATCTGTTTAAACATCCCGGCCTGCTGGACTTCAGCCATACCGTCGAACCCTTTGTGATGTTTGAACTACAGGGGCTGCGGGTCACGCCGCTACCGCTGAACCACTCGAAGCTCACCTTTGGCTATCTGCTGGAATCGGCGCATAGCCGGGTGGCCTGGCTATCAGACACCGCCGGGCTACCGGAAAAGACGCTGAAATTCCTGCTCAATAACGCGCCGCAGGCGATGGTAATCGATTGTAGCCACGAACCGCGTCCGCAGCTCCCGCGCAACCACTGCGATTTGAATACGGTACGCGCCATCAACCAGCTGCTGGGTTGCCCGCGGGTCATTCTCACCCATATCAGCCACCAGTTTGATCTCTGGATGATGGACCATACGCTGCCGCCGGGATTCGAGGCAGGCTACGACGGTATGGAGATGATGCTGGATTAACGCCTGGCGCGGATCGCGGCATACACACGTCCGCGGGCCGGGGCCCCTCACTCAGGGAAGCATCAGTAGTCATCATCCAGCCGACGCTGGTCTCTCTCCAGCTGCCGACGATCCTGATCCAGCTGCCGCTGGCGCTCGTCAAGCTGACGGCGACGATCCTCGAGCTGCCGCTGCCGATCGTCATACTGGCGTTGGCGATCGGCGCTTTGTTGGCGGCTACCCTGGTAACGCCCGTCATCATCGCTGTCGTCGTCATCGGAGCGGCTGCTGCCGGGGTTGTAGGCATCATTAATCGCCTGCTGAATATTACCGATCGCGTCGTCGATAATATCGGCGCGCGCCAGCTGGCTGCTCAGCGACAGGGTGCAGAGGATCAAAGCGGTAAAGTAACGTTTCATAAAGCCAGTCTCTTCGGGGGGCTGGCCCTACGTTAATCAACGGCGATAGCAGCGAGTAGCGGAGGAATCTCAAATCCGTCCGCTGCGCTGCCTACGAATAACGCGGTGCGGCCACGGCGTTTTGCAGCGCCTGCATCAGCTGTGTCCGGTTGAAGGGTTTACGCAGCAGATCGACGTCCGGCAGCGCGGGATTGTGCGCCGGGCGCAGGTCCTGGCCGCTGATCAACAGCACGGCAACCGCCGGGAAACGTCGCTGCGCTTCGTTAATCACCTCAACGCCGCTCAATCTGCCCGGCAGCATCAGGTCGCTAATCAGCAATGCGATATCGGTCGAGGCCTCAAGCATCTGCAGCGCCTGCTCTCCGCTTGCGGCCTCCAGCGTCAGCCAGCCAAACTGATGCAGCTGTTCGCACAAGGTCTGGCGCACATCCGCCTCATCTTCCAGCACCAGCGCCAGTCGCTCGCCGCTCGCCTCCTGTTCGGCTTCCGGCTGCGGCCCGCAGGTCGCGGCCTGTACCGCCGCCCGCGGCAGCTGTAAGCGCACCGTGGTACCCTGCCCCGGCGCGCTCTCAATCGCCACCCGGCCGCCGGACTGCCGAACGAAACCATAGACCATCGACAGCCCCAGGCCGCTCCCGCCGCCGGTTTGTTTAGTGGTAAAGAACGGCTCGAACACCTGCGCTTTAATCTCCTGCGACATCCCGCAGCCGTGGTCAATCACCTCCAGCGCCACCATATCCTGCCGCCGCCCGTCGCTGCGGGCGACGCGCTGGTTCCAGGTGCGCAGCTTAATCACCCCGCTCCGCCCCTCCATCGCATCGCGGGCATTCATCACCAGGTTGATGATGGCGTTTTCCAGCTGGCCGACGTCAATCCAGGCGGGCCACGCCGGCGACTGCGCCTCGATCTCCAGGCTCAGCGTCGCCGGAAGCGAATGACGCATCAGCTCCCCGAGGTTTTCCAGCAGCGGTTTCATCGCCACGGCATTGGGGTGCAGCGACTGCTTACGTGAGAACGCCAGCAGCCGCTGGGTTAACAGCGCCCCGCGCTCCGCCGCTTTCAACGCGCGGGAGATCCGCGGCGCATCGGCGTCCTGAGGCTGCACCAGTTCCAGACTGCCGATAATCACCGCCAGCAGGTTATTAAAATCATGCGCCAGCCCGCCGGTCAGCTGGCCCACGGCTTTCATTTTCTGGCTGTGCACCAGCGCCTGTTCCAGCCCCTTGCGCTCGGTGCGGTCAAGCACCACGTTGACCAGCCCGCGCCCGGGAACCGGGCTGAAGCGCAGTTCGATCGTGCGCTCCCCCGCCAGCTGCAGCTCCTGCGGCTTTGGCAACGGGCGGGACAGGTTCTCCCGGACATGTTCCGCCAGCGTCGCCGCCTGGCCCAGCAGATGCTGGTAGTGCACGCCCCGTTGCAGATCGTCGGCCCCCAGCCCCAGCAGCAGCGGGTACTGCGGATTCCACACCACCAGCAGCCCCTGATTATCGAACAGCGCAAAGCCATCGCGCATGGCGTGAAAGGTGGTCTCCAGCAGGGTGCTTTTCTCCTTCAGCAGGTGGGAGGTATGGGCCAGCGAGGCGGTATTGCGGGCAAAGACGTTGAAGGCGCGGGCCAGTTCGCCCAGCTCATCGCGCCGCTGCAGCCCCGGGACGGAGACCTCCTGCTCGCCCTGCGCCAGCCGCGACATAGCGCGGGAGATGGCGGTCAGATTGGAGCCCAGATTACGGTAAATATACCAGCCGGCGCAGCCGGTGATGGCCAGCGCCAGCAGCGCCGACAGCAGAATGAACATGCTGATGGAGCGCAGCTCCTGATGACTTTGCGCCGCCCGCAGTTCAGAGGCCTGGGCCACCCGGGCAACGTACCGATTGATATCGCTGTTGAGAAGCGCCACCAGCGCTTTAATGTGGAACATATACCAGCCGATCGCCAGATCGCTCTCCTCCAGCTGCGCCGACAGCGGCTCCAGCCTCGCCAGCTCGCCGTTGAAGTCCGCCAGAATCGCGGCCAGCGTCGGATCGCGGCTGGTTTTGGGCAGGAAACCCATCACCTCATCCAGCTGCTGGACGATCGATCTCGGCGTAGAGGTATGGATAGCGGCCGCAATCAGTCGATCCATCTCCTCCAGACGGCGGGGATCGATCGGCTCGATGCCCGGCCGATCGTTAAGATCCTGCACATGGCGGAGATAGCTCTGGTTCTGATACAGCGAACTCAGGAGCTCATTACGCTGCAGATGCCGACGCTGGCCGCGCTCCAGCATCCCGCCAACGCTCTGCTGCAGCTCATTACTGCGACGAATAATACTGGCTACCAGCGTCAGCTCCTGCTGCGCCAGCGGCGCGGCGGCAAGCCGGGACAACGAGTGCTTCAGGGCCTGCTGAGTCTCCAGCAGGCGTTCGGCCTCGCTTTTATACTCCAGCGCGCCGACCACCTGAGAGAGGCGTACCGCCGCGGTGGCGACGTTGGCGGTATCGCGCGCCAGGTTCATACTGCCGGTCATATCGTCCAGCGTCTGTCGCTGCACCTGCTCCTGCAGCAGGCTGGCGTGGCGAAAGCCGAACACCGCCACCCCGGCAACCATCAGCGTCACCGCGACCATCAGCAGATTAAACGAAAGCAGGCGCCCGCGAGCGCTGGCGAAAAACGGGTAGCGAGGGGATGACATGGCCGGCTCCACGATCTTTTTGTTTATCCTGGCGGCTGCGGCCCCTCACCGGGAGAGTAACGTCACGTAATTGTGATCCAGGTTAACTATTCAACAATATGACAAATATGAACGGCTGCTGACATTTTGCATTTATCGTCCTGTGGTGGACTGCGGCTATCGACCAATGCCCGCAGGAGACCCGCCATGCAAGGGACACCGGTACTATCCATGCGCAATATCGCCAAAGCCTTTGGCAAGTTTTATGCGCTGAAAGGCGTTGACCTGACGGTCTGGCCCGGCGAGATCCACGCGTTAATGGGTGAGAACGGCGCCGGGAAAAGTACGCTGATGAAGATCCTCGCCGGCGCCTATACCGCCACCAGCGGCGAGATCCTGATCGACGGCAAACCGCATACCATCAAAGGGCCGAAAGATGCGCTGGCCGCCGGGATCACCCTGATTTATCAGGAGATGCAGCTGGCGCCTAATTTGACCGTCGCCGAAAATATTTTCCTCGGCAGCGAGCTGACGCGCGGCGGGCTGGTGCAGCGCAAAGAGATGCTGCTGCAGGCCCAGGCGGTGATTGACCGCCTCGGCGCCCAGTTTAAGGCCAGCGATCGGGTGATGAAGCTGACCATTGCCGAACAGCAGCAGGTGGAGATCGCCCGCGCGCTGCACCGCAACAGCCGAATCCTGGTGATGGACGAACCCACCGCCGCCCTCTCCTCCCGTGAAACCCAGCGCCTGTTTGAGCTGATTCTGCGCCTGCGTGACGAAGGGATGGCGATTATCTATATCAGCCACCGGATGGCGGAGGTTTATGAACTGTCCGACCGCGTCAGCGTGTTGCGCGACGGCCAGTACGTCGGCAGCCTGACCCGGGATAAGCTCAACGCCTCCGAACTGGTGCGGATGATGGTGGGCCGTCCGTTAAGCGATCTGTTCAACAAAGAGCGCGATATCCCGTTGGGCCAGCCGCGCCTGCGGGTGCAGGATTTGACCGATGGCAGCAAAGTCAAGGCCAGCAGCCTGCTGGTGCGGGCCGGGGAAATTGTCGGCCTGGCCGGGCTGGTCGGCGCGGGCCGCTCCGAGCTGGCGCAGCTGATTTTCGGCGTGCGCAAAGCCACCGCCGGGGTGATTGAAATCGACGGCGAGCCGGTGGTGATTCACTCTCCGCGCGACGCTATCAACCTCGGCATCGGCTTTCTGACCGAAAACCGCAAGGAGCAGGGGCTGTTTCTCGAACTGGCGGCGCAGGAAAACATCACCATGGCGACCCTGGAGCGCGATGCCAGCTGGGGCATGCTCAATCGCAAAAAGGCGCAGACCATTTCCGATGACGCCATCTCCCTGCTCAACATTCGCGTGCCGCATGCGCAGGTGCGGGCCGGCGGCCTTTCCGGCGGCAACCAGCAAAAGCTGCTGATCTCCCGCTGGGTCGCTATCGGCCCGCGCATTCTGATCCTCGATGAACCGACGCGCGGCGTCGACGTCGGTGCCAAAAGCGAAATTTACCGCATCATGAACCAGATGGCGCGCCAGGGAGTGGCCATCCTGATGATCTCCAGCGAACTACCGGAAGTGGTCGGCATGAGCGACCGGGTGTACGTCATGCGCGAAGGCAGCATCGCCGGCGAACTCCAGGTCGGCGACATCAGCCAGGAAAGCATTATGACGCTGGCTACCGGCGTTAACGACACTCACCTTAAGGCGGTGCAACCATGACAACGCAGAAAGAGACCGCCGCGCAGCCGGTGGCGAAATCCGCTTCGGCGAAAAAAATGCTGATGGGCGATCTGGTACAGACGATCGGCATTTTGCCGATATTAATCCTGATCGTCGCGGTATTTGGCTTTATCGCGCCCAACTTCTTTACCGAAAGCAATCTGCTGAATATCACCCGTCAGGCGTCAATCAACATTGTGCTTGCCGCAGGGATGACCTTCATCATTCTGACCGGCGGGATTGACCTCTCCGTCGGTTCGATTCTCGGCACCACCGCGGTGGCTGCGATGGTGGTGTCGCTTATCCCCGAGCTGTCGATGCTTTCGATTCCCGCGGCGCTGCTGCTCGGCCTGGTGCTCGGTCTGTTTAACGGCGCGCTGGTTGCCTTCGCCGGGCTGCCGCCGTTTATCGTCACGCTCGGGACCTATACGGCCCTGCGCGGGGCGGCCTATCTGCTGGCCGACGGTACCACGGTGATTAACTCCGATATCAGTTTCGAATGGATCGGCAATGATTATCTCGGCCCGGTTCCGTGGCTGGTGGTGATTGCGCTGGCGGTGATTGTGTTGTGCTGGTTCATCCTGCGCCGCACCACCCTCGGGGTACATATCTACGCCGTAGGCGGCAATATGCAGGCGGCGCGGCTGACCGGTATCAAAGTGTGGCTGGTGCTGCTGTTCGTCTACGGTATGAGCGGGCTGCTCTCCGGGCTCGGCGGGGTGATGAGCGCCTCGCGGCTGTACAGCGCCAACGGCAACCTCGGCATGGGGTATGAGCTGGACGCCATCGCCGCGGTGATTCTCGGCGGCACCAGCTTCGTCGGCGGCATTGGCACCATCACCGGCACGCTGGTGGGGGCGTTGATTATCGCCACGCTCAACAATGGCATGACGCTGATGGGAGTCTCCTATTTCTGGCAACTGGTGATCAAAGGGGCGGTGATCATCATTGCAGTGCTGATCGACAAATACCGTACCCGACACCATCAAAGTGCATAACAACAATACCCTACAGACAGAGGAAAACAGTATGCGTTTGAAACCCGTTGTAACCGCGCTCTGTGCCGGCGCGCTGCTGGCCGCGGCGCCGTTTACCCAGGCCAAAGAACTCAAATCTATCGGCGTCACGGTCGGCGATCTGGCCAACCCGTTCTTCGTGCAAATCACCAAGGGCGCCGAGCTGGAAGCCCGCAAGCTGGCCGGCGACAATGTAAAAGTGACGCTGGTCTCCAGCGGCTACGATCTGGGTCAGCAGGTATCGCAGATCGATAACTTTATTGCCGCCAAAGTCGACATGATTATCCTCAACGCCGCCGACTCAAAAGGGATTGGCCCGGCGGTAAAACGCGCAAAAGATGCCGGGATCGTGGTGGTGGCGGTGGACGTGGCCGCCGAAGGCGCCGATGCCACCATCACCTCCGATAACACCCAGGCGGGCGAAATGGCCTGTAAGTACATCTCCGACCGTCTGAAAGGAAAAGGTAACGTGGTGATTATCAACGGGCCGCCGGTGTCTGCCGTGCAGAACCGCGTCGAAGGTTGTCAGACCGAGTTTAAGCGCCACCCGGATATCAAGGTGCTCTCTTATAACCAGAACGCCAAAGGCAGCCGCGAAGGCGGCCTGGAAATTATGACCTCGCTGCTGGCGGCGAATCCGAAGATTGATGGCGTCTTTGCGATTAACGATCCTACCGCCATCGGTGCCGATCTGGCGGCAAAACAGGCGCAGCGTAATGAGTTCTTTATTGTCGGCGTCGATGGCAGCCCGGACGGTGAAGAGGCGCTGAAGCGGAAGAACTCGCTGTTTGTCGCGACGCCGGCGCAGGACCCGCAGGTGATGGCGGCGAAAGCGGTCGAGATCGGCTATGACATTCTGCAGGGTAAACCGGCGCCGACGGCCCCGGTGCTGATCCCGGTGACGATGATCGATAAAAACAACATCGGCAGCTATAAAGGCTGGACCGTCAAATAGGCACGATCGGGCCATCCCCGGCGCCGCGTTAGCCGGGGATTACCTGTGCTTACGCCGCTTTATCGCCGTGGATAACATCTGCGGCGAACACATAGCCCAGGCCGCGCAGGGTTTTGATCAGCGTCGGCTGGTGCGGGTTTAGCTCAATTTTGCGCCGCAGGCGCATGATCAGCACGTCAATCGTCCGATCAAAGACTTCGGTGCTTTCGCTATGCGTCAAGGCCAGCAGCTGCTCGCGGTTGAGCACCCGACGAGCGTTTTGCGCCAGCGCCAGCAGCAGAGCGTATTCCCCCTGGGTCAGCGGGACCGTTTGCTGCTGCGGGTTAAACAATTCGCAGCGAAACGTATCCAGCCGCCAGCCGTTAAATAGCAGCCCGGCTCCGCCGCCGCTCCCCTCCGGACTCAATGCGCCGCTGCGTCTGAGCACCGCCTTCACCCGCGCCACCACCACCCGGGAATTAAACGGCTTGGCGATATAATCATCGGCGCCCATTTCCAGCCCCACCACCACATCGGCCTCGCTACCGAGCCCGGTCAGCATCACCACCGGCAGTTCGGGTCTGCTGCGCTGCAGCTGCTGCAGCACCAGCAGCCCGTTGGTATCGGGTAAAATCATATCCAGCAGCACCAGCGAGATATCCGCCCGCTGCGCCGCCACCGCCAGCGCATCGCTGCCGGTCTGACACACCAGCACGTCAAAAACATGCGCGCTGAGCACGTCGCTAAGCAGTTCGCAAATTGCGCTGTCGTCATCAACGACCAAAATGACCGGTTTCATTATTTGCCTCTGCCCGTACGGAACGATCTCTGTCTGATTAATTCAGCAAAGCCCCCTCGACAAATCCATTTTCGCATCGCGTTTCTTCAATCAATGTCACATCTCTCCCCTCTTCGACACGTCAAAACTGACGACGCCCTGCTTTTAGTCAGCATTTAGCCCAAAAAATCGACGTATCATCAGTCAATACCCACAATGAAAGCATGGTATAGAAGATGCATATTGATGGCGTGATAGCGCATATGCGCCCATTGATGAACGGGAGCAAGACCGATGAAAAAAGTCGTCACGGTTTGCCCGTATTGCGCATCAGGTTGCAAAATCAACCTGGTGGTCGATAACGGCAAAATCGTCCGGGCTGAGGCGGCACAGGGGAAAACCAACCAGGGCACCCTGTGTCTGAAAGGCTACTATGGCTGGGATTTTATTAACGATACCCAGATCCTCACCCCGCGCCTGAAAACTCCGATGATCCGCCGTCAGCGCGGCGGCAAGCTGGAATCCGTCTCCTGGGACGAAGCGCTCGATTACGTCGCCGCCCGCCTCAGCGCCATTAAAGCCAAGTACGGCCCGGATGCTATCCAGACCACCGGCTCATCCCGCGGGACCGGCAATGAAACCAACTATGTGATGCAAAAATTCGCCCGCGCCGTTATTGGTACCAATAACGTCGACTGCTGCGCGCGCGTCTGACACGGCCCTTCGGTTGCAGGTCTGCACCAGTCGGTCGGTAATGGCGCTATGAGTAATGCCATCACAGAGATTGATAACACCGATCTGGTGTTTATCTTCGGCTATAACCCGGCGGATTCGCACCCTATTGTGGCGAACCACGTGATTAACGCCAAACGCAACGGGGCGAAAATCATCGTCTGCGATCCGCGTAAAATCGAAACCGCGCGCATTGCGGATATGCATATCGCGCTGAAAAACGGCTCGAACATTGCGCTGCTAAACGCCATCGGTCATGTGATTATTGCAGAGGAGCTCTACGATAAATCCTTCGTCGCCAGCCGTACCGAGGGCTTCGAGGAGTATCGCAAAATCGTCGAAGGCTATACGCCGGAGTCGGTGGAAGCGATCACCGGCGTCAGCGCACAGCAAATCCGCGAATGCGCCCGGATGTACGCGACGGCGAAATCCGCCGCCATCCTGTGGGGCATGGGGGTCACCCAGTTCTACCAGGGGGTGGAAACCGTACGCTCGCTGACCAGTCTGGCGATCATGACCGGCAACCTCGGCAAGCCGAGCGTCGGCGTCAACCCGGTGCGCGGGCAGAACAATGTCCAGGGCGCCTGCGATATGGGCGCGCTGCCGGATACCTATCCAGGCTATCAGTACGTGAAATTCCCGGAAAACCGGGAGAAGTTCGCCAAAGCCTGGGGCGTGGAGAACCTGCCGGCGCACACCGGCTATCGCATCAGCGAACTGCCGCACCGCGCGGCCCACGGCGAAGTCCGGGCGGCGTACATTATGGGAGAAGATCCGCTGCAGACCGACGCCGAGCTGTCCGCCGTGCGTCAGGCGTTTGACGAGCTGGAGCTGGTTATCGTCCAGGACATCTTTATGACCAAAACCGCGTCGGCGGCGGATGTGATTTTGCCGTCCACCTCGTGGGGCGAACATGAAGGCGTCTACACCGCGGCGGACCGCGGCTTCCAGCGCTTCTTCAAAGCGGTGGAGCCGAAGTGGGATCTGAAAACCGACTGGCAGATTATCAGCGAAATCGCCACCCGAATGGGGTATCCGATGCACTACAACAACACCCAGGAGATCTGGGATGAGTTACGTCATCTGTGCCCGGATTTCACCGGCGCCACCTACGAGAAAATGGGCGAGCTGGGCTACATCATGTGGCCGTGTCGCGCCGAGTCCGAGGCCGACCAGGGGACCTCTTATCTGTTTAAAGAGAAGTTCGACACCCCCAACGGCCTGGCGCAGTTCTTCACCTGCGACTGGGTTGCGCCGGTCGATAAGCTTACCGCCGAGTATCCGATGGTGCTCTCCACCGTGCGGGAAGTGGGCCACTATTCGTGCCGCTCGATGACCGGCAACTGTGCGGCGCTGGCCGCGCTGGCGGATGAGCCTGGCTACGCGCAAATCAATACCGCCGATGCCGCGCGTCTGGGGATCGAGGATGAAGCGCTGGTGTGGGTCAATTCGCGCAAAGGGCGCATCATCACCCGCGCACAGGTCAGCGATCGTCCGAATATCGGGGCGGTATATATGACCTATCAGTGGTGGATCGGCGCCTGTAACGAACTGGTCTCGGAGCACCTAAGTCCGATAACCAAGACGCCGGAGTACAAGTACTGCGCGGTGAACGTGGAACGCATTGCCGACCAGCGCGCCGCCGAGCAGTACGTGATTGATGAGTACAATAAGCTGAAATCCCGCCTGCGCGAAAGCGCGATGGGTTAAGGCGGGCGGTTTCCCCGCTGGCCTGACGCTGGCCGGGGAAACGCTTGAGTCATCAGGGTTGCGGGATCGCTGGCGCAGCCCACTTTTATCGCTCCTGGCAGCGGCCGCCATTTTCTTCCTTTTCACCTCCCTTTATACTGCCCGCTGTGTTCCTGACCGATAATAAAAAATGAAATACCTCTATTTACTTCTGACGCTGTACTCTCTCGCCGCAGGCGCAATGGAACCCGGCAGCCAGTACCAACAGCAGGCGCAAGCAGGCGATCCGCGAGCGCAATACTATCTTGCCGATACCTATGTCAGCTCCGGCGATTACCAGCAGGCCGAATACTGGGCGCAGAAGTCGGCAGATAGCGGCGACGGCGACGCCCTGGCGCTGCTGGCTCAGCTGAAGATCCGCAACCCGCAGCAGGCCGATTACAAGCAGGCCAGACAGCTGGCCGAAAAGTCGGTCCAGGTGGGCAGTAAGGCCGGGGAAATTATCCTTGCCCGCGTACTGGTGAATCATCAGGCCGGAGAGACGAACTATACGCACGCCATCGCCCTGCTGCAGGATGCCGCGCAGGATCCTGAAAACGACTCCGCCGTCGACGCCCAGATGCTGTTGGGTTTGATTTACGCCAGCGGCGTTCAAATCGCGGAAGATGACGCGCTGGCCACGCACTATTTTAAACGCAGCTCCTCGTTATCCCGTACCGGCTATGCCGAATACTGGGCCGGCATGATGTTCCTGCTGGGAGAAAAAGGCTTTATTGAACCCAACCAGCAGAAAGCGTTGCACTGGCTAAACGTCAGCTGTCAGGAGGGGTTTGATACCGGCTGTGAAGAGTTTGAGCGAATCACCAGAGGGTAATCTCTTCAGCCGTGGGCGGTTTTTAGGGCGTGGTTCAGGCGAAAGCGGGATCGCTGATGTGTGGTATGTCAGGCCACGGTGGAATGTTCCGTTCACGGTGCATGCGGAGCGTTTCTCACATCCGCGGCGTGGGAACGGCATGCGCCCGGACCGCCGCTAACAGAAATTCCCCGGCCCGCGAAAACCGAAAAAAACCCGGCGCGCTGCACCGGGCCTTTTATTTTAGTGGGCGGTTTTATCAAATTTGCCCAGCACTTCGCGCTCATACGCCAGCGCTTTTTTGCGGTCAAACTTGTGTTCCCACTTGGCGATAACCAGCACCGCCAGAGCATTCCCCACCACGTTCAGCGCGGTACGCGCCATATCAAGAATACGGTCAACGCCGGCGATAAACGCCAGACCTTCCAGCGGGATCCCCACGCTCCCCAGCGTCGCCAACAGCACCACGAAGGAGACGCCCGGCACGCCGGCAATCCCTTTCGAGGTCACCATCAGGGTCAGCACCAGGGTGATCTCCTGCCACAGCGACAGGTCAATACCGTACAGCTGGGCGATAAAGATTGCCGCGATGCTCTGATACAGCGTGGAACCATCGAGGTTAAAGGAGTATCCGGTCGGCACCACGAAACTGGTGATCGAGGCCGGCGCGCCATAGGCTTCCATCTTCTCAATAATACGCGGCAGCACGCTCTCGGAGCTGGCGGTGGAGTAAGCCAGAATCAGCTCGTCTTTCAGGATGCGGATCAGGATCCAGATACTCAGCCCGCATACCCGCGCTACGATCCCCAGTACCACCAGCGCGAAGAACAGAATCGCGAAGTACACCAGAATCACCAGCTTGGCTAACGGCCACAGCGAGGCAAAACCGAAGGTCGCCACGGTGACCGAGATCAGCGCAAACACCCCGACCGGCGCATAGCGCATCACCATATGGGTGACTTTGAACATGGTTTCGGAAATGGAACGGAAAACGGTGACCAGCGGTTCGCGATGCGTCGCCGGCAGCGAGGAGAGACCCAGGCCGAACAGTACCGAGAAGAAGATAATCGGCAGCATATCGCCTTTCGCCATGGAGGCGATGATGTTGGTCGGCACCAGCGACAGAATCGTCCCCATCAGACCGTGGGCATGGCTCTGGACTTCCGCCGTCGTGCTTTGATATTTCGAAATATCCACCGCCGCCAGCTGCGACATATCAATGCCGCTGCCCGGCTGAAAGACGTTGGCCAGAGTAATCCCCAGCACGATCGCCACGGTGGTGATCACTTCAAAATAGATAATAGTTTTCGCGCCGATGCGGCCCAGCTGTTTCGCATCGCCAACGCCGGCAATCCCGACAATCAGCGTCGAAATCACTATCGGCACCACGATCATCTTGATCAGATGGATAAAGATATCGCCCGCCGGCGTCAGGAAATTCGAGATTAATAAATCCCGACTTTCGGCATGATAATGCAGGTAGCTACCCAGAAGGATGCCTAGCACCAGAGCCAGCAAAATTTGCCAGGCGAGGCTGACTTTTGTTTTTTTCATCACTACAGACTTCCTCAATGAAAGGCACCATTCCCGTGAGTAATGATGCCCACTGAAAGGGGTATGAATTGTGTTGCGTTGCTTTATGGGGTTTTTTAACGCGCGGTATCAGTATCATTTGCACGGCATGCTACGCAAGTCTTTAAGAACAGGGCTTTCCTCCAGGTTTCTGCATAAATTCACTAATTTCCCCCGGTTCTATTGCATAAGTATTTGTTATAAAAAAAATTTCATAAATTCCATTTCTATAAATTCATTTCGGTAATTATTTCACTTCAAAGTTTCATTTGGTTGATTTTCATTCAGTTGAATCAATGCGTGATCTGCCCCCCAAATAGCAAACAAAGCCGTCAAAGACCCTACTATTAACGTTTACTTGACATATATTTAACAATCTACAGGAGAAAAAAAGCCATGAGCCAAATACATAAGCACTCTATTCCCGCTAACATTGCGGACAGCTGCCTGATTAACCCGGAACAGTACAAGGCGCAATATCAACAATCTGTCAGTGACCCCGACGCGTTCTGGGGCGAACAAGGCAAAATCCTTGACTGGATGCGGCCCTATACGCGCGTGAAGAACACCTCGTTCGCGCCGGGCAACGTTTCCATTAAATGGTATGAAGACGGCACCCTAAACCTGGCCGCGAACTGCCTCGATCGCCACCTGGCCGAGCGCGGCGACCAGACCGCTATCATCTGGGAAGGCGACGACGCCAGCCAGAGTAAGAACATCACTTACCGCGAACTACATCGCGACGTGTGCCGTTTCGCCAACGTTCTGCTCAACCTCGGTATTAAAAAAGGCGACGTGGTCGCTATCTATATGCCGATGGTGCCGGAAGCGGCCGTGGCGATGCTGGCCTGCGCCCGTATTGGCGCTATTCACTCGGTTATTTTCGGCGGCTTTTCACCGGAAGCGGTTGCCGGACGTATCATCGACTCCAGCTCCCGGCTGGTGATCACCGCGGACGAAGGCCTGCGCGCCGGTCGCGCCATTCCACTGAAGAAAAACGTCGATGACGCGCTGAAAAACCCCAACGTCACCACCATTGAACACGTGGTGGTCCTCAAGCGTACCGGCGGTAACATCGACTGGCAGGAAAACCGCGACCTGTGGTGGAGCGATCTGCTGGCGAATGCCAGCGACCAGCATCAGCCGCAGGAGATGAATGCGGAAGACCCGCTGTTCATCCTCTATACCTCCGGTTCAACCGGTAAGCCCAAAGGGGTGCTGCACACCACCGGCGGCTACCTGGTCTATGCCGCCACCACCTTCAAATATGTTTTCGACTACCATCCTGGCGACATCTACTGGTGTACCGCCGACGTGGGCTGGGTAACCGGCCACAGCTACCTGCTGTATGGCCCGCTGGCCTGCGGCGCGACCACGCTGATGTTCGAAGGCGTGCCGAACTGGCCGACCCCGGCGCGGATGTGCCAGGTGGTGGACAAACACCAGGTCAATATTCTCTACACCGCGCCGACGGCGATCCGTGCGCTGATGGCGGAGGGCGATAAAGCCATCGAAGGCACCGACCGCTCTTCCCTGCGCATTCTGGGTTCTGTCGGCGAGCCGATTAACCCGGAAGCCTGGGAGTGGTACTGGAAGAAAATCGGCAACGAAAAATGCCCGGTGATGGACACCTGGTGGCAAACCGAAACCGGCGGCTTCATGATCACCCCGCTGCCGGGCGCCATCGAGCTGAAAGCCGGCTCCGCCACGCGTCCATTCTTCGGCGTTCAGCCGGTGCTGGTGGATAATGAAGGGACGCCGCTGGAAGGAGCGACCGAGGGCAATCTGGCGATCGCCGACTCCTGGCCGGGGCAGGCGCGAACCCTGTTCGGCGACCACGATCGCTTTGAACAGACCTACTTCTCGACCTTTAAAAATATGTATTTCAGCGGCGACGGCGCGCGTCGTGACGAAGATGGCTACTACTGGATCACCGGCCGCGTGGACGACGTGCTGAACGTTTCCGGCCACCGTCTGGGCACCGCTGAAATCGAATCGGCGCTGGTATCGCATCCGAAAATCGCCGAAGCGGCGGTGGTCGGTATTCCGCATAACATTAAAGGCCAGGCGATCTACGCCTACGTGACGCTGAACCATGGCGAAGAGCCGACGCCGGAGCTGTATGCGGAAGTACGCAACTGGGTACGGAAAGAGATTGGTCCGCTGGCGACGCCGGACGTGCTGCACTGGACCGACTCCTTACCGAAAACGCGATCGGGTAAAATCATGCGCCGTATTCTGCGCAAGATTGCCGCCGGCGACACCAGCAACCTCGGCGATACGTCAACTCTGGCGGATCCCGGCGTCGTGGAAAAACTGCTCGAAGAGAAGCAGGCCATTGCGATGCCATCCTGAAACGGACCTTATTCCCTACACCCTCTCCCCACAAGGGGAGAGGTCATAAATAATACGCCCTAAGGATTCCACGTAGCAGGAAAGCGCTAAGCCAGCCCTCTTCCCGACGGTACGCTGCCGGGCGGATAAGTGCTGCCGACAGACTGCGCGTGGATGACGAAAGGGATACCTCTGGAGACGCTACGATGAATGAGCAAATTTGTCAGCGGGTAGAAAATAGTGCGCATTTCAGGGAGTTAGTTGCAACCCGGCAAAGGTTTGCCGCCATACTGTCAGTGATTATGCTGGTGATTTATGTGGGCTTTATTTTGCTCATCGCTTTCGCCCCCGGCTGGCTGGGTACGCCGCTGCATGCCGGCACCAGCGTTACCCGAGGTATCCCGATTGGTATCGGCGTTATCGTTATCTCATTCGTGCTGACCGGAATTTATGTCTGGCGGGCAAACGGGGAATTCGATCGGCTGACGAAAAGCATTATCAGCGAGGTGCACGCATCATGAAGAAATTCCTGACGGCGTTAGCCGCGGCGCTACCGTTTACCGCCAATGCCGCGGACACCATTGCCGGCGCGGTACAGCGCCAGCCGACAAACTGGCAGGCGATCATCATGTTCCTGATCTTTGTCGCCCTCACGCTGTATATCACTTACTGGGCGTCAAAACGCATGCGTTCGCGCAGCGACTATTACACCGCGGGCGGGAATATCACCGGCTTCCAGAACGGTCTGGCGATTGCCGGCGACTTTATGTCGGCGGCCTCCTTCCTCGGCATCTCCGCCCTGGTTTACACCTCCGGCTACGACGGGCTGATTTACTCTCTCGGTTTCCTGGTCGGCTGGCCGATTATTCTGTTCCTGATTGCGGAACGCCTGCGTAACCTCGGGCGCTATACGTTTGCCGACGTCGCCTCCTATCGCCTGAAACAAGGGCCGATTCGTACCCTTTCCGCCTGCGGTTCGCTGGTGGTGGTGGCGCTGTACCTGATTGCGCAAATGGTCGGCGCGGGCAAACTTATCCAGCTGCTGTTCGGCCTGAACTACCACATCGCGGTGGTGCTGGTCGGCGTGCTGATGGTGCTCTACGTGCTGTTCGGCGGCATGCTCGCCACCACCTGGGTACAGATCATCAAAGCGGTCCTGCTGCTGTGCGGCGCCAGCTTTATGGCCTTTATGGTGATGAAGCACGTCGGCTTCAGCTTCAATAATCTGTTCAGCGAAGCAATGGCGGTGCACCCGAAAGGGGCGGCGATTATGAGCCCTGGCGGGTTGGTGAAAGACCCGATATCGGCGCTGTCGCTCGGCCTTGGGCTGATGTTCGGTACCGCAGGGCTGCCGCATATTCTGATGCGCTTCTTCACCGTCAGCGACGCGCGCGAAGCGCGTAAAAGCGTGTTGTACGCCACCGGTTTTATGGGCTACTTCTATATCCTGACCTTTATTATCGGCTTCGGCGCGATCATGCTGGTCGGGGCGAACCCGGCGTTTAAAGATGCGGCGGGCCAGCTCATCGGCGGCAATAACATGGCGGCGGTACACCTGGCGGATGCGGTTGGTGGCAACCTGTTCCTCGGCTTTATTTCCGCGGTCGCCTTCGCCACCATTCTGGCGGTGGTGGCGGGCTTAACCCTGGCAGGCGCCTCGGCCGTTTCCCATGACCTGTATGCCAACGTTTTCCGCAAAGGGGCCAGCGAGCGCGACGAGCTGCGGGTATCGAAAATCACCGTGCTGGTGCTGGGCGTGGTGGCGATTCTGCTGGGGATTCTGTTTGAGAACCAGAACATCGCCTTTATGGTGGGACTGGCCTTCTCCATCGCCGCCAGCTGTAACTTCCCGATCATTCTCCTGTCGATGTACTGGTCAAAACTGACCACCCGCGGCGCGATGGTCGGGGGCTGGCTGGGGCTGCTGACCGCCGTTATCCTGATGATCCTCGGCCCGACGATTTGGGTGCAAATTCTCGGTCATGAGACGGCGATATTCCCGTATGAATATCCGGCGCTGTTCTCCATCGCCATCGCCTTTGTCGGCATCTGGCTCTTCTCAGCCACCGATAACTCAGCGGAAGGGATGCGCGAGCGCGAACTGTTCCGCGCCCAGTTCATCCGTTCACAAACCGGGATCGGTATCGAACGCGGTCAGGCGCATTAACCCGATCTTCCCCGGCCGTCCGGCCGGGGAAGATCAAAACATCAGCAGGCGCACCAGCGGCGCCGCCAGCACCATCACCACGCCGGAGAACATCATTACCAGGCTGGCAACCACCCCTTCCTGTTGTCCCAGCTCATAAGAGCGCGCGGTCCCGGCGCCGTGCGAAGCCGCGCCGAACCCGGCCCCTTTCGCCATTCCTTCACGAATCGACAGGCGTAAAAACAGCACATCGCCCACCGCCATCCCAAATACTCCGGTGACCACCACAAACAACGCCACCAGATCGGGCTGGCCGCCAAGCGGTTTGGCCGCCGCCAGCGCAAACGGGGTGGTAACCGAACGCACCGCCAGGCTACGCTGAATCTCATCAGAAAGGGTAAACAGGCGCGCCAGCCAGACCGAGCTGCACACCGCCACCAGCGATGCGGTGAGCACCCCGGCGGTCAGCGACATCCAGTGGCGCTTAATAATAGTCAGGTTGTCATACACCGGGACGGCAAAAGCAATGGTCGCGGGGCCCAGCAGCCATAGCAGCCAGTGGGCCTCTCCCATATAGCTCTGATAGGAGATGTGGCCAAAGACCAGAATCAACACCAGCAATATCGGGGTAAAGACCAGCGGCATCAGCGGGAGCTTGTGGAAACGGCGATACAGGCGCTTATTGGCAAAATAGAGCGCCAGCGTCGCAATCAAACACAGGACGCTCAGTTGAAAATCACTCATGCTTCATCCTGCTGATTTCATAGCGGTACACTTTATCCACCACCCACGCCGTTGCCCCCAGCACCATCAGGGTGCTCAGCGCAATCACCAGAAAAATGCGCCAGCCGTCCACCATCAGCAGCTGGGTATAGTTCACCACCGCCACCACCGCCGGGACGAAAAACAGCAGCATTTCCGCCAGCAGCCAGCGCGCGCCAGCCCGCACCCAGTTCAGCGGGATGATCCGACAAACGATGAGCGCCAGCAGCATCAACATCCCGACCACGTTCGCCGGTAGCGGCAGATGCAGCCAGTTCACTAAATATTCGGCACAGACGAACAGTCCGGCGTAGATCAGTACCTGAACCGGTACCTGGAGACGTTGTACCACGAAGGGGGTGACGCGAGCTGGCGCGAAGGCCATGAGCTGAATTCCTGAAAAAGAGGCGAGAGGAGCAGTATAGAGAGCCGCCTGAGCGGACAGAAATGAATTAAAATCATCACAGGTATAGTCTCAGGGAATAATTATGGATATCCGAACGCTGCGCTATTTTGTTGAGGTGGTCCGTCAGCAGAGTTTCACTCGCGCGGCGGAAAAACTTTTTGTCACTCAGCCCACCATCAGCAAAATGCTCAAAAACCTCGAGGATGAGCTGAACTGTACTCTGCTGATTCGCGATGGCCGCAAGCTCCTGCTGACCGATACCGGCCGGGTGGTATTCGAGCGCGGGCAGGCGATTCTTGGCGAATTTCATCAACTGAAATCGGAGCTCAGCGATATTAACCATCTGCATAAGGGCATCCTGAAACTGGGGATCCCGCCGATGGTCGGGATGCTGATGGCTGAGCCTATCAGCCTGTTTCGCCAACGCTACCCGGGCGTGGAGCTCAAAATTTCTGAGTTTGGCGGCCTGACGGTACAGCAGGCGGTCAGCAACGGCGAGCTGGATCTCGCCATGACGGCGCTGCCGGTTGATGAGGAAAGCGGCCTGGCGACTCTGCCGCTGTTCAACCACCCGCTGTGCGTGCTGACCCCCAGAACCGAGCAGTGGCAGCACGTGCGGTCACTCTCCCCGGAGGCCCTCGCGGCCCACCCGCTGGTGATTTATAACGAAGATTTCGCCCTCAGCCGCCAGCTGATGGCGCTGTTTACCTGCCATGACGTGAAGCCCCGCATTGCGGTACGCAGCGGCCAGTGGGATTTTCTCGCGGCCATGGTGCAGGCCGGGATCGGCGTAGCCATCCTGCCGCAGCCGATCTGTGAACGCCTCGACCCCCAGAATTTTTGCTGGATACCGTTGCAGAGCGAACTGCACTGGGAGCTGGGTATGATTTGGCGGGAGGGGGTCTATCTGTCGCACAGCGCGCAGGCATGGCTGGAGTGCAGTAAAGCGTTCTGGCTGGCGCCCTGAGCGTTAATTAAGCCGGTTTCCCGGGCCGCGCGAGGCTAACCCGGGTGACCGCAACGCGCCGTCTCCCCGGACGCACAACGCGAGCGGGGAGACGGGGAGCGCTTACTGATCTTCAATTAACAGCGCTTCCAGCAGGTCAAGATCGTGCAGCAGCTTCTGCAGCGTTTCATTGCTGATCTGCCGGGTAGCGCGCAGGTGATACAGCTCGCCACGCTCCGAGCGCAGCGCCGCCAGACGGAAGCGGCGTTCAAGCTGCTCCTCGAGCATTGAGGTTTCCACATCGTTACGCCCATCGACGCGGCGACGCAGATTACCGATCACCCGCGAACTGACTTCGGTCAGCAGCTGATTATCAATGTTCTCTTTGGTGTCCGCCGCCAGGCGCTCTTCCATCTTCTGAATCGCGACAATCGCGACGTCCGCCGTTGCCGCACGCGCCAGACGCTCCTCTTTACGCTGCTGATCGCGATCGCCCGACTCGATATGGCGCAGCAGAATCGGCAGCGCAATCACGCCGACAAACAGCGAGAACAGAATCACCCCGGCGGCGAGGAAGATCAGCTCATAGCGGGCCGGGAAGACGTTGCCGTCCGGCAGCAGCAGCGGTATCGACAGCACACCGGCGAGGGTAATCGCTCCGCGCACCCCGGCGACCGAAGAGATCAGCAGCTCACGGGTCGTCCACGAGCCAAACTCCATCGGTTTTCTTTTCAGAAAGCGCTGGCTCAATTTACGCATCGTCCACAGCCAGCCAAAACGCACCAGCATCAGCGCGGCGTAGATCAGGATAATGTCGGTAAACAGCATCCAGGTTTCGACATTCGGGTCCGCTTCCGCCGCCACCAGCGAGGTCGACAGGATATCCGGCAGCTGCAGGCCCAACAGCAGGAAGACCATGCCGTTAAAGACGAACTCCAGCATCGCCCAGGTGCTGTTCGCACGCAGGCGCATAGCCAGCGGCGCGGTACGCATCACCCCGGAGCGGGTGATGGTCATCCCGGCGGCCACCGCCGCCAGGATCCCGGAGACGCCGATATGTTCGGCAATCAGGTAGGACGCAAACGGCAGCAGGAACAGCAGGACGATTTGCGTCGCGGGCTCATCGCCGCCCCAGCGGCTGAGGAAGCGCATCGAGCGGCCATACAGCCAGCTGACCACAAACCCGGCCAGGATACCGCCAATCGCTACCTTGAGAAATTCCACCGTCGCGCCGCCGACGGTAAAGACCATCGTGCCCATCGCCACGGCGACGGCAAACTTCAGCGAGACCAGGCCGGAGGCGTCGTTCATCAACGCCTCGCCCTGCAGAATCCCCATAATTTTTTTCGGGATGCGCCCTTCTCCGACGATGCCCGACAGCGCCACGGCATCGGTCGGCGACAGTACCGCCGCCAGCGCGAAAGCCGGAATCAGCGGAATCCCCGGGACGATCCAGTAAATCAGGAAGCCAATCCCGACCACCGTCACCAGCACCAGAGCCAGCGCCAGTCCGAGAATCTCTCGCCCGTGCTCAATAAACTCACGGGTCGGCGTCTTCCAGCCGTCGGCAAAGAGCAGCGGCGGGATAAACAGGACCAGGAAGAGTTCGGGGTCGAACTCAACGTGCAAACCAAAGGTCGGCCAGGCTAACAGCGCGCCAATGGCGATTTGCATCAGTGGTAGTGGAACCTGAAAGGGCAGGACACGCGTCACCACCCCGGAGAGAGAGACCACGAGGGTCATGATGAGTATGGTAAAGAATATTTCCATGTGTTCCCTGTTTGCAGCGTTTTCTTATTTTGCACCTGAGGCGTCATGTCTCTGGATAATACGCTACTCAGATTAACGCAAAAGGAAACAGGATGTGGCTTAAAAAATAAAACGGGCGGCCTGAGCCGCCCGTTAGCCGCAGGAAAAGCTTAAATCGCCCAGCCGCCGGCGTAGAAGATCACCAGCGCCGCCGCAATGATGACGGTCCCCAGGTTCAGCTTACGCCACTCCCCGGATACCAGACGGCCAATCACCAGGGTGGCAAAACCGATCATGATGCCGGTGACGATGTTACAGGTCAGTACGATGAACACCGCGGTAATCAGCCCCGCCATCGCATCAACGAAATCGTTGAAGTCGATTTTCGCCACGTTGCTCAACATCAGCAGGCCGACGTACATCAGCGCCGGCGCCGTTGCATAGGCAGGCACCAGGTAAGAGAGCGGAGAGAGGAACAGAATCAGCAGGAACAGCACGCCAACGGTGACGGCGGTCAGACCGGTTTTGCCGCCCGCCGCGGTGCCTGCCGCCGATTCGATATACACCGCCGCCGGAGCCGCCCCGACCACGCCGGAGAAGACGCTGCTCAGGGAGTCGGTGGTCAGCGCTTTCCCGCCGTTGATAATCTGCCCGTCTTTATCCAGCAGGTTCGCCTGCCCGGCGACCGCGCGAATGGTGCCGGTGGCATCAAATACCGCCGTCATCACCAGCGCCAGCACGCTGGGCAGCACCACCGGATTCAGCGCGCCGATGATATCGAGGCTGCCAATCAGCGAGTTGCCCTGGTCATCGCTCAGCGAGGGCATCGCGAAAATACCGGAAAAGTGTACGTTCGGGTCAAAAATCAGGCCGACGATCGAAACGCCAATAATGGTCAGCAGGATCCCGCCCGGCACTTTCATTTTTTCGAGGCCGATAATCACCGCCAGCCCCACCAGCGACATAATCACCGGAAAGCTATCGAAATGACCGAGCGTAACCGGCAGACCGTCCAGCGGGTTTTTAATCACCAGGCCCACGCCGTTGGCGGCGATCAGCAGCAGAAACAGACCGATACCAATACCGGTGCCGTGCGCAACGCCCTGCGGCAAATTGCGTAGGATCCAGCTGCGGATGCCGGTGGCGGAGATAATGGTGAACAGCACGCCCATCAGGAATACGGCGCCCAGCGCTACCGGAATGCTGATATGCTGCCCCAGCACCAGGCTGAAAGCGGTAAAGGCGGTCAGCGAGATCGCGCAGCCAATGGCCAGCGGCAGATTCGCCCACAGCCCCATGACGAGGGAGCCGACGCCGGCAACCAGGCAGGTGGAAACAAATACCGCCGCCGGAGGGAACCCGGCTTTACCCAGCATCCCCGGTACCACAATCACCGAGTACACCATCGCCAGGAAGGTGGTTAAGCCGGCAACAATCTCCTGACGCACGGAGCTGCCGCGAGCTGAAATTTTAAACCAGGCGTCTAGTGAACCGCCGGTACGCGCTGAAGGCGTAGACATAGAAAACTTCCCCTGAAAATTTTAATCGTCCGTCGGTATGCGTGGTGGACCATCCACTGCCAGTTAAACGCGATCTCCTTGTGCTACCTCACAGCGCCAGGGGGGCTGCAAATAGCAAACGTTTAACTCCGCGCATACGCTACGGTGGTCAGAATGAATTTACCCACCCCTCTGAAAAGAGGTAAATAGCGGGCAAAATAAAAAGGCAAACGATTATCCAGCCTTTAGATAGGCCTTTTCAACTGAAGTTTGTGGTCATTCGCTAAATTTTGCTTATGGCGTTCATGAAATAACCAGCGGGTGCGCAAACGTTATCGTCCATGCGCAATCCGCTAACATTTTTGTATTATGTTGCGCGCCATGGTCGCCGGTCATCACAAAAACCACTGTCTCAGCCCGGCAGGGTGAACGGACCGCCGCGCTGGATCGCTCGCTGCCAGGCCGGGCGCTGCTCGACCCGCTCTCGCCATTGCCGGATATGCGGTAAATCCTCAATACCGCCGCGCGCCAGTAGCGCCATCACCGGGAAGCTCAGCTGGATATCAGCCATGCTGAGCTGCGCGCCGGCAAACCACGGCTGGCGAGAAAGATGATCCTCGATATAGCGGGCGTGAGTGGCAATTTGCCGGTTCAGCCAGGCCTTCTGCACGCCCTTGCCCAACGCGTTGCCTAATGTGCGCATGCCGAGCGGAATCGGCGGTTTACCGAGGCTGGCAAACACCAGTTTCAGCAGCAGCAGCGGCATCAGCGACCCCTCGGCATAATGCAGCCAGAAGCGATATTGCAGCTTATCCGCCATCGCCTGCGGCCTGAACTGCTGTGCGTTGTCGTAGGTTTCCTGCAGATATTCCAGAATGGCGCCCGACTCCGCCAGCACGTAGCCGTTATCTTCCACTACCGGCGATTTACCCAGCGGGTGGATCTTCTTTAACGCCGGGGGCGCCAGCATGTTTTTTTCCCGCTGGTAGCTGACTATTTGATAAGGCAGCTGGAGTTCTTCGAGCGCCCATAGCACGCGCTGCGATCGCGATTGATTGAGATGATGTACCGTCAGCATGAGGCCTCTCCCGTTATTCGTTCGAATTAACTATAGGAACTGACGGCGATTGACGGAAAAATTTCGCTGAAATAAACGGGTGAAATCACCGGGCTGTGCCACAATTACAGTGTCGGCGCAATCCGGAACCTCCAGCAACATCTTGCGCAATACCGAGGGGAGCCGATGTCGGGGGAAACCCTCCTGGGAACCATCAGGATAGAGTAAAAAGACAAAGACCGGAAAACAACTAAAGCGCCCTGTTGTGGCGCTTTAGTTTTATCAGTCATCTTCCAGCAGGCGCGCGCCGGTCCCCTCTTCGCCCAGCTTATCTCCCGGGTTACGCAACGGGCAGTCGCGCCGCGACAGACAGCCACAGCCAATGCAACCATCAAGCTGATCGCGCAGCGCGGTTAAGGTATGAATGCGCCGGTCCAGCTCTTCCCGCCACTGCGATGAGAGCTGCTTCCACTCTTTCGCACTGAGGTTATGCCCTTCCGGCAACACGCCAAACGCATCGCCGATGGTCGCCAGCGGAATACCGATACGCTGGGCAATCTTGATGATCGCCACGGCGCGCAGCACGTCGCGCCGATAGCGTCGCTGATTGCCGGTATTACGCTGGCTGTGAATCAGCCCTTTGCTTTCATAAAAGTGCAGGGCGGAAACGGCAACGCCGGTGCGTTTTGCCACTTCCCCTGGGGTCAGCAGCGTTTTGATGCGGGGTGATTTCTTTTCCATAAAAGCGCTTTACCTCAAGTTAACTTGAGGAATTATACTCGCCCGCAGACAAAACGACGAATCGAGAATTGAGAGAGGCCGCTTTATGTCCCATCAGGATATTATCCAAACGCTTATTGAATGGATTGATGAACATATCGATCAACCACTTAACATTGATGTAGTCGCCAGAAAATCGGGATACTCAAAATGGTATCTTCAGCGGATGTTCCGCGCCGTTATGCATCAAACGCTCGGCGATTACATTCGTCAGCGCCGGTTATTGCTGGCGGCGGAGGCGCTTAGAACCACCCAGCGTCCGATCTTTGATATTGCGATGGATCTTGGCTATGTGTCGCAGCAGACGTTCTCACGGGTCTTCCGCCGGGAGTTCGACCGCACCCCCAGCGACTATCGCCATCAGATTTCCGCCTGACCGATTTGCGTACCTGGGCGGAGCGCCATCGGGGAGTTCACCAGCCAGCGTCTGAACTCCGGCAGCGGCATCGCCCTGGCAAAGTGCCAGCCCTGACAATACTGAACGCCGCGCTGCCGTAGCCAGTTGACCTGGTCTGGCGTTTCGACCCCTTCGGCAACGATCTTCAGACGCAGACTGCAAGCCATATCAATAATATGCTCGACGATCATCCGGCTGGAGCTATTGGTGGTGAGGGTATCGATAAAAGATTTATCGATCTTAAGAATGTCCACGTTCAGCGAGTGGAGATTATGGAGATTGGAATAGCCGGTGCCAAAATCATCAATGGCGATCTCATAGCCCGCCTCGCGAAAGGCCTGGATAACCGGCGTGGTTTTCTGCACATCAATAAACCCACGTTCGGTGACCTCAATTTTTATCTGCTCGATGCGGATCGCGTAGCGCTCCGCCTTTTCACCGATTTGGGCGATAAGCCGCGATGAGTGAAAATCGGTAGCGGAGAGGTTAATCGCCACATACAGCTGCGGATGCCGCGCCAGAAACTCCCCCACTTCCGCGAACAGCTCGTCCACGACATAGTCGGTCACCCGGGCCATCATTCCTTCATTTTCCGCCAGCGGAATAAATTCGGCCGGGCCCATCACCGGGCCATCGCACCCCGGCCAGCGCAGCAGCGCTTCAACACCGACGCAGCGGTTATTTTTAATATCGATGATCGGCTGATAATGCAGGCATAGCTGACGGCGATTTAACGCGCGCTGCAACTTCTTGCGCGGGGAATGGTATTGTTGCCGGGTTCGCGACCACACCAGCAAAATCAGCATGCTACAAATCAGACCCAGCGGGAGGGTGAGCGTCATCTGATCGTATAAGCCCTGATAATAGCTGGCGTATGAAGTGGACATAATCACGGCGATCGGGCGGATTGCCGAGTGGGCGACGGTATACACCCGGTTGTCATGCTGGAAAAAGGCGTCCTGGTGACGAATTTGCCGGTGTAACCCACGCACGTCGGCATTGCGGCTGGTGGAAAAAAAGAGGTGCGTTTTGGTATCAAACAGACCGTAGGCCAAATCTTTATCACTTGATATTAACGAACTGTAGGAAAGTGGGTTAATCACCGCGACGTAGCGTCCGCGCTGCATATAGTTCATGGCAAAGCCGGGATAGAAAGGCGTATCGCGGTAGTAGTAGATAGCGACATCCGGTCTTTTGGTATAGTTCGCCGGCGGAATACGCCAGGGAGTATCAGGGTGTACCGCGGTAGAACAAAAAAACCGACTGCCGTTGGCATAAATTAAATCATCAACGTAAAGCGAACTGCGAACAATCGTCAGCATATATTGCTGATGGCCAGGAGAGCATATTGTCCCTTGATATTGCATGGCCATTTCCCGCGCCCGCTCGGCCTCATAAATGACCATTTCCGTTTTTTGCAACGCCAGTTGAGAAAATGAACGAAGCTGGTCCGTGGTTTCCGCTTTAGCTCTGATTTGCGCAAACCACAGCGCCAGAACCACCGGTAGCAGGACCACGAGGGTAATACCAAATGTTCTCAACACCTTGTGCAGTGTGCGACGATTCATTTCCGCTGTTTATCCATGCGATACGCCTTAATCACGGTAAAAGATCACTCCTGTTGTAATACAACAGAGACTATTTCCAGCAACCCGCTATTTGATGTAAAACCCCACCCTCAATAATGATGAATAATACTGATTTCATCGGGAATCGAGAAACATTCTCGACATTATGCGAGCAGTACCACGCTCTGATTCGGTTTATCCGTACGCTCGTCGGAAATAAGTCATAAAAGCCGCAGAGAAACGCGACAAAAAAGAAATCAAAGGCCGGGAATGTGAAGTTTATAGCCTGAGTGAACACTAAAAATATCCCCCACCATTATCCACAATAATAACAAGGTTAAAAAACAGCCAAAAAAAACGCCCATTTTTGGCTGGCGAATAAAACAACAAGTGTGATATAGTTCACACAACTTAATGAAACAAGAACAGTGTTTCATTACTCCCTTGATCGCCCGTAGATAGCCAGAGCGCCACGTCATTGTCAGTCTCGCCAGGTTGTCAAAGGCACCCGACTTTCTTTGAGGATGAGGTTGATGGCTTCCATTACTACCAGTGTCATACTCTTGCGCTGGCCGCTGGTGAGCGCGGTTTTGATGTTTTTGGCCAGTTCGATGAACATTCAGCTGCGCAAAAGTGACTATGCGGGACTAGCGGTGATTTGTAGCTGCCTCGGCCTGGTCGCCGCCTGCTGGTTTGCCACCGGCCTGTTAGGTATCACCCTGCTGGATATCGCCAAAATCTGGGGCAACATCAAAGACGTGATGGTCGACGTCATGAGTCAAACGCCGCCAGAATGGCCGATGATGATGACCTGATAATAAAAAAGCTTCCCTGCGGGAGGCTTTTTTATTTACCCGGCGCTCACGACGGGCAATCCGACGATATTTTAATAAACTTATCATTATAGATAATATACTTATTGCCAGGCTGGCGCAGTGCCGCCTGGCGAACCACATCCCCAGGCCGCAAATACCAGGCCTCACCCTCTTCTTCCGTTGATTCACACCCCGGTTTGATCAGCAGCTTAAACCAGGTATTACCGCTGTTGCTGACGCTCCCCGCCTGGCGATCGAAAGCCCATTGGAACTGTACCTGCCGCGGACGCACCACCAGAATCGTCTCCATCACCACGATCGGATCGATGCCGATCGCCGCGCCGGCGGCATTGTAGGCGATACGGTTACGGGTGGGAATTTCGCGAAATGCAACCCGGTAGTATCGCTCGCGGTTATCCTGCGGGCCGTGATAATAGAATTTAAAGTACTCCCCTTCCCCGGCCTGCAGGGTCAGCTGACGCGGAGCAAAGAGCAGCTCGCCGTCCGTCGGACGCGAGCGCACCTCGTTGCCTCCCGGACGGTCGATGCCGATGACTGAAATCTGGTACAGGTGCGCGCTCTGGTTGTTATTCAGTACCCGTTTGGCGACAAAATTATCCTCCGCTCCCAGCGAAAAGGTTAAGTTGCCGACGGCGATCGCCCCACTCGTTGCGGGCAAGCTGAGCAACAGCAGCCCCGCAGCGGCCTGCAGCAGTTTAATTAATATTACGCCACGTCGCCTGGACATGAATCTCTCCTGAAGCACTCACTTCACCAAACCAGCCATCGTTATCAATCGTTCTTAACGAAATATCGTCGTTCATCGGGATGGAAAATTTTACCGTGGTCTTGTTCATTACCCCGGCATCGCCGGAAGCATCCGTCCACGGCGTCGTCAGCCACAGCGCATCCGTCATATCGCGCCAGCGGCCGTCACAGCCTGCGTCGTAGGTTTTGACGCTGCCACTCTGGGTGGTAAATGCCAGCAGCCCCGGAAAGGGGACTTTTGTCGTGCCGTCTGCCGAACTGAAGAGGCAGTAGGAACGACCGGCGATCGACTGCGCCGGACCGGTCACTTTGATCAATACCTCATCGGCGGCCGTTCTTCCGCTGGTGGTGACGATATAGCCAATATCGAGCGCAGGCTGCCCCGGGCCGACGTTTCCCTCGCGTGAGGGTGAGCTGATGTACTCATCGGAGATAATGCTGATGCTAAAATCGCGCGGCTTAATAATGAGCGAGTTGGAGGTCGAAAACTCATACCAACCGGACTCCGGCGAAGTGGTGTTCTGAAAACGGAAGTTAAACAGATCCTGGGTGTTGATATCGCTGATGCCCAGCGCCACCATCTGCTTAAAAAAGTTGCTGGAAAAGAAGATGTAGACCGCATCCGAGGCTTTCATCTCGTTAAAGGTATAGTAATAGGCGGTACCGCTAACCGGCTTCCAGCTATTCCCGTTCAGGCTGAACTGCATATCATATATATTCACCGCTGAGGTCAACGATGAGTTATTAATGGCCGGGAAAATATGGATTGAGGTATTGCTCAGTCCGTTATGCTGCAGCGTATAGTTGACCATTTTGCAGCTCAGGCCGCTACGGGTGCCAATCGTCTGCGCCTGACAGTTAGTACTGCCCTCGCCCAGCGTGGGGATCCCATCGCTATTGATAAAGACTTCCGTCAGCGAATGGGTGTTGATGAGCTTCAGATTGGCCGCTTTCGTGTGAGTGACCTTGCGTACATACCAGGCGCCTGAAGCCTGATCCTTACAGCGCGCTCCGCTGGTCGCATCGTAGTTTACGGAGGTCTGGCAGGCATTAATGGTCATCGACAGGCTGCCGCCCACCGGCTGCTGCTGCAGATACTGATAGAACGAGTCCGACATCATGCCGTGCATCCACTTTTGCCCACCGGTGGTGACCGTTACGCCATAGAAACCGTTCGCGTCCGTGACCTGCGGCAAAATCAGGCTGGTCGCCATATCGCAACCGGCATACCAGTTAATACAGCGCAGGCCGCTCAGCGGATACGACACCGGCGCGTTTTCCAGCCACATATCAAACTTCCAGTTGGCGTTAAGTCCGGTATTAAAACCATTATCGATATAGCCCAGGCTCTGCTGATAGATGGTGCCGCTTCCGGTATATTTCAGCCCGGTCCAGCGGCTGGCGCCGGTCATACGCGGATCCAGCACCCCGCCAGGAGTGACGAAAAAGTTATCGTCGGAGTTGTTTTCCACGAAAACATACTGCACCGCGGCCGCATCCGCCCAGGTTGTCTTCGTCACCGCCGCGTCTGTCCGCGCCGCGCACAGCGCGGCGATAAACAGGCACATCAACGGGAGCCACTTAGCTTTCATTACCTTCTCCTGCCTGCTGCAAGCTGGCGTAAGTTTTCAGACCGGTACAGACCACATCGCCGACCCAAACCGCCCCGCGTGCCTGGCTAAGCTCCAGCCCCACTTCGCAGCTCTGGTTATTGCCGTAGGTGAAATCGATGGTCGGATATTTTTTATCCACATCCATCACAAAGCCGCCGCTGCTATCGGTGCGGGTACGGCCAATGTGGTTATTGATATGCGCATTCGCCAGCAGCGTGCCGTCCTCGGCGCGGATGCGCCCGGAAACGGTCACCATCTGTTTCACCTCCGGTTCAATGATCGCCACGTTGCCCGGATAGAGCGTCAGTCGGCTCTTGCGGCTGCTGACGATGTCGTAGCTGTCGAGGGAGTTCTTACTGTTCTGGAGTTCCACTTCATAACGGCTGTATGGCGAAAGCGGCAGATAGTTACGCTTGCCGGAGAGCTGGACTAGCCGCCCGTTGACCTTCGCGCTCAGCTTGCCGTCATCATCAAGATCGGTTTTAAAAATCACCCCGGCATTGCCGTCGGTCCGCCCGCTGGCGGCGATATTCCGCCCCTGCCAGCCGACGCTGCCGGTGGCGGTCAGGTTGGTATTCACATAGCCGTCTGCGCCGCTGTTGATATTCAGCGTACCGTTGGCGTAGCGCGTATCAAACTGGGCATAGGCTCCGCCGCTCAGCGTTTTGTCATCTCCGGTGTCCCCGGAAATCGCCCGGGAAATATTGGCGCCAAGCGTACGCACCATCCCCTCATCAAACTGCTTACGCGCGGCCAGGTTAGCCATGGTGTAGCCGTTCTGGTGGGTCATGCCGGCGCTGAACCAGTTGCCCAGCGGCAGCGAGAAGTCCAGCGCGATATATTTCCCGGTACTCGCGCTACTGCTGCCGTTATTGAAACGCTGAACCCCGGCACGCAGGCCCAGCGAACCAAAGGCGCCGCTAAACAGGGTCTGATAGTAATCGGCGGTGTAGTAATGGCTGCGATAGCGGCGATCATCGTTATAGCTGACGCTAAAGGTGCCGAGTTTTGACCACAGCGGGTTCAGGTTAAGCGTCCCGCCGATCGCCCGGTTATTGGCATCGCTACGCCGCAGCTTGTCGCCGATGATGGTTTTTTCCTGGTTAACCCAGACGGTGCTAAATCCCCCCGGCAGCGAGGTGCTGATGCTGCCGATACTGCTCCAGGAGCTATCGCTGGCCAGCATATTCTGCAGGTTAACGCTAACCGCCTCCGTCAATGGCAGGGTCAGGCGCGTCTCGGCCACGGCGTTGCTATCATAGCCGTAGCCGGTCGCCGCCCAGTTGATGGCGCCGACGGAGCCGGACGTGGACGCGCCCGCCAGCCAGCTCTCTTTTGCCGGCTGGCTCTTTTTACCGCTCTCCGACCAGCGGTCCATGTGGAAGCTGCCGCCCCAGATTTGCCATGCCAGCGGCGCGTCGGCCCCACGGCCGCGGCTGAAGAGCTTGTTCACGCGCTGGGTCCGTTTGCTCACGACCCGGCCGTTGACGATCGTTTCAACGTCAACATCATAAATCCCGTACGGCAATCCTCGGGTGTCCACTTCGTGGTTGCCCATCATAAAGTTCTGCACGCTCAACAGCCGTCCATCGCGCGACAAATGCACTTCACCCGCCGCCGGTAAAAAGGCGACGATCGGCGTCACCGATTGTGAATGATCAAACACCGTCGAGCTCGCCTGGTTGCCCCATGAGGCGCCGTAGATTTTCCCGGCCGAGATGGCGGTCATCGGCCCCAGAGACTGTAAATTCCACGTATCCAGCATGCCGCCGGCAAAGCGATGGCCGGCAAAATCACGCTCATACATGGCCTTATAAATCTCGCTATCCTGATTGCGGGTTCCGACGCCGTACAGCGAGCCATCCAGCACGATATGGTGTTCACGCAGCGAGCTGACGTTGTTCAACGACAGATAGCTGGAGGTACTGCTCCCGCCGTTGCGCATCTGGTTGTTATAGACCCCGAGGTTATAGTTCAGGCTGCTGCTGATCGCGTTGACGCTGGACTGGCCGATATCCTCACTGCGCGCTCGCAGCACGGTGCCCAGCGCCTCGCGCTTCACCACCAGTTGCAGCAGCAGCTGACGCAGGCTGAGCTGTAGCCGCGCATCGGTCGTGAGGCTGATACGTAAATCGCCATTGAAGGCTTCATTCGCCAGCCCGGTCAGCGTTTTCCGGGTTGGTTCGCTCACGCTGGCGTTGTCGCCGCGCTCTTCCAGCTGGATATGGCGGACGCGCAGCGTGCCGTTGTCCAGCCAGATAAAGGCGCTTCCGAGGCGCTGATCGTCCTGAGTCCCCGCGCTGCCCTCCAGATGCAGAAACAGCGGAATACTCATTCCATCCTGCAGCGCCTGGCTGAATGCCTGGGGAATCACCACTCCACCCATTTGCTGTATCTGCGGTTGGGCAGCACTGACGCTAAGCGGAATAGAAAAAATGGCCATACCGTAGGCAAAGAGCGTTTGCAGCTCAGGTGAAATTCGTAGCAGAGGCATAAGCTTATTCCGTCAGCACGAGGGTTATTTTACGGGCACAAACTGCTCACCCTGCCAGAGTGCGACCCGTCCTTTTTTATCGGCAACATTCACGCGGGTGAAACGGCGCTCTTTGCCGGGCATGAGGTAATAGTTTTCTTTGCACTCTTTGCCATCCGCCGGCTTCATGCAGGGGCCGTAGGCCAGGATACGCAACGTGGCGTTGCCGGTATTCACCAGCGTGCCGTTGGCGTATTGATAGCGGTAATCCACCTTGCGCGGCGCGATGACCAGAATGGTGCCGATCCGGGCTGATGCCGTGGCGACCGCGCTGCGGGTCGCGCTATCGCGCTGGGCATCGCTTAGCGCCTGATCGAACCAGACAATGCGGTAGTAGCGCTCGTTAGCATCCGCCGGTCCTTTATAGAAAAAGCGAATCACATCGCTGCTTTTCGCTGGCAGCAGCAGGCTGGCAGGGGTGAGTAACACCTCATCCTGACTTTCCATCGCGATGACGCGGCCGCCATCCAGCGGTGAGGAAAGGCGCTCAATATGGATATTGATTAAACGTCCGCTGTCGGTGGTGTTTTTAATCTCTTTGCTGAGTACGCTGGCATTGCTGCCCATAAATGAAGAGATATCGCCAACGTCCAGCGCCAGAGCGGGCATGATTGCGCAGAAATAGAGGCTGATAGCCAGAATGCGGTTTTTCATGGGAATTCAGTCCGTGAAAGAAAGCAGGGGGCAAGCCCCCTGCCTGGTATGTCAGTGGAATCAGCTGGTCCAGGTCGCGTCGAACTGGACGCTAACATCCCCGCTCCAGATCCCTTCCGGCAGCGTGCTGTAATCGGTTACCGGGGTCGAACCATCGGTGGTGCCACTGATAATGGTGAAATTGAAACCATCCTGTGCGGTTGCCCGTCCCGTCTGGTTGTAACCATTGGCCAGCGCGCTCAGGTTGCCGCCGAAAACGCTATTGGCGGTATCGATCATGATGGTATCGGCAGATTTTTCTACCGCTGCGCCGTTGTAATCAACGCCGACATTCAGCGTCGAACCGGAGGTATCCAGCTGGGTCAGGGTATTGGTAATCAGGCGGGAGGTCAGTTTAAATGCCGTCGCCGTGGCGTCCCCTTCAATCGCGACATCAAACAACCCTTTTTGCGAGTTAAAGCCTTTAATCCCTTCAGCGTACTGGAAAGCCAGGCTCCCCAGCGGAGTGACGACCAGTTTGCTGGTGGTGTCTTTTTTCGCCGTTGCCGACCAGGTTGCCACTGCCTGGGCAGTTACATCGGCAGCCTGAACGGTACCCACGCAGAAAGTGGTCACAAGTGCTGCTGCTAACATTTTCAATTTCATATTTATCACCTGATAAAGATAAGAGGCTTTTTATGGCCCGTACTGTTCCATAGTTCTTTATGGAATGATCACCCTTAAGAACCTGCTGTTCTTAAATGTAGAGATTAAATAAGACGGATAGCATTGCCTGAAGCCGGCAAAATAAAACGCATCAGCCCCAGCATGGTTATGTTATTATTATTTAATAAGCCGACCTTGTTGCTGGTATTATTTTTATGCAGACTCACCGTTTTGATGCTCAGACCGAGGATTTCAGAGACATCATTAAGTAAATTACCAATAATCATCAGCGACATTATCTTCTCTTCACGAACGGTAAGATTTCTTTTTCTGACTTTAATTTTTTTTAGTTTAAGAATACTTTCCACCGTTTTAACACTGGCATTGGCAGAGAGAAAACAAATGTTATTAATATCAGAAACCTCGCTGACAAATTTAGCATCGGGCGCCACGATCACTTTCGCCTGAGTATGCGAAAGATAGTATCGATAAGCACAGAGTATTTTATCTATCTGAGCAAAATGGATAATCACATAGTCTTCAGAAGATAGCGCATGAGATTCTTGTTGTGCAAATTCACTATCATAGCTATCCACCCAGCTGATACCGCACTCATCATCGGCCATATTCACCAGGCCCTGCATATAGAAATAGTTATCAGTTACGATCAATACGGCCATGATAACAATACCTCTATTCCATTGAGTCCATTAAAGCAATCCATTTGAGAACGCAAACATCTCCGATAACGCTTTACCTTTCTTTTATAAATAGTGACAAAACATCACTATTAGTTCTGCTACGGTAGCGCGGTCATCTTTCTTGCTTAAATAGTAATCGTGGTTGTTGGTTTTTATTACTCATAAAGTTATGAAGTGCACAAAAATCACATTTGTTGACTTTTTGTAAACACGTAACTAACTGATAAGAATAATAAATACCAAGTAAAATTAACAATTTGATCATTCTTTATAACAAACATATTACTGGATTAAGATTATTCTTAGTTATGAATGAATGTCAGACCTGGTCTTTGATGCTAGTATCGCGATATCGAATCCCGGATAAATGACACAGTGGTAACTATTCTCACAATAAGACATCATATATGGATACTATTTACGTAATCGAGGACACGCTGCTATTTAATCCCACAGCGCATACTCTCCATTCCATAAAAAGCAATGAACACATTACTCTGGCGATACCTGCAAGCCTGTGCTTTGATTTACTAATTAAGAACAAAGGAAGAATCGTCACTCAGGCCGAGCTATTGCAAAATGCCTGGGGAGAAAGAGGGATGAATGTTACACCGAATACTTTGCATCAGAACATCTCTCTGCTGCGCAAATCGTTAAAACGCCTGGAGGTGAAAGGAACCCTTATTCAAACTATTCCGAAGCGCGGGTTTATGATTGGCCATGAGGCCAGTATCCTGAATCACCGTGAAGGGCCTCCCCCGGAAAACGCTCGCGAGATGGCAGAGATGTGGGATGATACTGTTTTAGCGGAGGAGCACGATGATAAGGAAAGGATACACGATCAGCCTTCCGTTGAGCCGCAGCCCGGGAAAGCAAAAGAGAAAATAGCGCCTGCTGGCGTCATCAGGCGCGTAATGCAAAGAAAGATACAGTGGTCCGTTGGGGGGATAACGCTACTGTTGTTATGCCTGCTGTATATTCATATCAAACCGTTCTCGACAACCGATTCGCCTTTTGCATCTTATACCCAGCTGGCTACGATAAACAGCTGCAAGGCCCTCAGAAATGACGATTTGCGCTTCGATGAATACTACACGGACTTTCTTAAAGAGCATAACATCAGGTGTTCACAAGGACAGACGGTGTATATCACCAATCATTATCCGTCGAGCCGGACCTCGCTGATCGTTTGTCGGTATGCAATCAAATCTAATAAAAAATCATTCTGCACATCATCTTACTACTTAAAATAGCACAACATGAATACACGTAAAATAAAAACAATTATCGTCTGCATTAGCATCATTATGCCGCTAAGCTTTGCTTTTTACTATCTGGTCTCTGGTAATGATGAGATCATTGACTGCACTTCCGCATTCTCGATTGTCAACGGCAATGAAGAATTCTCTTTTTCGGTCACCTTCCTTGCTAACAATGGCAACGGCTTAATGACCTTCAGCGGAAATTCTGGTAATGGCAAAGATAACATTAGCATCAGAAAATATTTATCATATGTGAAAAATAAAAATAATATCTATATTTTCACAAGTACCGATGAGAACCTGCGGACAGATGTCGCACCGCTGGCTAATCAATTCGATGAAATCTTACCGCCATTTTCACGGAGGTAAGCAAAGAAAATAAATTTATTATCAAGATCATTAAAATAAAATCTGGCACCTGGGTATTCATGTCAACAAACACGCCATATTTCATTTGTGAGCGTTAGGATGCTTAGCCGGGCATCCGTCAGCACAGCGCATGATGTTTAAAGCTCCCCGGGCATCGCTTGATCACACAGTGCGGTTGATAACAACAGCCCTCCACCGTTGTCGCCCCGAAATCATAGGGGCAGGATGGCCGTTCGCGTAGCGCTTCCCACTGCGCGTCGCTGTAGGTCGAAATATTATAGACCTTTATATAGTGATATCGGTCATTGACTAATACTTTTGAGGAATACAGCTTCATGGACTCCCCAGGAAGTAATAAAATATCGGCCTCGTACCACAGGATAAATTTTAAAAAATATAATCCTGAGACACTTGAAAATGCCACGCCAGAATGTGGGCAGATGATGGTATTCAGGACCGTCCATTTCATATCGCCTCCTTGTGATCTCTGGCCATAATCCTGTTGATAGTGATAGCAAAGATCATAATTAACCGCAAGCCCTCTCCACAATATTATACAAAAATCGTGAGCGGCAGAGATTCAACTAACTATTTATAAGTAAGTTCTCTAATATATAATACGTAGAGGCAGGGATATAAATACATAATTCTACATTTGAATCGGTATAAATTTACAATAACAACTTTCTGTTACTGAAGATAATGAAAACAGGGCGCGCAGGCCGCAATCAGCCCCATCGCGCCCCTGGCGGGTAGTTACCAGGTTTTGCCGATATTAAACTGAAATTGCTCAGCTTTATCACCAGCATATTTTTTCAATGGCTCGGCCCATGAAAAGACCAGCGGACCCAGCGGTGACATCCATTGTACCGCAATACCTGCCGACATACGGATATGCAGAGGATCGCTATAGTCCGGGATTCCCGCGGCCTCGGTTTGGGCACTGTTTTTCCAGGGCGTGCTCCAGACTGTAGCGGCATCAACAAATAACGACGTGCGCAAACTGTCGGCATATTTATCATTAATAAACGGTGTCGGAACAATAAATTCGCTGTTCAGCACCGCCATCGCATTTCCCCCCAGCGCATCGGAGGAGCTGTCCAGCGGGCAGCCGCTATAGCTGCTTTCAGAACCATTACACCGGTAGTAAGCCGCCTTCGGACCAATCGTATTGGATGAGAAACCGCGCACCGACGTCGAGCCTCCCGCATAAACGTTAGCGTAAAACGGGACGGTTTTGCCATTCAAACCGCCGGCGTAGCCCGCGTTCAGATGCTCCATCCACAGCCAGTTTTTTCCCTCATCAAAAGGTAAATATTGGGTGCTATCGAGGGTGAGTTTGTAATAACTGTTATCGGAACCCGGCACGGTCACTTTCCCGCTCAGGCTGCTTTTATTCCCGGCATAGGGGAGAAACCCGCGGTCGAGATTATTGTAGCTTTACCCCAGGCTGGCAAAGAAATCGTTCGCACGATACTTCGCCCAGCTGTTGCCATCTTTAGTCACGACATCCGGATAGATTCCTCGCGAATTAAGGTAATTCCGGTACCTTTAAAACCCGGGAATAAAATGAAGGGATCTTGAATAAATTATGCAGCGCGAAGGAATAAGTAACCAGCATAACTGAGGCGTCAACCTGGATATTTTCTTCATATTTTCCTCAAATTCATCGCATAGATTATGCGGGGCTTATGGGAACATCAAAGCAAGCCAGGAGTTGTATCTAAAAGCAAAGTAGTGGCGCCTTACCAGGGATGGTGAGGCATTTATCCGATCTCCCGTCGCCATCTCACCCCTGATGGAGGGAGTACAGTCCTGGAACGAACATGAAACAGCGTAAAAATGAGATCCCGCTGGCCGTTCTTGACGCGCTGGTGCGTTGGATCAAAAATAATCTTGAGAAAAAACTTACGGTTAATGCGCTAAGTATGTTCTCCGGCTATTCCGAGTGGCACCTTTTTCGCCTGTTCCGCCAACATCTTAATCTGTCACCAATGGAATACATCAGGCAGCAGCGCATGTTGCTATGTCGGGAGCTATTACAGATCCAACCGGCCTTTCGCATCGTTGATATTTGCGTGATGACCGGATACGAGGATATCAGTGCATTTAATCGTACCTTTAAAAGGTATTATGCGCTCACCCCCACGCAGTTTCGTCAGCGTATCAGCGCCCTGTCCTGATGAGCACCTTTCCAGCCATTGACCTGAGTCGCCGTCAAAAGCCGGGATAGTCAAATATCCCGGCCAGGCACAATATCAGAAATGCGTATTTACGCTGACATAGAAGGTTCGCCCTGATTCATTATAGGTTTCAGTACCAGCGCCGTATAAATAGGCGCCGGTAGTCGCGTTCCCCGTCGTTTGCGCATTCCCGGCGCGATAGTGGCGAATATCAAAGAGATTATCCACCCCGCTGGTCAGGCTCAGGTTTTTGTTAACATCCCAGATCGCACTCAAGCCGACAATGCTGTACGGGCTCACCTCATTGAGTTCGCTGCCGGACACCGCCTCACCTTTGTAATTGAAACGTTTAGGTTTCTGACGTCCGTACCAGGTAAAGGTGCTCTGCAACGAGAGATCGTCGCGCATCTGCCAGCTCAGCGTTGAGTTGAGGGTAAACTGCGGGATGACCGACAGGCGATCGCCGGTGGTCTTATTCTTACTTTGCAGCATCCAGGTCAGGTTATTGCTCCAGTTGACCGTTTCGCTCACCGGCAGGTTCAATGAACCTTCCAGCCCCTCCACCAACGCTTTCGGCACGTTTTCCCACTGATAAATATTAGTGGTGCCGTTGCTGGCCGTACCGACCGCCGAGTATCCGGATTCGATTTTATTGTGATAATCGTTGCGGAAATAAGTCACTCCCGCCTGATAGCCTTCATGCTTGTATTCAAGGCCAATCTCTTTGTTGACGCTGGTTTCCGCTTTCAGGTCGCTATTGCCCATCAGATAGCAGGCAGCGCTGCTGGCGTAGCACCCCTGACCGTTGCTGTAGAGGATGTAGTTAGGGTTGAGCTGATAGAGATTCGGCGCTTTATAGGCGCGGGCGATCCCCAGCTTCAAGGTCCAGTCATCGCTCAGGCCCTGCGACAGATTCAGCGACGGGCTCCAGTTATTGCCCACGATGCTGTGGTGGTCAAAACGCAGCGCCGGCGTCAGCATCGTGCTATCGCTCAGCGCGAGATTATCTTCGCCAAACAGCGAGAAAATTTCGGCGCTGCTGTACGGGCTACGGCCGGTAGCGGAGATGCCGTCGATAGCGCCGTAAGAGAGCGCCTGCGTGGTCGACACGCCATCTTTCATCCGCTGCTGGTTCCACTCGGTACCCAGCGTCAGGTTCTGGTCGACCCCGAAGGTGAACGGGATATTCACTTCGCTATGCAGCAGGACGTCAGCCAGATCGATATCCGAGAACTCACTACTGGAGAAGATGCCCTCCGTGCCCCCAGCCAGCCCCTCATTCATACGCGAGTTACGGGTATGCTCATACTGGGCGTAACTATTACTGGTCACCCCGTTATCCCACCCTCCGGTCCAGGTCAGGCCATAGGTCTGCCGGTAGATTCGGTTGGTCTCTTTGCCATACATACTTTTCACCAGCGTACTGGTGTTGGTGTTCTGCGTATCGCCGGCATAGAGGTTGCCCTGGCGACTGTAGCTGGTTTCAAATTCCAGCGCCTGCATCGGCGCAAATTCCCAGCGCAGCTTGCCATGGATATCTTTGTTGACCACCCCTTCGCGCCCGGCCGGGTAGGAGCCCGCATAGGTACCGGTTCGCGCTGCTTCATGGCCGGAGTTAATATCCTGGGCATCGGCCTGAGTCTTACTCAGGTTCCCCCATAGATTGAAACTCACGCTGTCCGACAGCGGGCCATTCAGGCTGAAGTTGGTACGCTTCGTCGCGCCCTCTTTCCGGTGCTGGGGCGCGTTCATGTAGGTATTCCATGAGCCATGCCATTCATTGTTAACGGGTTTAGTGATGATATTCACCACCCCGCCCATTGCGCCATTGCCATAACGCGCTGCTGCCGGGCCACGGATCACGTCGATGTGATCGATCATCTCCGCCGGTACCCATCCGGTATCGCCACGGGTATCCCGATCGCCTCGCCAGCCATAACGCACCGAGTTGCGGCTGGTCACCGGCTTGCCATCAATCAGTATCAGCGTATTTTCCGGCCCCATGCCGCGGATATCGATTTGCCGGTTATTACCGCGCTGGCCGCTGGTCGAGTTGCCGGTGAGGTTCACCCCCGGCTGGGTACGGATCAGTTCAGAGATATCGCGGGCAGGAGGGTGTTTGCGAATTTCATCGGCGGTGAGCGTCGAAACGCCGGGAGCCTGTAAGTTCTGTTTGGCGGCGGTGACCACCATCGTCTCTTCAGCATGTGTCGAGGCGTCGGCCACATCGGCCTTCTTCGTTTCGTCCGGAGTGCTGCTATCAGCGGCCTGCGCTGGCAACGCCACGCCCCAGATAGCCGCATGAATCAGCACGGCCAGCGAGTAGTGCGAGTATCGTTTCATGAAATATGCCCTGTTTTCTTTTTGCTGTCGGGGCACGCCTCCTTCATCATTCAGCAAAACAGCGGCAATCATTTCCACGCGTACAACTTTATGCCTGGTTTTGGCGTAGCAAAACCCTCCCGATTAATGCCCGGGACAGGAATAAACAACCTTTAGCCAAAATATAAACGCTCACCCTGTTAAAAAACGATAAAAGGCGCGTGTCGCGCTATTCTTAGATAACGTTTTGCGATCGGCATGCAATATGATTATTGTGCCGTGCCACGTTATTAGAAATGAGAGTTATTATCAAGATGAGAATAAATAAATTGTCGCAGCTTTTTAAATATAACAAATAAAACAACAGCATAAGCAATTCATCATGTCGGCGCACCGGAGTATGAATTAATAAAAATAATTGCATACACACAAAAAAATCATTATTTCCACATATTATTTCCACAATTAGTTAAGCATATTTATTTTATTATGCAGAACCTATTGCAGTTCAACAAAAATAGATAATGGTCAAATACGCCATATCCACCACCGCACGCAGGGCCTCATCGCTCCCCGTCAAAGCCCACAATAAACGCCCCCGTTCACGCCGGCGAAGACGCAGACCGCGTCAGCCGCGCGGTGAGGCGACGGAAATCCGCGCCTTCTCGTTGTTGCGCAGCCATAAAAAAGCCCCGCAAAACGGGGCTTTAAATTTATTTATGCCTTAGCCACAGCAGCGAAGGTTGAGCTTAGAACGGGATATCGTCATCGAAATCCATCGGCGGCTCGTTAGAAGGCGCTGCCGGCGCCTGCTGCTGCGGACGAGACTGCGCGCCGCCGCTGAACTGGTTGCCGCCCTGCGGCTGCTGAGGCTGACCCCAACCGCCCTGCTGCTGACCGCCGCCCGCAGCCGGAGCGCCCCCGCCCTGACGGCCGCCCAGCATCTGCATGGTGCCGCCCACGTTCACCACGATCTCAGTGGTGTATTTTTCCGTGCCGGACTGATCGGTCCATTTACGGGTACGCAGCTGGCCTTCAATGTACACCTGAGAGCCTTTACGCAGGTACTCACCCGCGACTTCAGCCAGCTTGCCGAACAGCACAACGCGGTGCCATTCAGTCTGTTCTTTCATTTCGCCGGTCTGCTTATCGCGCCAGGATTCGGAAGTCGCCAGCGTGAAGTTGGCGACTGCGCCGCCACTCGGCATGTAGCGTACTTCCGGGTCCTGCCCCAGATTACCGACGAGAATCACCTTGTTTACGCCTCTGCTGGCCATGATCGAATCTCCTGAATAGGTTTCTTAATAAGTGTAAACCGGTAATTCTAACACCACAAAGGGGCATTTTGATAGCTGCGAGGCAGATTCCAGTAAACATCTTATCGCCCCGGCGTTTTTCATCGCGTACTCCGATTACCGTTCCAATACTGTATATTCAAACAGGTCGGATTGTGCCATAATTAGCCGTTTCCGCCGTTTGTTCTTCTATGCAAACTAGGCAGTCCGTGTATCTACCTACCGGGAAAGGTGAATGGATAAGATCGAAGTTCGGGGCGCCCGCACCCATAATCTCAAAAACATCAACCTCGTCATCCCACGCGACAAACTGATTGTCGTTACCGGGCTGTCAGGATCAGGCAAATCCTCATTGGCTTTCGACACGCTGTATGCCGAAGGACAGCGTCGTTACGTTGAATCACTTTCCGCCTATGCGCGTCAGTTCCTGTCGCTGATGGAGAAACCGGACGTCGATCATATCGAGGGGCTGTCGCCGGCGATTTCCATTGAGCAGAAATCAACGTCCCATAACCCTCGCTCGACGGTCGGTACCATCACCGAGATTCACGACTATCTGCGCCTGCTGTATGCGCGCGTCGGCGAGCCGCGCTGCCCGGACCATGATGTCCCGCTGGCGGCGCAGACCGTCAGCCAGATGGTCGATAACGTGCTCTCCCAGCCGGAAGGCCAGCGCCTGATGCTGCTGGCGCCGATTATTAAAGAGCGCAAGGGGGAGCACAGCAAAACGCTGGAAAATCTGGCCAGCCAGGGCTATATCCGCGCCAGGATCGACGGCGAAGTCTGCGATCTTTCCGATCCGCCGAAGCTGGAACTGCAAAAGAAACACACCATCGAAGTGGTTATCGATCGCTTCAAAGTCCGCGACGATCTGTCTCAGCGTCTGGCCGAGTCGTTCGAAACCGCCCTGGAGCTCTCCGGCGGTACCGCCGTGGTCGCCAATATGGATGATGAAAAAGCGGAAGAGCTGCTGTTCTCCGCCAATTTCGCCTGCCCGATTTGCGGCTACAGCATGCGCGAGCTGGAGCCGCGCCTGTTTTCTTTCAACAACCCGGCGGGCGCCTGCCCGACCTGCGACGGTCTTGGCGTCCAGCAGTACTTCGATCCCGACAGGGTTATCCAGAACGTGGAGCTGTCGCTGGCAGGCGGGGCGATCCGCGGCTGGGATCGCCGTAACTTCTATTATTTCCAGATGTTGAAGTCGCTGGCGGAGCACTATCAGTTTGATATCGAAGCGCCGTGGGGGACCCTCAACGCCGACGTTCAGAAAGTGATCCTCTACGGTTCAGGCAAAGAGAATATTGAATTCAAGTATATGAACGATCGCGGCGACACCTCCGTGCGCCGCCACCCGTTCGAAGGGGTGCTGCATAATATGGAGCGCCGCTACAAAGAGACCGAATCCAGCGCGGTGCGCGAGGAGCTGGCGAAGTTCATCAGCAACCGTCCGTGCACCAGCTGTCACGGGACCCGTCTGCGCCGCGAAGCCCGCCACGTGTTTGTCGAAAACACGCCGCTGCCGACCATCTCTGACATGAGCATTGGCCATGCGATGGACTTCTTCAACAATCTGAAGCTCTCCGGGCAGCGGGCGCAAATCGCCGAAAAAGTACTGAAAGAGATTGGCGATCGCCTGAAATTCCTCGTCAACGTCGGCCTGAATTACCTGACGCTCTCGCGCTCGGCGGAAACGCTCTCCGGGGGGGAAGCCCAGCGTATTCGCCTGGCAAGCCAGATTGGCGCCGGGCTGGTCGGAGTGATGTACGTGCTGGATGAACCTTCTATCGGCCTGCATCAACGCGATAACGAACGTCTGCTCGGTACCCTGGTCCATCTGCGTAACCTGGGCAACACGGTGATCGTCGTCGAGCACGATGAAGACGCTATCCGCGCCGCCGACCACGTGATCGACATCGGTCCGGGGGCCGGGGTACACGGCGGCCAGGTGGTGGCCGAAGGGACGCTGGAGGCGATCATGGCGGTGCCAGAGTCCCTCACCGGGCAGTACATGAGCGGCAAACGTAAGATTGAAGTCCCGCAGCAGCGCGTGCCCGCCGACCCGGAAAAAGTCCTCAAGCTCACCGGCGCCCGCGGCAACAACCTGAAGGATGTGACGCTGACGCTGCCGGTAGGCCTGTTTACCTGTATCACCGGGGTCTCCGGTTCGGGTAAATCGACGCTGATTAACGACACCCTGTTTCCGATTGCCCAGCGTCAGCTCAACGGCGCGACCATCGCTGAACCGGCCCCCTACCGCGATGTACAAGGACTGGAACACTTCGATAAGGTTATTGATATCGACCAGAGCCCCATTGGCCGTACGCCGCGTTCAAACCCGGCCACCTATACCGGCGTCTTCACGCCGGTGCGCGAACTGTTTGCCGGCGTGCCGGAATCACGCTCGCGCGGCTACACGCCCGGGCGTTTCAGCTTTAACGTCCGCGGCGGCCGCTGCGAAGCCTGTCAGGGCGATGGCGTGATTAAAGTCGAAATGCACTTCCTGCCGGATATTTACGTGCCGTGCGACCAGTGCAAAGGCAAGCGCTATAACCGCGAAACGCTGGAGATTAAGTACAAAGGCAAGACCATTCATGAAGTGCTGGATATGACCATCGAAGAAGCGCGTGAGTTCTTCGATGCCGTGCCGGCGCTGGCGCGTAAGCTGCAAACGCTGATGGACGTGGGCCTGACCTATATCCGTCTCGGTCAGTCAGCCACCACTCTCTCCGGCGGCGAGGCCCAGCGCGTGAAGCTGGCGCGTGAGCTGTCGAAGCGTGGCACCGGGCAGACGCTGTATATTCTTGATGAGCCGACCACCGGCCTGCACTTCGCCGATATCCAGCAGCTGCTGGACGTGCTGCACCAGCTGCGCGATCAGGGCAACACCATCGTGGTCATTGAGCATAACCTCGATGTCATCAAAACCGCTGACTGGATTGTGGACCTTGGGCCAGAAGGCGGCAGCGGCGGCGGTGAAATCCTCGTTTCCGGGACGCCAGAGACGGTTGCAGAGTGCGAAGCCTCGCACACCGCGCGCTTCCTCAAACCTTTGCTAAGCTAATCACTGTGAAAGCTGCTGTCGGGTCGGGTCCGACAGCAGCCGTACCGCCTGCTGATAGGAGGCGTCGACCAGGTAGTAAATCTGTGAATCCGGCAAGGAGCCATCAAGAAATACCGTGCTCCAGTGGGCTTTATTCAGATGTCTGCTGGGCCGGACGTCAACGTGCTGTTCGCGCAGCAGTTCGGTAAGCTCCGGGCTGGCTTTCAGTGATACAGCGGGCCGCTTATCCTCCACCTCTTTCACCAACGCAAATAACACGTCCGACACTTTGATTTGCGTGGCTTTCCAGTCGCTATGCACGCTTTGCTCGGCGCCCGGTTTTGCCATGCAGTACAGCAATAACTCCGAAATGGTCATCTGTTATTCCCCCGTGAGCGTCGCGACGATATGCCGCGAACCGCCGTGAATACGATGTTCCCCTAACCAGATCCCTTGCCAGGTCCCCAGCCTGACGCGCCCGTCCTGCACCGGCAGCAGCAGGGATACGCCAAGCATCGACGACTTGATATGCGACGGCATATCATCAGGACCTTCATAATCATGTTCATACGGCGCATGATCCGGCACCGCGTTGAGAAAATACTGATCCATGTCGTAGCGGACGGTCGGATCGCAGTTTTCGTTAAGCGTCAGGGAAGCGGAAGTGTGCTGGAGCAGCAGATGCAACATCCCGACCTTGACGCGCGACAGCGCGTGGAGCTGGCCCAGGATCTCATCGGTCACCAGATGGAAGCCGCGAGATTTTGCGCCTAACGTCAGCGTTTGTTGATGCCACATAAACGACCCCTGTTGCGAATGAATCTTTCTAAGTGTGCAGCAATAAGCAAAAAGGTAAAACCTCCCCACACGCTTTTTTGTACAAAAAAGCGGCAGCCTGATGGCTGCCGCTTTCGCGTCTGACATATTTCAGCAGAAGGTGAAATTAGTATTCGGAATTCACGATCACTTCTTCACCCTGTGCCCCGGCCATCGGCAATGGCTTATATGAGGAGTTTGACGCACGCAAGATGCGGATCACGCGCGCGCCCACCTCTCGAGCGGCGCTGATATCGTTATCTGAATCGCCGTAGAAGACCTTAATATTTTTCTCCTGCAGCCATTGGGTTTTCGTATTCTGCCCCGGCCGATCGCCGGCAAAAATCACCGGATTCATATTCGCGGCCGGGATCAGGAAATCCTCCTGCAGCGTTTTCGATACCGTTTCGGTTTTAGTCTGGCTACGGCCGGTAACGAAGTAAATGCTATCGCCGCGTTTCACGTGCATCGCAATGAGCTGACGCGCCACCTCTTTCGGCATGCTGAATTCGTCCCAGCCGTTGTTCATTTTCTCCCAGAACTCCGGGTTTTTCAGGTAAGCGTCGCTACCGGGAGAGAACGTTTTTTGTCCGCGCCAGAAGCCTGGACTGGAAAACAGAACGGTATCGTCGATATCAAAGCCAACGGCCAGCGGCTGACGCCCTAACAGGCTATTTTCAATTTGCGCCACGGATACCCAGTGAATCGGCGCCTGTTCGGCGAGGAGGGCGACGTTGGTGCCTGGATTCAGCTGTGACGGGGAAGACTCCAGAGCGATTGCTGAGTGATTTAACGTGAAAAGTAAGCAGAAGGCACTCAAGGCCGACGTTATCTTGCGCATATTTTTCCCTTTAAACGTCATCCTGCGAACTGCCGCCCGGCAGGCCACAAGGCGTCCGGACCTGCTGCCGCGATACAGCGCGGATGACTGTGCGTATAAATAGTCGAATCGTTATTATTTTCAATAATGTGGACGCATTATCTTATGCACCATGACCTTAACCCCGCCCCCCGGCGATGCAAAGAATTTTCTGCTCGAATGTCATAGAAAAAGAGAATGATCACACTTCAGGAAGGGAATGGCCCTTTCCGTTAAACCGGAAAGGGCACGGTAGGCACAGGGAATTAGATGACCGCAGAAAACGCCTGCGCAACGCGATGAACGTTACGTGAATTCAGGCCCGCCACGCACATCCGGCCGCTGGAAATCAGATAGACGCCAAACTCCTCACGCAGACGGTCAACCTGCGCGGCGCTGAAACCGGTATAGCTGAACATCCCACGCTGCTTCAGCAGATAGTCGAAATTGACGCCAGGAACCGCGTCCTTCAGGACGTTCACCAGCTCCTGGCGCATGGCCAGAATGCGCGTGCGCATCGCTTCAACCTCCGCCAGCCAGCAGGCTTTCAGCTCAGCGTCATTCAGCACCGCCGCGACAACCTGGGCGCCAAAGTTCGGTGGGCTGGAGTAGTTACGACGAACGGTCGCCTTCAGCTGCCCCAGCACGCGGCTCGCGGTCTCTGAATCTTCGCAAACCACCGACAGGCCGCCAACGCGCTCGCCGTACAGGGAGAAGATTTTCGAGAAGGAGTTGCTGACCAGCATCGGCATACCGGAGCTGGCGATAGTGCGAATCGCGTAAGCATCGTCATCCATTCCCGCCCCAAAGCCCTGATAGGCAATATCGAGGAACGGAATCAGCTTGCGCGCTTTCAGCACGTTAGCCACCGCATCCCACTGCGCATGGCTCAGATCGGCGCCCGTCGGGTTATGGCAGCATGGATGCAGCAGCACGATGTCACCTTCTGGCAACGTCTCCAGCGTCTCCAGCAAGGCGTCAAAACGCACGCCGTTGGTCTCATTATCAAACCAAGGGTAAGTGCGTACTTCGAAGCCAGCCCCTTCAAATATGGCGATGTGGTTTTCCCAGGTCGGGTCACTGACCCACACGCGGGAGCCCGGGAAGTAGCGTTTCAGAAAGTCGGCGCCGACTTTCAATGCGCCGGAACCACCCAGCGTCTGGATAGCGGCTACGCGGTTTTGTATCAGCGCCGGATGTTCGGCACCAAACAACAGCGGCGCAATGGCGCTGCGGTAAGGGTTTAGCCCTTCCATCGGCAGATAGAGAGAAGCGCCGTGCGGCTGAGCGTTAAGGCGCGCCTCCGCTTCCGCTACCGCTTGTAGCTGCGGGATAATCCCGTCTTCGTTGTAATACAGGCCGATGCTAAGGTTTACTTTGTCACTACGCGGATCTTCTTTGAAACGCTCCATCAAGGAGAGGATGGGATCGCCGGCGTAGGCGTCAACTTTCTGAAACACGTGATGTTTCTCCGGATTTACGAGAGGCAGGTCCTGACACAATAAACCGGAAGCAGAAGAAGATCGAGAGGATGTTGCTGGATAGCCGGCGAAGATCGCCCAAATACAGCCCGACCGAGGGCCTTTCCCGGCTCACGACGTCCACACCTTCGTCGGGCTACCGGTACCATCACCGTAGCCCCGTTAAGCATCGCGCCACCGGGGATGTCTCAGCTGCGGCGCGGCAACGGAAAGGCCGCGCTTAATCCACGTACCGCATGGCTACCCGGGACGTCAGGCGTGTAATGAGTTCGTAAGCACTCACTTTCGTTATCGCAGCAATGCGCTCAACGGGCAGCCCCTCTCCCCACAGCACCACCGGGTCGCCGGATTTATCCTGCGCATCCGGTCCAAGGTCGACGCAGATCATATCCATCGCCACGCGCCCGACAATGGGGACTTCCCGGCCATTAACCCGCACCGGGGTACCGGATGGCGCCGCCCGTGGATAGCCGTCGCCATAGCCCATCGCCACCACGCCAAGACGGGTGTTGCGTTCGCTAACCCAGGTACCGCCATAACCTACCGGCTCACCCGCCTTATGCTCGCGTACGGCAATCAGGTTCGAGGTTAGCGACATCACCGGCTGACAGCCAAAATCAGCGCCGGTGGAGGGCGCTTCCAGCGGCGATACGCCGTAGAGAATGATCCCCGGACGCGCCCAGTCAAAATGCGACTGCGGCCACAGCAAAATCCCCCCCGACGCGGCGATGGAACGCAGGCCTGGCTTGCCTTCGGTGAAGGTGGTGAAAATATCCAGCTGGCGTTCGGTCACGCCGCATTCGGGTTCGTCAGCGCGGGCAAAATGGCTGACGACGTTCACCGGCTGACGCACGTTTTTACACTGGCTCAGACGCTGATAGAAGGCCTCCGCCTGCTCCGGCAGCACCCCCAGGCGATGCATCCCGGTATCCAGCTTCATCCAGACGGTAACCGGTTCAGGCAGTTCGGCCTGCTCGAGGGCTGCCAGCTGCTCCGGGCTGTGGACCGCCGTTTGTAGCCGTTGGCTGACAATCACCGGCAGATCGGCGGCATCGAAGAACCCCTCCAGCAACAGAATCGGCTTATCGATACCGCCCGCGCGCAGGCGCAGGGCTTCTTCGAGACGGGCGACGCCAAAGGCATCGGCATCAGGGAGCGTTCGCGCGGTCTCAAGAAGACCGTGTCCGTAAGCGTTCGCTTTCACGACTGCAACCAGTTTGCTGGCAGGCGCCAGTTCACGCAGACGTTGCAGGTTGTGTCGCAGAGCGCGGCGGTTAATGACAACAGTTGCCGCTTGCATTTGAATTCCTTAATTAGAATTAGCGAATCTCCTGAATCATTCGTGTTGCAGGACAAAACGCTCTGGCGTTTTTGAACAGCGCCTGCGCTGGCCCCGAAGGGGCGAGGACGCAGTCCGGGTTACGCGCCAGTCCCGCAAGGCCCCGGGAACTAAACTAAGTGACCGGAGTGAGCGGACGTAGTCAACGCACCTGCAGCGCGAAGGATAACGGAGATTTATTCATCGTCGTACTGTGGTCCCGCATAGTTATCAAACCGCGACCACTGACCATTAAACGTCAGACGTACCGTACCGATTGGCCCGTTACGCTGTTTACCAATAATAATTTCCGCGATGCCTTTTAAGTCACTGTTTTCGTGATACACCTCGTCACGATAGATAAACATGATTAAGTCGGCATCCTGCTCGATGGAGCCTGATTCACGCAGGTCGGAGTTGACCGGGCGTTTATCGGCACGTTGCTCCAGCGAGCGGTTCAGCTGCGACAGCGCGACCACCGGCACCTGAAGTTCTTTTGCCAGCGCCTTCAACGAGCGGGAGATCTCGGCGATCTCCAGCGTACGGTTATCGGAGAGCGACGGCACCCGCATCAGCTGCAGGTAGTCGATCATGATAAGGCCAATACCGCCGTGCTCGCGGGCGATACGCCGCGCGCGGGAGCGCACTTCCGTCGGCGTCAGGCCGGAGGAGTCATCGATATAGATGTTGCGCTTTTCCAGCAGGATACCCATGGTGCCGGAAATCCGCGCCCAGTCTTCATCATCCAGCTGGCCGGTACGAATTCGGGTCTGGTCGACGCGCGACAGCGAGGCCAGAGAACGCATCATAATCTGTTCCGATGGCATCTCGAGGCTGAAGATGAGTACCGGTTTATCCTGCAACATCGCCGCATTTTCAACGAGGTTCATTGCAAAAGTCGTTTTCCCCATCGAAGGACGGGCGGCAACAATAATCAGATCCGACGGCTGTAGACCGGCGGTTTTTTTATTCAGATCGTCATAGCCGGTATTCACCCCGGTGACGCCGTCGTGCGGCTGCTGGAACAGCTGCTCGATACGCGCTACGGTAGCATCGAGAACATCGGCGATATTTTTCGGGCCTTCGTCTTTGTTGGCGCGGCTTTCCGCTATCTTAAAGACGCGCGATTCCGCCAGGTCGAGCAGATCTTCGCTGGTCCGGCCCTGGGGGTCGAAACCCGCTTCGGCGATCTCATTCGCCACCGATATCATCTCGCGCACTACGGCACGTTCACGCACAATATCCGCATAGGCGCTGATGTTCGCCGCGCTGGGCGTGTTTTTAGACAGCTCGGCGAGATAGGCGAACCCGCCGACGCTATCCAGCTGACCTTGACGCTCCAGCGATTCCGCGAGCGTAATCAGGTCAATCGGACTGCCGGTTTCCTGCAGGCGCGCCATTTCGATAAAGATATGGCGGTGTGGACGGGTATAGAAATCTTCCGCAACCACGCGCTCAGCGACGTCGTCCCAGCGTTCGTTGTCCAGCATTAAACCGCCCAACACCGACTGTTCCGCTTCAATCGAGTGCGGCGGTACTTTCAACCCGGCGACCTGCGGGTCGCGTTCACGGGGTTCAGTCTGCGGTTTGTTGAAGGGTTTATTTCCTGCCATATTGAATGGAATTCCCGGTATAGAAATTGGCTCGAAAGGTTACCACATAGTTCAGGAGGAAGCATGGCAACACGTATTGAATTTCACAAGCACGGCGGCCCGGACGTTCTGCAGGTGGTGGAGTTTGTGCCAGCAGATCCGGCGGAAAACGAGATCCAGGTAGAAAATAAAGCGATTGGTATCAACTACATCGATACCTATATCCGCAGCGGCCTCTACCCACCGCCGTCGCTGCCAAGCGGTCTGGGCACCGAAGCGGCGGGCGTGGTGACGAAAGTCGGGCGCGACGTTAAACATATCAAGCCGGGCGATCGCGTCGTCTACGCGCAGTCAGCGCTCGGCGCCTATAGCTCGGTGCATCACGTCAACGCGGATAAGGCCGCGATTTTACCCGACGAGATCTCATTTGAGCAGGCCGCGGCCTCGTTCCTTAAAGGGCTGACGGTCTATTATCTGCTGCGCAAAACCTATGAAATCAAACCCGGCGAACCGTTCCTGTTCCACGCCGCCGCCGGCGGCGTCGGGCTGATCGCCTGCCAGTGGGCGAAGGCGCTGGGCGCAAAACTGATCGGCACCGTCGGCAGCGCGCAAAAAGCCCAGAGGGCGACGCAGGCCGGCGCCTGGCAGGTGATCAACTATCGTGAAGAGAATATCGCTGAGCGCTTAAGAGAGATTACCGATGGGAAAAAAGTCCATGTGGTCTATGACTCGGTGGGCAAAGATACCTGGGAAGCCTCTCTCGATTGCCTGCAGCGTCGGGGGCTGATGGTCAGCTTCGGCAACTCTTCCGGCCCGGTGATCGGCGTGAATCTCGGGATCCTCAACCAGAAAGGGTCGCTGTACGTCACTCGCCCTTCTCTGCAAGGCTATATCACCAACCGCGAAGAGCTGGCGGAGGCCAGTCGCGAGCTGTTTTCATTGATCGCCAGCGGCGTGATTAACGTCGATGTGGCCGAAAGCCAGAAATATGCCCTGAGCGATGCCCGCCGCGCCCATGAGGTTCTCGAAAGTCGCGCTACCGAAGGCTCAAGCCTGCTGCTGCCGTAATAGCAAAACGTCCTGCCGTTTGTGATATGACGGGAAGCCCTCCCTAAATAATTCGGGCTACAGGAAGGCGGCAAGATAACGAATCCCCGGGAGCTTACTCCAGTAAGTGACCGGGGTGAGTTAACGTAGCCAACGCACCTGTAGTCTGAAGTATGACGGGAAGCCCTCCCTAAATAATTCGGGCTACGGGAAGGCGGCAAGATAACGAATCCCCGGGAGCTTACTCCAGTAAGTGACCGGGGTGAGTTAACGTAGCCAACGCACCTGTAGTCTGAAGTATGACG
>NZ_JBJDNH010000009.1:0-50441 GCF_044900465.1 Klebsiella sp. NPDC088457 | reverse complement strand
GACGGGAGAGAGGAAAAGTTTAGGGCTTCCATACGGAAGCCCTGACTTTTTTAGTTCGGCTGTATGTAGGGTACAGCGCGATGAATTCGTTAACGCGCTAATAGTGACAGATTTAATAAGCAAAACCTACGCTGTTTTATGCAAAATTCTTCAGGTTGTGACAGACCACTCACTCCCTTAATAACGCCAGCGATTGTTGCTGCGATAGCGCGTCGTTTTTGGCGAATTTATCGCCCGAATCACCCACACCACCGCCACCGCTAACAGCAGCCATGGCAGCAGTTTAATCATCATCGCAAACAGCCCGCCGACAAACATCAGCGCCGTTGCCACGACGATCGCCGCCAGGATACCCAACATGGACACACCGGTAACCAGCAGCATGACAAAAAATCCAATGACAAATAAAAGTTCCAGCATCGTCTTCTCCCCAAAAGAAATGACGTCTTCACTCATTGGGTATTACAAGAAGCGTGCCAACTTTAATTTATTGAATTTAAACAAAAATGCCCTGTTACGGAGAACAGGGCGTGGCGTATTTGACTAAATTTTAGCGCAAGATTAGCGTTTATCCGCAACCAGCCGCAGGGCATGCTCCAGCACGTTGATATCCGCACCGGCCTTATGCGCATTTTCACTCAGGTAGCGGCGCCACTGACGCGCGCCGGGGATCCCCTGGAACAGACCCAGCATATGCCGCGTGATATGGCCCAGATAGGTGCCGTTGCTCAGCTCACGTTCGATATACGGATACATGGCGCGCACCACGGCAACCGGATCGCTATCTGCGCCGTCCAGAGCAAAGATTTCCCGGTCGACCGAGGCCAGGATCCCCGGATTCTGATAGGCCTCGCGCCCCACCATCACGCCATCCATATGCTCAAGATGCTGCTTTGCCTCGGCTAACGACTTGATTCCGCCGTTGATCGCCATAGTCAGGTGGGGGAAATCACGCTTGAGCTGATACACCCGCGGGTAGTCGAGCGGTGGAATCTCCCGGTTTTCTTTTGGACTCAGACCAGAGAGCCAGGCTTTACGTGCGTGAATGATAAACATCTCACACTCGCCTTTCCCGGCGACGGTATTGATGAAATCGCACAGGAATTCATAGCTGTCCTGGTCATCAATGCCGATCCGGGTTTTCACCGTCACCGGAATCGAAACCACGTCGCGCATTGCTTTAATGCAGTCCGCCACCAGCGGTGCATTGCCCATCAGGCAAGCGCCAAACATCCCGTTCTGCACGCGGTCAGACGGACACCCGACGTTGAGATTGATCTCATCATAACCGCGTTGTTCCGCCAGTTTCGCACACTGGGCCAGGGCCGCCGGATCGCTGCCGCCCAGCTGTAAGGCCAGCGGGTGCTCTTCATCGCTATAGGCCAGATAATCGCCTTTGCCGTGAATAATCGCTCCGGTGGTCACCATTTCGGTATACAGCAGCGCCTGGCGCGACAGCAGGCGCAAAAAGTAGCGACAATGCCTATCGGTCCAGTCGAGCATCGGCGCGATGGAAAAACGATGAGCGGCAAAAGCGTGAGATGTTGATTCTGGCATCATGGCGAATAAACAGGCATCCGGATAAAAAGGGGCGCTACTATAGCACAAAGATAAACCACAGGCGCGTCACACCGGGTCGGGCGCTTCACGCCTGCTAAGACGGCTATTTTCTCCGCGGCCTGCCGTCATGCGGACCGAAGAATTGCGGCGGGTGATCGACCCAGCGATCCTGGCGCGTGGCGGCATACTCCGGGTTAAGCGGGTAGTAAATACGGTTAAATTTCTTGTTCGACTCGCCCACCACCAACAGGCGAACTTCCTGCTCGGTGTTATTCAGGAAGGTATGACACACCCCGGTTCCCGCCGGAAACCCAACGCTATCACCCGGCTCCAGTTTCCACAGATAGCCGTTAATCCACACTTCGGGATAGCCCTCCAGCACGTAGATAAACTCTTCCTCATCACTTTCAGCATGAGGGTAAGAGGTGCGGCGGCCCGGCGGTAAACGTTCATGATGGATGCCCAGCCGGTTGAGTCTTAAGCCACGCGCCAGCGGCGCGCCAATGGAAAAACGCTCGGAGGTGTTGGGATAAGTGGCATCATCTGGACCTTCCAGGTCGCGCCAATGTCGAATGCAATCAGGTCGTTTCATCGTTTTCTCCCGAAAATGAGATGCATCAGGTATAGCACAAGCCGCCGGTTCTCGGCGTTTTGCCTGGATCGTGATAAAGTAACAACTTCATACTCACGCAACCAAAGGATGCTCATGGATAAGACCACTTCGCAACAAATGTTAGCGCATGCTGAAAAGCTCTGTGCACAACGTGGCGTGCGCCTGACTCCGCAACGCCTTGAAGTGTTGCGTCTGATGAGCCTACAGGAAGGGGCAATCAGCGCCTATGATCTGCTCGACCTGCTACGCGATAAAGAGCCGCAGGCTAAGCCGCCGACGGTCTATCGCGCGCTGGAGTTTCTGCTGGAGCAGGGGTTCGTGCATAAGGTGGAATCGACCAACAGCTACGTGCTGTGCCATCTTTTCGATCAGCCGACCCACAGTTCGGCCATGTTTATCTGCGATCGCTGCGGCGTGGTGAAAGAAGAGTGCGCGGAAGGCGTTGAAGACATTATGCATACGCTGGCGGCCAAAATGGGCTTCGCCCTGCGCCATAACGTGATTGAGGCGCACGGCCTGTGCGCTGGCTGCGTCGAGGTCGAAGCCTGCAGCACGCCAGGGCACTGCCATCACGACCATACGATTCAGAGCAAAAAGAAAGCCCGCTGAGGCAATCGCCGCAGCGGGAATCAAAGGGTCGTCGGCACATCCCTGTACCGCTCTGGCAGGCAACAACAAAGGGGTAATACGCTAAAACTCTTCGCTACCAGCGGTGGTCGTTTTTGCTTTCCCAGTCAGACACTTCTTTCTCAGCCTGATCTCTGGCGTATCCGTAACGCTCCTGGATTTTCCCCACCAGCTGGCCACGCTTACCTTCAATGACCGTCATGTCATCATCGGTCAGCTTGCCCCATTGTTCTTTTGCTTTACCTTTCAACTGTTTCCAGTTACCGCCGATTTCGTCTTTGTTCATAGTGCCATCCTCATCGTTCGGTGGGTTTACAGCCCGCTGTGTGCCGGACGTACTGTTAACTATAGATGAGAATTCTGGATTAAATTTATTATTCGGAATCTTTAACCAGTTACCTGGGGAAAATCGTTACGAAAACCAGGTTCCGCGCTGCCAGTGCCGACGCCAGATGATCGCCAGCGACAGACCGCGTAGCGCCAGGAAAACCGCCAGCGCCAGCCACAAACCGTGGTTACCGAGAACCGGCAGCGTCAGCAGGGTTACGGCAAAGCCCACCGCCGCCACCGCCATGCTGTTACGCATCTCGGCCCCGCGCGTTGCGCCGATAAACATGCCATCGAGCAAATAACACCAGACGCCAATGACCGGTAAAATCATCTGCCAGAACAGGTAGCGATCGGCCAGCTGCTGAAGCGAAGGCAACGAGGTTAGCAGTGCGATAATCTGTTGCCCCGCGACGGCATAAATCAGGGCAAAGAGCAGCGCCACCATTCCCGACTGGCGGCAGGCCGCGCGCCAGACCTCAAGCAGCCGGCTGCCGTCGCGTGCGCCGTACGCCTGCCCGGAGTGGGCTTCCACCGCATAGGCAAAACCGTCCAGCGCGTAGGCGGTGAAGGTCAGCAAGGTCATCAGGAGAGCGTTGACGGCGACAATCTCGCCGCCCAGTCGGGTGCCGAAGACGGTCACCGCGCCAAAGCAGAGTTGCAGCAGCAGGGAGCGCAGCATGATATCGCGGTTCAGCGCCAGCAGGCGGCGCAAATCTCCGCGCCAGGCGCTTTTCAACATGGCAAATGAGACCCCGCGCAGCGCCAGCACACGCCTTGCCATCAGCAGCCCGATGAGAAAGGTGGCATATTCGGCCGTCACCGTCGCCAGCGCGGCCCCTTGCACATTCATATGCAGGCCCATCACCAGCCACAGGTCGAGGACGATATTCAGCAGGTTGCCAACGACCAGCAGGATTACCGGCGCACGAGCGTACTGTACTCCCAGCAGCCAGCCGAGCAGCACCAGGTTTGCCAGCGAGGCCGGGGCGCTCAGCCAACGGATGTCAAGGAAGCGCCGCGCCTGTTCCAGTACCGCGTCATTGCCGCCGACAATATGCAGCGCCAGATCGATTAGCGGAGTCCGGAACAGGACAATCAGCAGACCGGCCGCTAATGCCAGCCCAAGCGGCTGTACCAGCGCCCGCGCCAGGCGGAGGGGATCTTTTGCGCCAAAGGCCTGGGCCGTCAGCCCGGTGGTGCTCATCCGCAGGAACAGCAGCAGCATGAAGAGAAAACTGGTCGCCGTCGCACCGACCGCCACGCCGCCGAGGTAAACCGGGCTATCGAGGTGGCCAATCACGGCGGTATCAACCAGCCCCAGCAGCGGGACGGTGATATTGGAGAAAATCATCGGTAGCGCCAGGCGCCACAGGGCCTTGTCAGCGGCGTGAAAGAACATGAGAAAGAGCCTGACCGAGGAGGAAAGACGGCGCAGCATCATGCATCAGATGATGCTGCGTGGGGAAGGCGTTACAGCCACTCGCCGTTGCGAATTACGCCAACGGCCAGCCCTTCAATAGTGAAGTTTTGTTCGCGCAGATTCACCACGATAGGTGAAAATTCGCTATTTTCTGGCAGCAGTTCGACGATGTTACCCTGCTTTTTCAGCCGTTTAACGGTAACTTCTTCGTCAATGCGCGCCACGACAACCTGCCCGTTACGCACGTCCTGCGTTTTATGTACCGCCAGCAGGTCGCCATCGAGAATTCCGATGTCTTTCATCGACATGCCGCTAACCCGCAGCAGAAAATCGGCGTTCGGCTTGAACATCGCCGGGTCAACCTGGAAGTGACCTTCGATATGCTGCTGGGCCAGCAGCGGCTCACCGGCAGCGACGCGGCCAATTAGCGGCAGACCGGGTTCTTCTTCCGTCAGCAGACGAATACCGCGGGAAGCGCCGGAGATAATCTCGATCGCGCCTTTACGCGCCAGCGCTTTCAGGTGTTCTTCCGCCGCGTTGGGAGAACGGAACCCCAAGCGCTGAGCAATTTCCGCACGCGTTGGCGGCATGCCCGTCTGGCTGATGTGATCCCGAATGAGATCGAACACCTCTTGCTGCCTGGTCGTTAACGCTTTCATCCCGCCCCCTGGGTGTATATACAGTTATGCTGTGAGTATATACAGCTAACGGTGATTTTGGAATCAAATTTCACACAAAAATCAGCAGATTCTTTCCATTCTGCGCCCCTGGGAACCTATCCTGGCCGGCGTTCTGCCGCCGACGCGTGCGCACCGCGCCGCCGGGGATCGCGCTCGCCCCTGAACCAACGAGCCGACAGCAAAGCCGCGCGGGCCGCAATTTTAGTGATAGCGAGCCCACAGTAAGAGCGCCCAGGTTATTAGCGCGATCCCGATCGCCAGCAAGACCGCCGCGGACCCCATATCTTTTGCGCGTCCGGACAGCTCGTGGTGCTCCGGGCCAATTCGATCCACCACCGCCTCAATCGCGCTATTAAGAATTTCGACTATCATCACTAACAGGACCGAGCCGATCAGCAGTACCCGCGTGATGGCATCAACGTCCAACCAGCAGGCGATCGCCACGGCAATAATGGCAGCGACGCCTTCCTGACGAAATGCGGCCTCATTCATCCATGCCGCACGGAACCCTTTCCAGGAATAACCTGCCGCTTTAATGATTCGGGTTAACCCGGTGGTATTATTGGCCATCAAAAGAACCTTTTTATGTAAATGACGTCAATGAGTGTACGCGTTTGCCGCGTGGCAACGGAAATTCTGCGCGCTTTCTGTTATTCTTGCCGCGCATTTGCATGATTAACCAGAGGCTTCACATCGTTTATGTCCGGCTGGCAACGAATTTACTATAAATTACTGAATTTACCATTGCGGGTGCTGGTAAAAAGCAAGTCTATTCCCGCAGAACCTGCTCAGGAACTAGGGCTGGATACCTCGCGTCCTATCATGTACGTCCTGCCCTATAACTCGAAGGCGGACCTGCTGACCCTGCGCGCCCAGTGCCTGGAGCACGATTTACCCGATCCGCTTGAACCGCTGGAGATCGACGGCGCCCTGCTACCACGCTACGTATTTATCCACGGCGGCCCGCGCGTATTCACCTACTACACGCCGAAAGAAGAGTCCATCAAGCTGTTCCACGACTACCTGGATCTGCACCGCAACCATCCCAATCTGGACGTGCAAATGGTGCCGGTGTCGGTGATGTTTGGTCGTGCGCCAGGACGGGAAAAGGGCGAGGTGAATCCACCGCTGCGTATGCTGAACGGTATTCAGAAATTCTTCGCCGTCCTGTGGCTGGGCCGCGACAGCTTTGTCCGCTTCTCGCCGCCGGTCTCGCTGCGCAGAATGGCCACCGAGCACGGTACCGATAAAATTATCGCCCAGAAGCTGGCCCGCGTCGCACGTATGCACTTCGCACGTCAGCGCCTGGCCGCCGTAGGCCCGCGTCTGCCGGCGCGTCAGGATCTGTTCAATAAGCTGCTGGCGTCGAAAGCCATCGCCCGGGCGGTGGAAGATGAGGCGCGCAGCAAGAAAATTTCCCATGAGAAGGCGCAGCAGAACGCCATCGCGCTGATGGAAGAGATCGCCGCTAACTTCTCCTACGAGATGATTCGCCTGACCGACCGCGTGCTCGGCTTTACCTGGAACCGCCTGTATCAGGGGATTAACGTCCATAACGCCGAGCGCGTGCGTCAGCTGGCGCATGAAGGGCACGAAATTGTCTATGTCCCGTGCCACCGTAGCCACATGGACTACCTTCTGCTCTCGTATGTGCTGTATCACCAGGGTCTGGTGCCGCCGCATATCGCCGCCGGTATCAACCTGAACTTCTGGCCGGCAGGGCCGATTTTCCGCCGCGGCGGCGCGTTCTTTATTCGCCGTACCTTTAAGGGCAATAAGCTCTACTCGACGGTGTTCCGCGAATATCTCGGTGAATTGTTCAGCCGGGGTTACTCCGTAGAGTACTTCGTTGAAGGCGGGCGCTCGCGTACCGGCCGTCTGCTGGATCCGAAAACCGGCACGCTGTCGATGACCATCCAGGCGATGCTGCGCGGCGGTACCCGGCCGATTACCCTGGTGCCCATCTATATCGGCTACGAGCACGTGATGGAAGTCGGCACCTATGCGAAAGAGCTGCGCGGCGCGACCAAAGAAAAAGAGAGCCTGCCGCAGATGCTGCGTGGGCTGAGCAAGCTGCGTAATCTCGGCCAGGGCTATGTTAACTTCGGCGAACCGCTGCCGCTGATGACCTGGCTCAATCAGCACGTTCCGGACTGGCGCGAGTCTATCGACCCTATCGAAGCCGTGCGCCCGTCGTGGCTGACGCCGTCGGTGAACAGCATTGCCGCCGATCTGATGGTGCGCATCAACAACGCCGGCGCGGCGAATGCCATGAACCTGTGCTGTACCGCCCTGCTGGCTTCTCGCCAACGTTCGCTGACCCGCGAGCAGCTGACGCAGCAGCTGGAGTGCTACCTCGATCTGCTGCGTAACGTCCCGTACTCGCCAGATGCCACCACGCCAGCGGCGTCCGCCGGTGAACTGATCGATCACGCGCTGAAGATGAATAAGTTCGAGGTCGAGAAAGACACCATCGGCGACATCATCATTCTGCCGCGCGAGCAGGCGGTGCTGATGACCTACTATCGCAACAACATCGCCCATATGCTGATGATGCCGTCGCTGCTGGCGGCGATAGTGACCCAGCATCGTCGTATCACCCGCGCGGAAGTGCTGCGTCACGTTGAGATGTTCTATCCGCTGCTGAAGGCCGAGCTGTTCCTGCGTTGGGAGAAAGAAGAGCTGGCGGGCGTTATCGATGCGCTGCTGGCTGAAATGCAGCGCCAGGGGCTGATTATTCTGAGCGATGATGAGGTAAGCATCAATCCGTCTCACTCCCGCTCCCTGCAGCTGCTGGCCGCCGGCGCGCGTGAAACGCTCCAGCGTTACGCCATTACCTTCTGGCTGCTGAGCGCGAACCCGTCGATTAACCGCAGCTCGCTGGAGAAAGAGAGCCGCACCGTGGCCCAGCGTCTGTCGGTGCTGCACGGCATCAACGCGCCGGAGTTCTTCGATAAGGCGGTATTCAGTACGTTAGTGCTGACGCTGCGCGACGAGGGCTATATCAGCGATACCGGCGATGCTGAGCCGGAAGAGACGCTGAAGGTTTATCAGATGCTGGCAGCGTTGATTACCTCTGACGTTCGTTTGACGATTGAAAGCGCCACCCAGGATGAAGCGTAACGCCTGAGGCTTGCTCTCCTCTCCCCCCGCTAGCCGGGGGGAGAAGGCAGAGAGCGGCTACTGCAGATAGCTCATCGCCAGACCGAGAAACAGCACCAGCCCGACGTAGTTATTGTTTAAAAACGCTTTAAAGCAGTCATCACGTTCCCGACGGAAGATCAGCTTCTGCTGCCAGAAAAACAGCCCCGCCGCGATAAACAGCGACCAGTAATATTCCCAGTGCAGCCCATTCAGCCAGCCGATGGCGGCCATCAATACCAGCACCCCAACCTGCAGAATGCCGATAATCAGGCGGTCATGCTCACCAAACAAAATCGCCGTCGATTTAATACCGATTTTGATGTCGTCATCCCGATCGACCATCGCATACTGGGTATCATAGGCCACCGCCCACAGAATATTGGCGAGGAACATCAGCCAGCAGCTGAGCGGTAACGCTTCGCTGACCGCCGAGAAGGCCATCGGAATCGACCAGCCGAACGCCGCCCCCAGCACCACCTGCGGCAGGTGGGTATAGCGTTTCATGAACGGATACACCCACGCCAGCGCCAGCGCCGCCACCGAGAGCAGGATAGTCATAGTGTTTAAGGTCAGCACCAGCAAAAACGAAAGCACAACCAGAACGACAAACAGCAGCCGGGCTTCTTTTTCGGTGACGTCACCGCTGGGCAGCGGACGGCGGGCGGTGCGTTTAACATGGCCGTCAAACTTCCGGTCGGCATAATCATTCACCACGCAGCCGGCGGCGCGCATCAGCCAGACGCCAGCGACAAAAACGGCCAGGATCCACAGCGGCGGGATCCCCGGCGTCGCCACCCATAGCGCCCACAGCGTCGGCCACAGCAGCAGCAGCGCGCCGATCGGTTTGTCAGTCCGCATCAGGCGATGAAACGCCAACAGCTTATTCTGCGTCAGACTCCTCTCCATTTTCTCTTCCTCTTAATACAACGGCGACGCAGGCAGAAAAAGCTCTGTCAGCAGCAGCGGTTTGCCACTCAGCCGCAGGCGGGAACGACGCCCCCATAGCTCTGCATCGCGCCCAATTTCAATAAAATCGCGGGTTAACGTCGACGATGTAAACAGATAACGCCCCAGCGGCGTCTGACCCAGCTGCTGCAGAGCCAGTTCGGGACCGCACAGCGTCGACTCCGGTACGACCGTGCGCCCGGCCAGCCAGGGTTCGCCATTCGCGCAAAGAATAATTTCCCGCAGCCAGTAACGCGCGTCCTCTGGCAACAACGCCGCTTCATCAACCAACGCTTCACGTCCGACGAAACCTTCGTTGACCATGATAACGCTGACCTTTTTCCCTTGTTGCTCAAAGCGTTTGGTCATTGAGTCTTCCAGCAACAGCCAGTCACGCAGGTGCGCTTCCAGCGGGGGGATCGCGGCAAAATAGCGCAGCGCACGCAGTTGCGTAAGCGCAGGATGTGACATGCCTGATTCTCCGGTACATAACATGAGAGCATTGTATCGCAGAATCGGCGAATCAGGGCGGGCAAACCGTTAAGATACGATCATCGGCGTAACAGCCATGCAACAGAAGCCGCGCGCGAGAAAAAAAGGTGCGTCCAGGCGGACGCACCTAAAGGCTGTGCCTAAACATCAGCATTGTGGGGAGACGATCACCCCTTGCCTTTTACACTGCTGATAAAGGTGGAACGAGCAGATTTCGAGCCGAGGCGCTCAGCTTCGTTCATCAGTTTGAGGGCTTTGTCGATATCACCTTTCGCCACGGCCTGCTTGATGCCGTTGTTAAAGTAAGTTTCCGTATCATCCAGCATCGGTTCGCTTTTCGCAGCAGGCGCTGGCGCGGCGACCGGTGCGGCGACTGGCGCGCTATAGACCGGCGCCGCCGTATTACCTACGGTGACAGGACCCGGACCAGAGGAGCCAAACAGCGGCCCGACCAGGACGCTGGAACCTGACGATGTTTTCACTTTCAGGCCCAGCGTGCCTTCAGTGGTATGTTTGGCGATCGGATCCGGAATATCCGGGACCGCATTGCCGGTACCTTTGGCGTAGGCCTTCGCCGGATCGAGTAGCGTAGTCGTCTGCTGGAGGTCTTTATCAGTCGTAAAGACCAGCACATATAACTTTTGTTGCCCGAGGGCTGGCGTCAGGCGCATGACGCCTTCCAGGCGATCGGCACTCATCACCCCCGGCTGTTGGTAAGTGAAGTAGCTGCTGGGGAAAAACGCAGACGGCGTCATATTTTGATCGAAGATCAGCACATTTGGCGCATAGACGCTGGTTTGCTTGTTCACTTCGCTGGTCAGCGTAATGGTCAGCTCACCGATATTCGCCGGGACGCTGTAAGCCGCCACCGGACCGGTAATACCGGGGATATTCAGCGATTGACCTGCCGTCGCTAACCGGGTGGTTTGCGTTTTCGATTGATCGACCGGCGTCCAGGTGAGCTGTTGTAGCGCGGACGCCGGAATAGCCGGTGCGGCAGAGGTATTCTGCGGCACGAAATTCACATCAGCAAAACTGACTGCGGGTACGCTGGCCAGCAGGCCGGCGGACAGGCAGAGGGCAACGAGACTTTTCTTCATTTTCATTGTTATCACCTCAATTCCGATGGCCGAGCGGTAGCCAGGCAATAGCCCGCTGAGCCGAAGATAGAGGGGCTTGCGCCCCTCTTTTGGTCATCACACGTCAGGTTGGTTGGATTACCACCAGATTTCCATCTGGGCGCCGAAGGACCACTCGTCGTTATCACCGCGGCTGGTAGAGAATTGACCGTTGCCGGAAGAGTCAGCGATCGCATAGCGGGTAGAGTTGCCGGCGCTATCTTTGGCATAGCCCCATTTTTCATCCCACTTGGCATAGGTTGCGAAAACGCGGATTGCCGGACGGGACCAGATGCTGTCGCCCGCCTGCCACTGTTGCGCCAGGGTGATTTTGTACTGGCTGTTGCGATCGTTGGTCTGCTGGGATTTGACGTTATCGTAACCCACTTCCAACAGGGTGCTCATGATCGGCGTCCATTTATACATCGGGCGTACGCCGACGGTGTACCACTCCGTACCCAGGTTATTATCCAGATCGACGTTCTGGTACATACCCACGTACATCAGGTCCCACTTGTCGCCCAGGGAGATCGCGCCATGATCCAGCACGCGCCACAGGCTACCGTTGTTGTTAATGTTGCTGTCACTCGCATCAGAGAAAGAACCCTGAGGAATACCTTTGCCCTGAGTGGTCATGGCATCGGTACCGTACTGCAGGACAAACTTGTTATAGCCTTTCAGCATGCTTTGGGTATGTTCAGCAGTGAACATCCAGCCGTCTTTCGACGCGCCGTTCGCTAACTGGTAGTCATCGGTGGTGTTGGCGCGGCCGTAGTCAACGCCGAGTTCCAGCACGCCATCCGGGTTGGTTTCCAGACCCGCCAAACGTACGTCAAAGACGTCGTTTGCCGTATCTTTAGTGCGATCGTAGACGTGATTGCTGCTAAAGGAGGTGGAGCCACCGGCTTCCTGGGAGCGAGTTGCCGCCATGGACAGCTTACCGAAGCCCAGATCGATGTTTTCAATACCAGCGCCCGGACCAGAAATATCCCAGTAGTAGAAGTCGATCATGTGAACGTCATGACGCTGGTAGAAACGCTTACCGGCCCAGATGGTGGAACCTGGCAACCAGTCGATCAGGTTCTTACCCTGCACGTTAGCTTCACGGAATGCGGGATCGGTGCCTTCCCAGTCGTTCTGCTGAGCAACGGAGTAGGCAACGTTAGTATCGAAGTAGAAGCTCTTATCACCTTCTTTCCAGACTTCCTGGCCCAGTTTTAATTCCGCATAGGTTTCACATTCGTTACCAAGACGGTATTTACTTTGAGCACCGGTTGCCTGGAAGCACTGTTGTTCACCGCCGCTGCCGGTCCAGCCAATACCGGAACGAGCATAGCCGTGGAAATCGACGGCCAGCGCCTGAGCAGACATAACGCCTGCCGCGACGGCTACCGCCAGTGGAAGTTTGCGCAGAGTAATCATCATTCTATCTCCTGAGATCATTGCTTTTCTTTGAACACTTCGCCCGTCGTGCTGCCTGCTGCTGCAGCGCTAAGGGGTTCGCGTTTTTTTTAATGGGAAGCCTTACACGCCCGGCTCTTTATGCAACCGACGACACGCCGTGCCATCCTCACGGAATAAATGGCAACGTTCCGGCGGCAAACCGATAGCGAATGTGGCTCCCTCTTCTACCAACACCACGTCGTTCTGGCGGTAAACCAGGTTCTGACGGATGGCGGGGATCTGGATATGAATTTGCGTTTCGTGACCAAGCTGCTCAACCACCTGCACTTCCCCTTCGAGGGTCACGTCGGCGATATCGCTGGGCAGCAGATGTTCCGGGCGGATGCCTAAAGACATATTCGCGCCGACCTGAACGCGGGCGCTGTCCACCGGCAGCCAGACCTGCTGGCGGTTTGGCAGCTCCACCTGAACCTGCTCAATGGCGGTTGCCGTCACTTTTACCGGCAGGAAGTTCATCTTCGGCGAGCCAATAAAGCCCGCAACGAAGCGATCGGCCGGGTAGTGATACAGCTCAAGCGGTTTCCCGACCTGCGCCACGCGTCCGGCGTCCAGCACCACAATCTTGTCGGCCAGGGTCATGGCTTCGACCTGATCGTGGGTGACGTAAATCATCGTGCGCCCAAGGCGCTTGTGCAGACGGGAGATTTCGATACGCATCTGCACGCGCAGCGCGGCATCGAGGTTAGAAAGCGGTTCATCCAGCAGGAAAACGCGAGGTTCGGCCACCAGGGTACGACCGATCGCCACGCGCTGGCGCTGGCCGCCGGACAGCGCCTTCGGTTTACGCTCCAGCAGGTGCGCCAGCTGCAACACTTCAGCCACCTGAGTGACGCGCTGGTTGATCACATCTTTTTTGGCGCCGGCCAGCTTCAGGCCGAAGGACATATTTTCCGCGACGGAGAGGTGGGGGTAGAGCGCGTAAGACTGGAAGACCATGCCGATGCCGCGTTCGGCCGGTGGGATGTCGTTCATTCGCGTATCACCAATAAACAAATCACCACTGGTGATGGTTTCCAGCCCGGCGATCATACGCAGCAGGGTCGATTTGCCGCAGCCCGATGGCCCGACAAACACCACGAACTCCCCTTCCTGGATGTCGAGATTGATATCTTTCGATACCACCACGTCCCCCCAGGCTTTCGTTATATTCCGCAGCTGTACGTTCGCCATCCCCATCTCCCTTCGTTACAACCTGTCACTTAAAGACACATTCAAGATGGGCTGACTATGCGGCATTCATTAATCTGGTGAATCCTCCACCCCCGCCTTTTTTATGGGGGAGGAGACGGGAGGATGAGAGATTGCTCCTCGCGGCGGGGGATGGCCCGGCCAGGCCATTTTCGTGATACAGGTTGCAAAAATGGCCCCGTTTTTATGTGCTCCAGAACCCAATACTGGTATTTCTGCAACACAGATCACACAAACCACGGGTGGGGCGTAGACATAGGGAGGATGGAAAGGGGTTGTTAAAAAAGGAAACTCATCACCGTCAAGCCACCTAAGTGTATCCACGAGCACATCACCAAAAAGGACTGGTATATGAAAATCAAAACCGGCGCTCGCATCCTCGCGCTGTCTGCATTGACCACGATGATGTTTTCCGCCTCTGCCCTCGCCAAAATTGAAGAAGGTAAGCTGGTTATCTGGATTAACGGCGATAAAGGCTATAACGGTCTCGCCGAAGTGGGTAAAAAGTTTGAAAAAGATACCGGCATTAAAGTCTCCATCGAGCACCCGGATAAGCTGGAAGAAAAATTCCCGCAGGTCGCGGCGACCGGCGACGGCCCGGATATCATCTTCTGGGCACATGACCGTTTCGGTGGCTATGCACAATCCGGCCTGCTGGCTGAGATCTCCCCGGACAAAGCTTTCCAGGACAAACTCTACCCGTTCACCTGGGACGCGGTACGCTATAACGGCAAGCTGATCGCCTACCCTATCGCGGTTGAAGCGCTGTCGCTGATTTACAACAAAGACCTGGTACCGAACCCGCCAAAAACCTGGGAAGAGATCCCGGCGCTGGATAAAGAACTGAAAGCGAAAGGTAAGAGCGCGCTGATGTTCAACCTGCAGGAACCGTACTTCACCTGGCCGCTGATCGCTGCTGACGGCGGCTATGCGTTCAAGTTTGAAAACGGCAAATATGACGTCAAAAACGTGGGCGTGGACAGCGCGGGCGCGAAAGCCGGCCTGACCTTCCTGGTTGACCTCATCAAGAATAAACACATGAATGCCGATACCGATTACTCCATCGCGGAAGCAGCGTTCAACAAAGGCGAAACCGCGATGACCATCAACGGTCCGTGGGCGTGGTCAAACATCGATAAGAGCAAGGTTAACTATGGCGTGACGCTGCTGCCAACCTTCAAAGGCAACGCCTCTAAACCGTTCGTTGGCGTACTGAGCGCCGGTATCAACGCCGCCAGCCCGAACAAAGAACTGGCGAAAGAGTTCCTTGAAAACTATCTGCTGACCGACCAGGGTCTGGATGAAGTGAATAAAGACAAACCGCTGGGCGCCGTAGCGCTGAAATCCTTCCAGGAAAAACTGGAAAAAGATCCGCGTATCGCCGCCACCATGGCGAACGCCCAGAAAGGCGAAATCATGCCGAACATCCCGCAGATGTCCGCCTTCTGGTATGCCGTACGTACCGCGGTTATCAACGCAGCGAGCGGTCGTCAGACCGTCGATGCCGCGCTGAAAGACGCACAGACTCGTATCACTAAGTAATCCTGCTCGTCCCCTCTCCCTTCTCGGGAGCGGGTCGGAGTCCAGGCCCACCAGGCCCCGGTCCGACCCGCTGCCCTGAGGGGAGAGGGAGAATAAAATACGTTGTAGAGGATGATCCCCATGGATGTCGTTAAAAAGAAACACTGGTGGCAAAGCCCGCAGCTGACGTGGTCTGTGATTGGCTTGCTGTGCCTGCTGGTGGGTTACCTTGTTGTTTTGATGTACGCCCAGGGGGAGTACCTGTTCGCCATCCTGACGCTGATTTTAAGCTCGGCTGGCCTGTATATCTTTACCAACCGCAAGGCCTATGCCTGGCGTTATGTCTATCCGGGCCTTGCCGGAATGGGCCTGTTTGTTCTGTTTCCCCTGATTTGCACCATTGCTATCGCCTTCACCAACTACAGCAGCACCAACCAGCTGACCTTCGAGCGCGCTCAGGAAGTGCTGATGGATCGCTCCTTCCAGGCCGGCAAGTCTTACAACTTCTCGCTGTTCCCGGCGGGCGATGAGTGGAAGCTGGCGCTGACCGATGGCGACAGCGGCAAAAATTACGTCTCCGATGCCTTTAAACTCGGCGGCGAGCAGAAACTGGCCTTAAAAGAAGGCGATGCGCTGCCGGAAGGCGAACGCGCCAATCTGCGCGTCATTACCCAGAACCGTACCGCGCTGAACCAGCTGACTGCCGTACTGCCTGACGACAGCAAAGTGATTATGAGCTCGCTGCGCCAGTTCTCCGGCACCCAGCCGCTGTACGCGCTGGCGGCGGACGGCACGCTGACCAATAATCAGAGCGGCGTAAAATATCGCCCGAACAATGACATCGGTTTTTATCAGTCCATCAACGCTGACGGTAGCTGGAGCGCGGAGAAGCTTAGCCCAGGCTACACCGTCAGCATCGGTTGGGATAACTTCACCCACGTGTTCACCGATGAGGGTATCCAGAAGCCGTTCTTCGCCATCTTCGTCTGGACGGTGGTCTTCTCGGTACTGACGGTGATTCTGACCGTGGCCGTTGGCATGGTCCTCGCCTGCCTCGTACAGTGGGAGTCCTTGAAAGGTAAAGCGATTTACCGCGTCCTGCTGATTCTGCCCTACGCCGTTCCGTCGTTTATCTCGATTCTGATTTTCAAAGGGCTGTTCAACCAGAGCTTTGGTGAGATCAACATGATGCTCAGCGCGCTGTTCGGCATCAAGCCGGCGTGGTTCAGCGACCCGACCACCGCGCGCAGCATGATTATTATCGTCAACACCTGGCTGGGCTATCCGTACATGATGATTCTGTGCATGGGTCTGCTGAAAGCGATCCCTGACGACCTGTACGAAGCCTCGGCAATGGATGGCGCCGGACCGTTCCAGAACTTCTTTAAAATTACGCTTCCGCTGCTGATCAAACCGCTGACGCCGCTGATGATCGCCAGCTTCGCCTTTAACTTTAATAACTTCGTGCTGATTCAGCTGTTAACCAACGGCGGCCCGGACCGCCTCGGCACCACCACCCCGGCCGGTTATACCGACCTGCTGGTGAGCTACACCTACCGTATCGCCTTTGAAGGCGGCGGCGGTCAGGACTTCGGTCTGGCGGCGGCGATCGCCACCCTGATCTTCCTGCTGGTGGGCGTGCTGGCGATTGTTAACCTGAAAGCGACACGCATGAAATTTGACTAACTGGGATGGCCAGGCGTCATGGCTCGGCCAGCGCGGCAGAACCGGAACGTACAGGTCGTACGTGAGGAAACCGAGCGCTGGCCGGGTTCAACATGACAGACTCGCCCGCCTGGAGCGGTATCAAGGGGAATAAAATATTATGGCTATGGTACAACCCAAATCTCAGAAGCTGCGTTTGTTCACCACGCACCTCCTGCTGCTGATTTTCATCGCGGCGATTATGTTCCCGCTGCTGATGGTTATCGCTATCTCTCTGCGCGAGGGTAACTTCGCCACCGGTAGCCTGATCCCGGACCAGATCTCCTGGGAGCACTGGCGGCTGGCGCTGGGCTTCAGCGTCGAGCACGCTGACGGCCGCGTCACCCCGCCACCCTTCCCGGTTCTGCTGTGGTTGTGGAACTCGGTGAAAGTCGCCGGGATCACCGCCATCGGCATCGTGGCGCTGTCCACCACCTGCGCCTATGCCTTCGCCCGCATGCGCTTCCCGGGCAAAGCCACCCTGCTGAAAGGGATGCTGATTTTCCAGATGTTCCCGGCGGTGCTGTCGTTGGTGGCGTTATACGCCTTGTTTGACCGCCTCGGCCAGTATTTACCGTTCGTCGGCCTGAACACCCACGGCGGCGTCATCTTCGCCTATATGGGCGGGATTGCGCTGCACGTCTGGACGATTAAAGGCTACTTCGAAACCATCGACGGTTCGCTGGAAGAAGCGGCGGCGCTGGACGGCGCCACGCCGTGGCAGGCCTTCCGTCTGGTCCTGCTGCCGCTGTCGGTACCGATTCTGGCGGTGGTGTTTATTCTGTCGTTCATTGCCGCGATTACCGAAGTGCCGGTAGCCTCGCTGCTGCTGCGCGATGTCAACAGCTATACCCTGGCCGTCGGTATGCAACAGTATCTCAACCCGCAGAACTACCTGTGGGGCGACTTTGCCGCTGCGGCGGTGCTCTCCGCCATTCCGATTACGGTTGTCTTCCTGCTGGCCCAGCGCTGGCTGGTCAACGGCCTGACGGCGGGCGGGGTGAAAGGTTAAGTTTCATTGTTATACCCGCCCCAAATTTCAGAGGAGGGATGGTGGTTCAGTTGCTGTACACGAACCCCAACCGGGTACGGTAGCCGCCGCCCTCAGCTGAAAAAGTAAGGCAAATGCCACTGCTATCCTCAACTGGACCCTACATAAAGTAAATTTGTGACTGTTGGTCAGCGGCCCTGGAGGCCGCTTTTTTTTATTCGCGTTTCAGCCGGTTGGAGTTACATAGCCACAGCGTAATCACCAGAATCAGGATCGCCGCCGAATAGATCAGCACCGCCATCGGCGACTCATGATCGACAATGATCAGCCGCACAATCGCCGTAATGCCGATATAGACGAAATAGCGCAGCGGGAAGTGAAAACCCGACTCAAAGTACTTCACAATCAGCGCGATAAACTCAAAATAGAGAAAATAGACCACCAGCCCTTCGACCAGCTTGTACTTACTCACCGGTTCCGGAGTAAACAGAACATGCGCCAGATGGAACGTCTCTTTCCCCAGAAAAACCACCAGGATGATCCCCAGGCACAGCAGCGCCAGATTCAAAACGGCCTGCATGGCGGTCGCCACAAAATTGACCAACGGACGATAGACCGACGGCATAGGCACACCTCTTATATTCATTATTCCTGCCGATCTGTATAACGCAAAAACGTGATCCAGATCGATATTATTCGTTAACTTTTTGCGTCTGTTGCGTCAAATGTAACAATCACTTGCCAGACCGGCGGGTTAAAAAGGATACAGTAATGCTGACAATACGGACGGCGCACCGGGAAGACGCTCCCCTGCTGAATGAAATGGGGAACGCCAGCTATCGCCACCACTTCGCCCACCTCTGGCACAGCGCCAGCGAGCTGGCGCACTTCCTCCAGCAGGAGTACTCCCTGCCCGCCCTTCACCGTAGCCTCGCCGATGAGCGCAGCTGCTGGCTGATTGCCGAAGCCCGGCATCCTGTCGGCTTCGCGAAATACAGCTGCCATCAGCCGATGGCAACCGATGGTCCGCGCGGCACGTTGCTGCATAAGCTCTATTTACTGCCCGCTGAGACAGGACATGGCTACGGTGAGCAGATTTTTAGCGCCGTTGAAGCGCGGGCAAAGGCGGCGGGCGACGACTGGCTGTGGTTAGAAGTCCTCGCCAGCAACCCCGGCGCCAGGCGTTTTTATGAGCGCTCAGGTATGCAATATGTGCAAGACAGCGTATTCCGCTCCGCAACCCACATGAGCACGCTACATATTCTGGCCAAACCTATCTGAGAGGCACTATGCACACTCTTCGTGAAACCGGTATCCGCAACGTCACCTGCGGCGAGAACGTGGTGATCTACCAGCCCGCTAACCTCTACGACTGTGTGCTTGGCGATAACGTGTTCGTCGGGCCGTTCGTTGAAATTCAGGGCAATACGCGCATCGGCGCGGACAGCAAAATCCAGTCCCACACCTTTATCTGCGAGTACGTCACCCTCGGCGAGCGTTGCTTCATCGGCCATGGCGTAATGTTTGCCAACGATATGTTTCGCGAAGGGCGCCCCGATGCCAACCGGGAGAACTGGGGGCGGATTGTTATCGGCAACGATGTGTCGATCGGCAGCGGCGCGGCGATTCTGGCGGTCAACATCTGCGACGGTGCCGTCATTGGCGCGGGCAGCGTAGTCACCAAATCAATTACCGAAAAAGGCGTCTGGGCAGGGAATCCGGCGAAATTGTTGCGCCGTCTGCCATAAAAAATGCCGACCCTGGGGTCGGCACTATTGCTGCGGATTAACGCTCGCTCCGTGATCGGGGGCGTGATTATGCGCGCCAGGCCTTGTAGCGGTTAATCAGGCCGTTGGTGGAGCTATCGTGGCTGCTGATTTCTTCGCCATCTTTCAGTTCCGGCAGGATACGGTTAGCCAGCTGTTTACCCAGCTCAACGCCCCACTGGTCGAAGGTAAAGATGTTCAGAATCGCGCCCTGAGTGAAGATCTTATGTTCATACAGGGCAATCAACGCCCCCAGGCTGAACGGAGTGATTTCACGCAGCAGGATCGAGTTAGTCGGGCGGTTGCCGGCAAACACTTTGAACGGCACCACGTGATCGAGCGTGGCCGGGTCTTTACCCTGGTCACGATATTCCTGCTCAACCACTTCGCGGGATTTACCGAACGCCAGCGCTTCGGTCTGCGCGAAGAAGTTGGACAGCAGCTTCGGATGGTGATCGGACAGCGGGTTGTGGGTAATGGCCGGGGCGATGAAATCGCACGGTACCATTTTGGTGCCCTGGTGGATCAGCTGGTAGAACGCGTGCTGACCGTTAGTACCCGGCTCACCCCAGATGATGGGGCCGGTCTGGTAATCCACGACGTTGCCGTCACGGTCAACGTATTTACCGTTAGATTCCATGTTCCCCTGCTGGAAGTAGGCTGCAAAACGATGCATGTACTGGTCATACGGCAGAATCGCTTCGGTTTCTGCGCCGAAGAAATTGTTGTACCAGATACCGATCAGCGCCAGCAGCACCGGCAGGTTTTTCTCGGCCGGCGTGGTGGAGAAGTGTTTATCCATCGCGTGAGCGCCGGACAGCAGCTCCACGAAGTTGTCGAAGCCAACGGAGAGGATAATGGACAGACCAATCGCCGACCACAGGGAGTAGCGGCCGCCGACCCAGTCCCAGAATTCGAACATGTTGGCGGTGTCGATCCCGAACTCACCCACCGCTTTACCGTTCGTTGACAGCGCCGCGAAGTGTTTCGCGACGTGTTTGTCATCGCCCGCGGTGTTCAGGAACCAGTCGCGCGCGCTGTGGGCGTTGGTCATGGTCTCCTGGGTAGTAAAGGTTTTAGACGCGACCAGGAACAGGGTCGTTTCCGGGTTCACGCTCTTCAGCACTTCCGCGATGTGGGTACCATCGACGTTAGAAACGAAGTGCATGTTGAGATGATTTTTGTACGGGCGCAGCGCTTCGGTCACCATGAACGGGCCGAGGTCAGAGCCGCCGATACCGATGTTGACCACGTCAGTGATCGCCTTACCGGTATAACCTTTCCAGCTGCCGGAGATAATGGCTTCGGAGAAGGTTTTCATCTTCTCAAGCACCGCGTTCACTTCCGGCATCACATCTTTGCCGTCAACGACGATCGGAGTATTGCTACGGTTGCGCAGCGCGACGTGCAGCACCGCACGGTCTTCGGTGCGGTTGATTTTCTCGCCGGAGAACATCGATTTGATCGCGCCCGCCAGATCGGTCTCTTTCGCCAGATCCTGCAGTTTCGCCAGCGTCTCTTCGGTGATGCGGTTTTTGGAAAAATCCACCAGCATCAGATCGTCGAAAGTGGCGGAAAACTTAGAGAAACGATCGCTATCTTGCGCAAACAGCTCGCTGATAGTGACGTCTTTCATTTCATCAAAGTGTTTCTGTAATGCCTGCCAGGCAGATGTCTGCGTTGGATTGATGTTTTTCATTAGCAATACTCTTCTGATTTGAGAATTGTGACTGCGGTCGATTGTAGCGCCGGCGGCAAAAAATTGTGATGATTTTTATGTTATGCCGATGACGCGCATCAGGAATAGGGTCAGATCAGGGTAAAAAGCCTCTACTAGTATAGCCATCATAAGGCTTTTTTCTGTTAATCGCCGGTGCATGAAAAATCCGCATAACCGCAGCGTTGACATACCTGCTCTGAAGCCTTTATATAACTGCACTGCCTGCACATCTGCAGGTTTGTATTGCTCGCGCATTTCACGCTACAGCGAAAGGGTATTGCAGGGGGAACTCTCACCAGCGCCCCCAGGCAAAGTGAAAGACGTCGGTAATTGCCAGAAGAGGTGCGTTGCCCAGGTAACCGTATTGGAGGAACCAGTCCGGGGAAAATACGTGAGGGGGAGCAACGCCGAGGTGAAAAAGCGTCTGGTACGCTCTTCACCGGCTACAGGGGCTGAATCCCCTGGGTTGTCACCAGAAACGTTCGCAGTCGGGCGTTTCATACCCGCCGACTGACGCCACGCGTTGGGAAACGGGTCTACAAGGTGGAGCACTTCTGGGTGACATCGTAGCTGTTTATCGCTCTGCGCCCACCCTGTTTTTCGCTCTTCCCTTGTGCCATGGCTGAATAATTTGGCCTGGCTTATTAAGACATTTTATTACTGGCAGTTGGTGTCCAGCCCACACCGGCTCAGGAATCGTTTTAATAAGTCAGGCCCCCCTGACACGAGGTTGTTATGACAGATTTAGTTGTAGCCAAATTCGGCGGCACCAGCGTTGCCGATTTCGATGCCATGAACCGCAGCGTGGACGTTGCGCGACTCGATGAAAACACGCGCGTGGTGGTGTTGTCCGCCTCTGCGGGAGTGACGAATCTGCTGGTGGCATTGGCTGAAGGGCTGGAACCCGCTGAGCGTTTCGAAAAACTCGAATCGCTGCGCCAGATCCAATTCAATATTCTCGAACGCCTGCGCTATCCCAATGTGATTCGCGAAGAGATTGAGCGCCTGCTGGAAAACATCACCACCCTGGCGGAAGCCGCCTCTCTGGCCAGCTCCACGGCGCTGACCGATGAGCTGGTTAGCCATGGTGAACTGATGTCCACCCTGCTGTTTGTCGAAATCCTCCGCGAACGCGGTATTGCGGCGCAGTGGTTCGACGTGCGTAAAATTATGCGCACTAACGATCGTTTTGGCCGTGCCGAGCCCGATATTGCCGCCCTCTCTGAGCTGACCCAGCTGCAGCTGACTCCGCGCCTTGCCGAAGGCCTGGTGGTCACACAGGGCTTTATCGGTAGCGAAGCCAAAGGCCGTACCACCACCCTGGGCCGCGGCGGCAGCGACTATACCGCGGCGCTGCTGGGTGAAGCGCTGAACGCCAGCCGCGTCGATATCTGGACCGACGTTCCGGGCATCTACACCACCGACCCACGCGTGGCGCCGGCGGCAAAACGCATCGATGTCATCGCCTTTGCCGAAGCGGCAGAAATGGCCACCTTCGGGGCGAAAGTGCTCCATCCGGCCACCTTATTGCCTGCCGTGCGGAGCGATATTCCGGTCTTCGTTGGCTCCAGCAAAGAACCGACCGCGGGCGGAACCCTGGTGTGCAATAAAACCGACAATCCGCCGCTGTTCCGCGCGCTGGCCTTACGCCGTCGCCAGACGCTGCTGACCCTGCACAGCCTGAATATGCTGCACTCGCGCGGCTTCCTGGCGGAAGTGTTCGGCATCCTCGCGCGGCACAATATCTCGGTGGATCTGATCACCACCTCGGAAGTCAGCGTGGCGCTGACCATGGATACCACCGGTTCGACCTCCGCCACCGATACCCTGCTAACCCAGGCGCTGCTGACCGAGCTCTCCTCCCTGTGCCGCGTGGAAGTGGAGCAGGACCTGGCGCTGGTCGCCCTGATCGGCAACGAGCTGTCGCGCGCCTGCGGCGTCGGCAAAGAGGTATTCGGCGTTCTGGAGCCGTTCAATATTCGGATGATTTGCTACGGCGCCTCCAGCCATAACCTCTGCTTCCTAGTGCCAGGCGCCGATGCCGAGCAGGTCGTGCAGAAACTGCATCATAATTTGTTTGAATAATATTTCTTCACGCGATAAATATTACCTATAGCCGGGCTCGAACCCGGCTTTTTTATAACTACATCAACACAACAAACCATGCCGCAAGGAAAACAACATGCTCGCTACGCTGACGAGGCTGTTCCCGCTATGGGCGCTGCTGCTCTCTGTTCTGGCCTATTACACGCCGTCAACCTTTACGCCCGTTGGCCCCTGGGTCACCACCCTGCTGATGCTGATCATGTTCGGGATGGGCGTACACCTGAAACTAGACGACTTTAAGCGCGTTCTGTCGCGCCCGGCGCCGGTGGCGGCGGGAATTTTTCTCCACTATCTGGTGATGCCGCTTGCCGCCTGGGTGCTGGCGTGGCTGTTCCGTATGCCGCCGGAGCTGTCCGCCGGCATGGTGCTGGTCGGCAGCGTCGCCAGCGGCACGGCTTCAAACGTGATGATCTACCTGGCGAAAGGCGATGTGGCGCTGTCCGTCACCATCTCTTCCGTTTCGACGCTGGTCGGCGTGGTGGCGACGCCGCTGCTGACGCGGCTGTATGTCGATGCCCATATTCAGGTCGACGTGATGGGTATGCTGCTCAGTATCCTGCAAATCGTGGTGATCCCGATTGCGCTGGGGCTGATCATTCACCATATGCTGCCGAAAGTGGTGAAAGCGGTTGAGCCTTTCCTGCCCGCTTTCTCGATGATCTGCATTCTGGCGATCATCAGCGCGGTGGTGGCCGGTTCCGCATCGCATATCGCCTCCGTTGGCCTGGTGGTGATTGTCGCGGTGATCCTGCACAACGCCATTGGCCTGCTCGGCGGCTACTGGGGCGGGCGGCTGTTCGGTTTTGACGAATCGACCTGCCGGACGCTGGCGATTGAAGTGGGGATGCAAAACTCCGGTCTTGCTGCGGCGCTGGGGAAAATCTACTTCGGCCCGCTCGCCGCCCTGCCGGGGGCGCTGTTCTCGGTCTGGCACAACCTGTCCGGTTCGCTGCTGGCCGGCTACTGGTCCGGGAAACCGACCGTGAAAAAAGGAAATAAACGCTAACAGCGCGTCGCCCGGGCCGACGGCCCGGGTATTTTCCCCTTCGCGTCCCCTTCTGCCAGGCTAACGTGCTGTCCGTCAGCCCGTGATTACCGTACACTGGGTTATCCGGCAGACTGAGGGCACCACTATGGCACTTCCCCGCATTACGCAAAAAGAGATGACCGAGCGCGAGCAGCGCGAACTCAAAACGCTGCTTGACCGGGCCCGGATTGCACACGGCCGTCCGCTGACCAACGCCGAGACCAATGCCGTCAAAAAAGAGTACATCGACAAACTGATGGCGCTGCGTGAAGCAGAGGCCAAAAAAGCCCGCCAGGTAAAGAAAAAGCAGGCTTACAAACCCGATAGCGAAACGTCATTCTCATGGTCGGCGAGTACGCCGACGCGCGGCAGACGTTAACGCCCTTTCTTTTTACGCCCCGGCTGAGTAAAACGTTTCCCGTTTGACGCCGGGCGCCCTTTCTCATTGGCCTTTTCCACTTTCACTACCGGGCGCTTAATTCCGGCCGTTTTCGGTTTGGCCTTCGCCTTGGGTTTGGCCTCAGACGACGAATTCTCAATCAGTTTAAACAGCGCCACCAGCTCATCATCCGTCAGGTCTCGCCACTCGCCGAGCGGTAACCCCGACAGCCCGACGTTCATAATCCGCGTGCGCTCAAGCTTAGTGACTTCAAAGCCAAAGTACTCGCACATACGGCGAATCTGCCGGTTAAGCCCCTGCACCAGCGTAATGCGGAACACGAACGGCGCTTCCTTGCGGACTTTGCACTTCTTCGTCACCGTCCCAAGGATCGGCACCCCTGCGCCGAGACCACGAATAAACTCATCGGTCACCGGTTTATCGACCGTCACCAGATACTCTTTTTCGTGATCGTTCCCGGCGCGCAGGATCTTATTCACCAGATCGCCATGGTTGGTCAGGAAGATCAGCCCCTGGGAATCTTTGTCCAGTCGACCAATGGGGAAAATACGTTTGCTGTGGTTAACAAAGTCCACAATGTTGTCGCGTTCGCTGTCTTCAGTGGTACTGACAATGCCCACCGGCTTATTCAGGGCGATGAACACCAGATCTTCGGCCTCGCGCGGCTCAATCGCCTGACCGTTTACCTTCACGACATCGCCAGGGTTGACCCGATCGCCAATGGTCGCTCGCTTACCATTGATAAAAACATTGCCTTGTTCAATGTAGCGATCCGCTTCGCGACGCGAGCAGATGCCGCTTTCACTGATGTACTTATTTAATCGGGTTGATGAGTCTGGCAGCATAAATTCTCCTGTAAAAGCGAAATATACCTCAGCCTGCGGGCAATCAAAAATAATCGCGTACCTCCGCCCTGAGGCTAAATGTGATCTGCCGCGCCTTTCTACACAAAAGTGTCCCGGGCGATGGGTTGCAACTTTGCCTGGCGAAAATAAGCAGAATCAAACGATTAGCTTAAACGGCACAAACGTGCCATCTCCCGACCGCCCCATAAGCAAATGTGCAAAATAAACCACCAGCCAGAGCGGGTGAAATGGGCGAAAATTGCTTTGTCGTCCGCGACTGATGGGGTTATATCAGATCAAGAGAGCAAGAATGTCATTTGCACAAATGTGCAGGAGCCCGAAGATGGCGATCGAAAACAGCGACGATATCCGCTTAATCGTAAAAGTTGCCCAGCTCTATTATGAGCAGGACCTGACCCAGGCGCAGATTGCTCGCGAACTGGGTATTTACCGCACCACTATCAGCCGCCTGCTGAAACGCGGCCGCGAGCAGGGTATTGTCACTATCGCCATCAACTATGACTACAACGAAAATCTGTGGCTGGAGCAGCAGCTGAAGCAAAAATTTGGCCTCAAAGAGGCGGTTGTCGCCTCCTGCGGCTCCCTGCTGGAAGAGGACCAGCTGAACACCATCGGGCAACATGGCGCTCAGTTGGTCGACCGCCTGCTTGAGCCGGGCGATATCATCGGTTTTTCCTGGGGACGCGCGGTCCGGGCGCTGGTCGAAACCTTGCCGCAGGCCAGCCAGTCGCGGCAGGTCATTTGCGTGCCGATTATCGGCGGCCCCTCCGGCAAACTGGAGAGTCGCTATCATGTGAACACGCTGACCTACGGGGCGGCGGCCAGACTCAAGGCCGAGTCGCATCTGGCGGACTTTCCGGCGCTGCTGGACAACACCCTGATTCGCAACGGCATCATGCAGTCCCAGCACTATCAGACCATTTCCTCCTACTGGGAAAATCTCGACGTCGCCCTGGTGGGGATCGGCTCACCGGCGATTCGTAATGGCGCTAACTGGCATGCGTTTTATGGTAGTGAAGAGAGCGACGATCTCAATGCTCGCCACGTCGCCGGCGATATTTGCTCACGCTTTTATGATATCAACGGCAGCGCTGTGGAAACCAATATGAATGAAAAAACGCTCGCCATTGATATCGCCAGATTAAAACACGCGCGTTATTCCGTAGGTATTGCCCTTGGCGAAGAAAAATACACCGGTATTATTGGCGCATTACGCGGTGGTTATATTAATTGTCTGGTAACGAATCGAGAAACCGCAGAGCGATTACTGAAGTAACAGTCTTTTTCTATTTACGCAGCGGGCGCTGCGCGGGATCCTTTTATCTGAAAATGAGATGACTATTATGCAAACGTGGCTAAATCTGCAAGACAAAATCATTATTGTGACCGGAGGCGCGTCGGGAATTGGTCTGGCGATTGTCGACGAGTTATTAAATCTCGGGGCCAATGTCCAGATGACCGATATTCACGGCGGCGACAAATATCAGAATAGCGATCGCTACCAATTTTGGCCAACGGATATCTCCAGCGCCAGTGAGGTTAACCACACCGTAGAACAGATTATTCAGCGTTACGGGCGAATTGATGGATTGGTCAATAATGCCGGGGTGAATTTCCCGCGTCTGCTGGTCGATGAGAAAGCGCCTGCGGGTCGCTACGAGTTAAATGAAGCCGCCTTCGAGAAAATGGTCAACATCAACCAGAAAGGGGTTTTCTTCATGTCGCAGGCGGTGGCGCGGCAGATGGTGAAACAGCGCGAAGGCGTCATTGTTAACGTCTCATCGGAAAGCGGGCTGGAAGGTTCGGAAGGCCAGAGCTGCTATGCCGCGACGAAAGCGGCGCTGAATAGCTTCACCCGTTCCTGGTCGAAAGAGCTGGGGAAACACGGCATCCGCGTCGTGGGCGTTGCGCCAGGCATCCTCGAAAAAACCGGGCTACGCACGCCGGAATATGAAGAGGCGCTGGCCTGGACCCGCAATATCACCGTCGAGCAGCTCCGCGCGGGATATAGCAAAAATGCCATTCCAATCGGTCGCTCCGGCCGTCTGAGCGAGGTAGCCGACTACGTCTGCTATCTGCTGTCAGAGGGTGCCAGCTATATAACCGGAGTAACCACTAACATTGCCGGCGGGAAAACCCGCGGCTAAGGAGCCAACATGGTGAATGCTATCTTCTGCGCCCACGGTCAGCTGGCCGGCGCCATGCTAGATTCGGTACGCATGGTATATGGCGATGTCAGGGTCAGCGCGGTGGCGTTTGTGCCGGGTGAGAATGCCGGGGACATCGCCGCGAAGCTAGAAAAGTTAGTAAGTGCTCACAGCACTGAAGAGTGGCTGATTGCCGTGGATTTACAGTGCGGCAGCCCATGGAATGCCGCCGCCGGACTGGCGATGAACAACCCGCGCCTCAAGGTCATCAGCGGCCTCTCTTTGCCGCTGGCGCTGGCGCTGGTGGACAACCAGGAGACCATGAGCGCGGAGGCCCTATGCGACCACCTGACCACCATCGCCAGCCAGTGCTGCGTCGTCTGGCGGCAGCCGGAAACCATTGAGGAGGATTTCTGATGAATATCACGCTCGCCCGTATTGATGACCGGCTGATCCACGGTCAGGTCACCACCGTCTGGTCAAAAGTGGCTAACGCCCAGCGCATTATTATCTGTAACGATGAGGTCTATAACGATGAGGTGCGGCGGACTTTACTTCGTCAGGCCGCCCCGCCGGGGATGAAAGTCAACGTCGTTAATCTCGAAAAAGCGGTTGCCGTTTATCACAACCCGCAATACCAGAATGAGACCGTTTTTTACTTATTTACTAATCCCCAGGATGCTTTAACGATGGTCCGCCAGGGGGTGAAAATTGCCACCTTAAATATTGGCGGGATGGCCTGGCGACTGGGTAAAAAACAATTAACCAAGGCGGTATCCTTAGATGAGGCAGATATTCATGCATTTCGCGAACTGGATAAATCAGGGGTGAAGCTGGATTTGCGCGTCGTCGCATCGGATCCGTCGATCAATATTCTGGATAAAATAGCTGAACAATCCATTACCGAATAAAAATAGCGCCTGTATTAATCTGCGCGCCTGAAAGACGCGGTTATTAATGCCGTAACAGGCAGGGATTCGTATACCCTCAAGGTGACATATTATGGAAATAAGTACCCTACAAATCATCGCCATATTTATATTTTCCGGTATTGCCGGGATGGGCAGCGTACTGGATGAGTTCCAGACCCACCGTCCATTAATTGCCTGTACCGTGATTGGGTTAATCCTTGGTGATTTAAAAACCGGGATTATGCTCGGCGGCACTCTGGAGCTGATCGCGCTCGGCTGGATGAACGTCGGCGCCGCGCAATCGCCAGATTCGGCGCTGGCAAGCATTATTTCAGCCATTCTGGTGATTGTCGGCCAGCAAAGCATTGCCACCGGCATCGCCATCGCGCTACCGGTCGCGGCGGCAGGCCAGGTGTTAACCGTCTTCGCCCGCACCATCACCGTGGTCTTTCAACACGCGGCAGATAAGGCTGCGGAAGAGGCGCATTTCCGCACGATCGACATGCTGCACATCTCGGCGCTGGGCGTCCAGGCGCTGCGCGTCGCTATTCCGGCGCTGGTGGTCTCGCTGTTTGTCAGCGCCGACATGGTCAGCAGCATGCTGAACGCCATCCCGGAATTCGTCACCCGCGGCCTGCAAATCGCCGGAGGGTTCATTGTGGTGGTGGGTTACGCCATGGTCCTGCGCATGATGGGCGTGAAATATCTGATGCCCTTCTTTTTCCTCGGTTTTCTCGCAGGAGGCTACCTCGATTTCAGCCTGCTGGCCTTCGGCGGCGTGGGCGTCATCATCGCGCTGATCTACATCCAGCTGAACCCGCAATGGCGCAAGGCCGAGCCCCAACCAACCGCCGCCTCTTCCACTGCCCTTGACCAACTTGACGACTGATGGAGCCCATTATGGAACCGAAAAAACTGACGCAAGGCGACCTGGTGAGCATCTTTCTGCGCTCCAACCTGCAGCAGGCCTCTTTCAACTTTGAACGCATCCACGGTCTCGGGTTTTGCTACGACATGATCCCGGCGATCAAACGGCTCTATCCGCTGAAAGAGGATCAGGTAGCGGCGCTGAAACGCCATCTGGTGTTCTTCAACACCACCCCCGCCGTCTGCGGACCGGTGCTGGGTGTGACGGCGGCGATGGAAGAGGCGCGCGCTAACGGCGCGGCCATCGACGATGGGGCAATCAATGGCATCAAAGTTGGGCTGATGGGGCCGCTGGCGGGGGTCGGCGATCCGCTGGTCTGGGGCACCTTACGCCCGATCACCGCGGCCCTCGGCGCTTCGCTGGCGCTCTCCGGCAACATCCTCGGTCCACTGCTGTTCTTCTTTATTTTCAATGCGGTGCGTCTGGCTATGAAATGGTATGGCCTGCAGCTCGGCTTTCGCAAGGGGATCAATATCGTCAGCGATATGGGCGGCAACCTGCTGCAAAAACTGACCGAAGGCGCCTCGATTCTGGGCCTGTTCGTGATGGGCGTGCTGGTTACCAGGTGGACCACCATCAACGTGCCGTTGGTGGTATCGCAAACGCCGGGCGCCGATGGCGCCACCGTCACCATGACCGTACAGAACATCCTCGATCAGCTCTGCCCCGGCCTGCTGGCCCTGGGCCTGACGCTGCTGATGGTGCGCCTGCTGAACAAAAAAGTTAACCCGGTCTGGCTGATCTTCGCCCTGTTCGGCTTAGGGATTATCGGCAATGCGCTGGGCTTCTTGTCCTGATTATTCAGCCCCGGCGCTGCCGGGGCGACTTCAACAAGCTAACCCCGACAGATAAAGGGGATGAGGTGGTAAACATGAAAACAACGGCTTTACGTCTTTACGGTAAACGCGACCTGCGCCTGGAAACCTTCGAGCTACCGGCCATGCAGGATGATGAGATCCTCGCCCGCGTGGTGACCGACAGTCTGTGCCTCTCTTCCTGGAAAGAGGCCAATCAGGGCGAAAATCATAAGAAGGTGCCGGACGATGTGGCGGTCAATCCGATCATTATCGGCCATGAATTCTGCGGTGAAATCCTCGCGGTGGGGAAAAAATGGCAGCATAAATTCCATGCCGGGCAGCGCTACGTCATCCAGGCGAACCTCCAACTGCCGGATCGCCCTGATTGCCCCGGCTACTCCTTCCCGTGGATCGGCGGCGAAGCCACCCACGTGGTGATCCCCAACGAAGTCATGGAGCAAGATTGCCTGCTTAGCTGGGAGGGCGAGAGCTGGTTTGAAGGTTCGCTGGTTGAACCGCTCTCCTGTGTCATTGGCGCATTCAACGCCAACTATCACCTGCAGGAAGGTACCTACAACCACACCATGGGCATCCGGCCGCAGGGCCGCACGCTGATCCTCGGCGGTACCGGCCCCATGGGGCTGCTGGCGATCGACTACGCCCTGCATGGGCCGGTCAACCCTTCCCTGCTGGTGGTGACCGATACCAACAAACCGAAGCTGAGCTATGCCCGTCAGCATTATCCGTCAGAACCGCAGACGCTCATTCACTACCTGGACGGGCACGATGCCGGACGCGAGACGCTGATGGCGCTAACCGGCGGCCACGGCTTTGACGATATTTTCGTCTTCGTGCCGAAAGAGGAGCTGATTACCATGGCCTCTTCGCTGCTGGCCCCCGACGGCTGTCTGAACTTCTTTGCCGGCCCGCAGGACCAGCAGTTCAGCGCCCCAATCAACTTTTACGATGTCCACTATGCCTTTACTCATTACGTGGGTACCTCCGGCGGCAATACCGATGACATGCGCGCCGCCGTGGCGCTGATGCAGGCGAAAAAAGTGCAGACGGCGAAAGTCGTCACCCATATCCTTGGGCTCAATGCGGCGGGGGAAACGACTCTCGATTTACCGGCGGTCGGCGGTGGTAAAAAGCTGGTGTATACCGGGAAATCTCTGCCTCTGACGCCCCTTGGCAAGATCGCCGACCCGGATCTGGCGGCGATCGTGGAGCGCCACCATGGGATCTGGTCCGCGGAAGCGGAGCGCTATCTGCTGGCCCATGCCCCGGACATTGCCCATGATTAATCGCGAAACGCAGCTCTGTATGTCGCTGGCCGGCCGCCCGGGTAACTTCGGCACCCGTTTTCACAACTACCTGTATGAGAAACTGGGGCTCAATTATCTCTACAAAGCCTTTACCACACAGGACATCGCCGCCGCGGTAAGAGGCGTTCGGGCGCTGGGTATTCGCGGTTGCGCGGTATCTATGCCGTTTAAAGAGAGCTGCATGCCCTTTCTTGACGCCATTGACCCTTCGGCCAGGGTGATTGACTCGGTGAATACCATCGTTAACGACGACGGCAGGCTGACCGGTTTCAACACCGACTATATTGCGGTGAAGAGCCTGATCGACAGCCACCGGCTGGATAGCGCCGGCAAAGTGATGATCCAGGGCAGCGGCGGTATGGGCAAAGCGGTCATCGCCGCCTTTCGTGACGCCGGCTTTCGCGATGTGGTTATCGCCGCCCGCAATCGTGACAGCGGCCTGGCGCTGGCCAGACAGTATGGCTTTCAGTGGCAGCCGCAGCCGGATGGGATCCCGGCGGATGTTCTGGTCAACGTCACGCCGTTAGGCATGGCGGGCGGGGCGCATAGCGCCACATTGTCCTTCAGCCCGGCGATGGTGGATCGGGCCAGTATCGTCTTCGACGTGGTCGCCCTGCCGCCAGAAACGCCGCTGATTCGCCTGGCGCAGCAGCGGGGAAAACACCTCATCAGCGGGGCGGAAGTCATCGCCTTGCAGGCGGTGGAACAATTCGCCCTGTATACCGGGGTACGCCCGGATGCGGCGCTGGTCACTGAAGCCGCGGCGTTTGCTCGTACGGAATAAACCGAGGCGCCAGGGAAGGCGCGTTTTCGTTTAGCCTCTGCCGGAATCCCCACATGGTGTTCGCCGCGCCCCCTCACTCTTCCCCTTCGCCACGCGATAAGCCAGGTTCCCTGACGCCGCGACCTTGCAACAGCGTGAGCCATATCAGCAAGCGCGCAGGCAAGCGGTGGTAGGATCCGCAACCGACTCTGTAACCTGGCTAACTGGAGAAAAGATGGAACTGCTGTTATTGAGTAACTCGTCGCTGCCGGGCAAAGCATGGCTGGAACATGCGCTGCCGCTGATTGCCGGACAGCTAAATGGGCGCCGTTCCGCGGTGTTTGTCCCCTTTGCCGGGGTGACGCAAACCTGGGATGACTACACGGCGAAAGCCGCCGCGGCGCTCGCTCCGCTTGGCGTTTCAGTCACCGGCATCCACAGCGTAGCCGACCCTGTCGCGGCCATTGAGACGGCCGAAGTGGTGATTGTCGGCGGGGGGAATACGTTTCAGCTGCTGAAAACCTGCCGCGAGCGCGGGCTGCTGGCGCCGATCGTCGATGTTGTTAAGCGTGGCGCCCTGTACATCGGCTGGAGCGCGGGCGCTAACCTCGCCTGTCCGACCATCCGCACCACCAACGATATGCCGATTGTCGACCCGCAAGGTTTTGCTGCGCTGGGCCTGTTCCCGTTGCAGATCAACCCGCACTTTACCAACGCCCTGCCGGAAGGACATCAGGGTGAAACCCGTGAACAGCGTATTCGCGAACTGCTGGCGGTGGCGCCGGAGCTGACGATTATAGGTTTGCCGGAAGGCAACTGGATTCAGGTGACGCAGGGGCACGCGACGCTCGGCGGCCCGAACCCAACGCTGGTATTCCGCGCCGGTGAGGAAGCGGTGGCCCTGAAAGCCGGGCATCGCTTTTAACCACAGAGGGATCGATTCCCGGCGGGCGGCATTAGCCAGCGCCGGGCTATCGACCCTTGCCCCGGTCAGGCCGCGCGCCCGGGAAATCCTGCGCCTTAATATTCATCGCGATCGTCATCTTCATCCGGCTGCTCCATCACGCTATATGCCACCGAACAGAACAGCGAGTTCAGGCGCTTCATATCGCCAAGTAATCCGAGGTGCAGCGAGCTGGTCTCAATACTCTGCACGTTCTGCTGGTGCAGACGATCGACGTGCGCGTGCGAGTAGCGCCGGTTCATAATGCGGAAACGGTGCTTGTTACGACGCAGACGGCGGGCGCTCGGCACGTCGCTGGAGAAAAAGACCGACATCGCCAGCTGCAGGTTGCTAAGCAGCTGATCGTATAGCCCATCGAGCTCTTTAAGCCCTTCGACGGAGAAGGCGCGCCGCGCCGCCAGCGATTTATCGGCGATTTCGCTGCCCATTCTCTCCACAATATCGGAGGCCTGCTCCAGGTTGAGCGCCATTTCGATGATCTCCGCCCAACGCCGGGATTCCTCTTCCGCCAGCTCATCTTTCGGCATCCGCGCCAGATACAGCTTGATCGCGGTATAGAGCACGTTGATGTCGTCCGCCAGCCGGCGCAGCTCTTTCTCCTCCCGCGGCTCACCGTGCATCACCTTGCGCAGACCGTTCAGCATCTGCTCCATGGCATCGCCGATACGCAACGTTTCGCGCGCGGCATTCGCTAACGCCAACGCGGGGGTATCCAGCGCCGACGTGTCCAGATGCTTAGGCTTAAGATGGAGGTCCAGCTCTGGATCTTCGCGAATCAGACGTTTGCAGAGCCTGGCCATCGGTTCGGCAAAGGGGACCATCGCCACGCAGCGAATCAGGTTGTAGAAGACGTGGAAGTAAATCACCAGCTCCGATTCCGGTAACGGCATCCGGTGCATCGCGTTCGCCAGCACGTGCACAAACGGCAAAATAATCAGGCTGCCCACCAGCTTGAACAGCAGGCTGCCCAGCGCGACACGACGGGCGGACGCGTTGGCGGCACCGTTGTTGATCATCGCGAGGATCCCCGAGCCGAGGTTGGCGCCAATGACCAGACACAGCGCGACCGGGAACGAAATGACCCCGGTTGACGTCAGCGTGGCGGTGAGCAGCACCGCCGCCAGGCTGGAGTAGCTGATGATGGCGAACATGGCGCCAATCAACGCATCCAGCATAATATCGCCGGTCAACGAGGCGAAAATCACCTGAACGCCGTTGGCCTGGGTGATGGGGTGGACCGCCTGCACGATCAGTTCCAGGGCGAGTAAAATCAGCCCCAGCCCGATCCCTACCCGCCCCAGCTGGCCGGCCCGCGTCTGTTTGCGGCCGAGGAAAAAAATCACCCCGATAAAAATCAGCAGCGGCGACAGCCACGACAGGTCGAAGGTCAGTACCCGCGCCATCAGCGCGGTACCGACGTCGGCGCCGAGCACTATCACCAGCGCCGGCGTCAGCGCCACCAAATCCTGGGCGACAAACGACGTCACCAGCATGGTGGTGGCATTACTGCTCTGGACCAGCGCGGTGACGCCTATACCGGCGCAGAACGCGAGCGGTTTTTTCTCAACGCTACTACTGAGGACGGCGCGCAGACGCGCGCCAAACACGCGCATGACGCCGGTACGAACGATATGGGTGCCCCAGACCAGCAGGGCGACAGCAGAAAGCAGATGCAGCAGAGTTAACACGGATTGTTGTTCTCCTTATTACCCGACGGATAAATGCCGATAACCCCGTCCAGGATTCCCCCGGCGGCGCTGCGCTTAGCCGGGCTACATAGTCCGGGGCAATCTCAGTCAGAGCAGATCGTCCTGAATCAATACCCCAGTATAAGGGTTTAGCAGCAATAAAGAGACAGGGCGCCCACAGAGCGCCCGCGAAGTTGTAAGTTAAGATGACAGATTTGTGACAGGCCGCGATTTAGTCCGCGTCGTACCCCAGATTGGGCGCCAGCCAGCGCTCCACCTCGGCGGGGGTCATGCCTTTACGCCGGGCATAATCCTCCACCTGATCGCGCTGTATTTGCGCCACCGCGTAGTACTTGCTGTCGGGATGACTGAAATACCAGCCGGAAACCGAAGCGCCCGGCCACATGGCGAACGATTCGGTGAGTTTCATCCCGGTATGTGCTTCGACATCCAGCAGCTCCCAGATGACCGCTTTTTCCGTGTGCTCCGGGCAGGCCGGATAGCCCGGCGCCGGACGAATCCCCTGGTAGTTTTCGCGAATCAGTTCCTCGTTGCTGAGGTTCTCATTCGCCGCATAGCCCCAGTAGACTTTACGCACCCGCTCATGGAGATATTCGGCAAAGGCTTCGGCCAGGCGGTCGGCAATCGCTTTCACCATGATCTTGTTGTAATCATCGTGCTGGGCATCAAACGCCTCCGCCAGCGCGTCTTCCTCCAGCCCGCCGGTGACCGCAAAAGCGCCGAGATAGTCGGCTTTGCCGCTGAGCTTCGGCGCCACGAAATCGGCGAGGCAGTAGTTGGCGAAGCCGACTTTCTCGGTCTGCTGACGCAGATGATGGCTGACCGTCAGCACATGGGTACGGGTTTCATCGCGATAGATTTCAATATCATCCCCCACCCGGTTAGCCGGGAAGAGTCCCACCACGCCGCGCGGATTCAGCGTCTTCTCTGCGCTCAGTTTATCCAGCATGTCGTTAGCATCTTTGAACAACCGCTGCGCCTCTTCTCCCACCACCTCATCTTCCAGAATGCGCGGATACTTCCCGGCCAGCGACCAGGTCATAAAGAACGGCGTCCAGTCGATATAGTTACGCAGGGTTTCGATGCTGGCTTCAACGCTCTGCACCCCCAGGCGGTGAGCGACCGGCGGCGTATAGCTTGCCCAGTCAAAGGCCAGATCGTTCTCGCGGGCGGCCTGTAATGTGACCGGCGGCGTACGCGGCTTCTTGCGTCCATGCTGGATGCGCACGGTTTCGTACTCTTTACGGGTGCGCGCGACAAAATCGTCGTGCTGCGTCGCGGAGAGTAACGCCGAGACCACGCCCACGGTGCGCGAGGCGTTCTGCACGTAAACCGTCGGGCCGCTGTAGTTCTGCTCGATTTTGACCGCCGTATGGGCTTTCGAGGTGGTCGCGCCGCCAATCAGCAGCGGAATAGTAAAGCCCTGGCGCTCCATCTCTTTCGCCACGTTCACCATTTCGTCCAGCGACGGCGTAATCAGCCCGGAAAGACCAATCAGGTCGGCATTCACTTCGCGGGCGGTTTTGAGGATCTTATCCGCCGGGACCATCACGCCCAGATCGATGATTTCGTAGTTATTACACTGCAGCACCACGCCGACGATATTTTTGCCGATATCGTGCACATCGCCTTTAACGGTCGCAATTACCATCTTGCCGTTGCTGGAGCCCTTTTCCTTGCTGGCTTCAATATACGGTTCCAGATAGGCCACCGCCTGCTTCATCACGCGGGCCGATTTGACCACCTGCGGCAGGAACATTTTGCCCTCGCCGAACAGATCGCCAACCACGTTCATGCCGTCCATCAGCGGGCCTTCGATAACTTCAATCGGCCGGGCGGCCTGCTGGCGCGCCTCTTCGGTATCCAGCTCGATAAACTCGGTAATGCCTTTCACCAGCGAGTATTCAAGACGTTTTTTCACGTCCCAGCTGCGCCATTCCGCCTGCTGAGCGTTGGCGGAGTCGTCCGTTTTACTGCCGCGATATTTTTCCGCCAGCTCCAGCAGACGCTCGGTCCCCTCATCGTGACGGTTGAGGATCACGTCTTCGACGGCATCGCGCAGCTCGGCTGGCAGATCGTCATAAATGGCCAGCTGACCGGCGTTAACAATCCCCATATCCATGCCGTTACGAATGGCGTAGTACAGGAAGACGGCGTGAATCGCCTCGCGGACCGGATCGTTACCGCGGAATGAGAAGGAAACGTTGGAGACGCCGCCGGAAATCAGCGCGTGCGGCAGCTCGCGTTTTATGTCTTCACAGGCGCCGATAAAGTCCTGAGCATAGTTGTTGTGCTCTTCAATACCGGTGGCGACGGCGAAGATATTGGGGTCAAAAATAATATCTTCCGGCGGGAAGCCCACCTCTTCGGTCAGAATCTTGTACGCCCGGCGGCAAATTTCAATTTTACGCTGGCGGGTATCGGCCTGCCCCACTTCGTCAAAGGCCATGACCACCACGGCGGCGCCGTAACGGCGCACCTTCTTCGCATGCTCGACAAAGGCCTCGACGCCCTCTTTCATCGAGATAGAGTTGACGATGCCTTTACCCTGGATGCATTTCAGCCCCTTTTCGATGACATCCCATTTTGAGGAGTCGATCATAATCGGCACCCGGGCAATGTCGGGCTCGCCGGCAATCAGGTTGAGGAAACGCACCATCGCCGCTTCCGCGTCGAGCATCCCCTCATCCATATTGATATCAATAATCTGCGCGCCGCTTTCCACCTGCTGGCGGGCGACGTCCAACGCTTCGTTATACTTTTCTTCTTTAATCAGGCGCTTGAACTTCGCTGAGCCGGTCACGTTGGTCCGCTCGCCGACGTTCACAAACAGGCTGTCGTCACCGATATTCAGCGGCTCAAGCCCGGCCAGACGGCAGGCCACAGGAATTTCGGGAAGTCGGCGTGGCGCAAGCCCTTCCACCGCGCGGCTCATTGCTGCGATATGTTCCGGCGTGGTGCCGCAGCAGCCGCCGACGATGTTGAGGAAGCCTGACTCCGCCCACTCGCGAATCTGCGCCGCCATGGTATCGGCGTCCAGATCGTATTCGCCAAAGGCGTTGGGCAACCCGGCATTGGGGTGCGCGGTCACGTAGCATTCGGCAATCCGCGACAGCTCCTGCACGTACTGACGCAGCTCGTCTGGCCCAAGGGCGCAGTTCAGGCCGAAGGTCAGCGCATCGGCATGGCGCAGCGAGTTATAAAATGCTTCGGTGGTTTGCCCGGAGAGCGTACGCCCGGAGGCATCGGTGATGGTGCCGGAAATCATGATCGGCAGTTCCACGCCCAGCGCTTCAAACTCCTCTTTCACGGCAAAGATCGCCGCTTTGGCGTTGAGGGTATCGAACACCGTCTCAATCAGAATCAGGTCGACGCCCCCTTCCACCAGCGCTCTAGTGGACTCGCGGTAGGCTTCCACCAGACCATCGAAGGTAATGTTGCGGTAGGCCGGATCGTTGACATCCGGGGAGATGGAGGCCGTGCGGTTGGTCGGGCCGAGGACGCCCGCCACATAGCGCGGTTTTTCCGGCGTCCGGGCGGTCCACTCATCGGCGCAGGCGCGCGCCAGCTTTGCTGCGGCAAAGTTGATTTCCGCCGACAGGGATTCCATCTGGTAATCCGCCATCGCGATCGTCGTCGAGTTAAAGGTGTTGGTTTCAATGATATCCGCCCCCGCCTCAAAGTAGGCGTCATGGATGGCGGTAATCACTTCCGGCTTACTGAGCACCAGCAGGTCGTTATTGCCTTTCAGATCGCAGGGCCAGTCGGCAAAGCGCACGCCGCGGAAGTCCTGCTCACTCAGACGATAGCCCTGGATCATGGTGCCCATGCCCCCATCCAGAACCAAAATACGTTTTTTTAACTGCTGATGCAGTTGTTCAACTTTGCTGCTCACACTCGCTCCCGACAACGCTCAACCAGACCGAAAAACTCAACGAACCATACTGGCATAAAGCACAGTGGCGGGAAAGAGAACGGCGGACAATATGAGACATGTTCAGCTTCACTCCTCCGATCAGTCGGGTTGTGATTGCAAATCGGTCAAATAAAACGAAAACTATTTCCACGATACAGAAAAAAGGAATCTGCGATGGCTACCCCCGTTCCCGCTAAACGCGGCAGAAAACCCGCGACTCCCGCAGCGCCTCAGGCTGGCGGCCAGGTTCAGTCACTCACCCGTGGGTTAAAATTACTCGAATGGATTGCCGAATCTCACGGCAGCGTGGCATTGACCGAACTGGCCCAACAGGCTGGTCTGCCCAACTCCACCACCCATCGCCTGCTGACCACCATGCAACAGCTGGGCTTCGTGCACCAGGTCGGCGAACTGGGGCATTGGTCCGTGGGCGCTCACGCCTTTGTGGTCGGCAGCAGCTTTCTGCAAAGCCGCAACCTGCTGGCTATCGTCCACCCCATCCTGCGCCGGCTGATGGAAGACTCCGGCGAAACGGTTAACCTGGCGGTACTGGATCAGAGCGACCACCAGGCGATTATTATCGACCAGGTGCAGTGTACCCAGCTGATGCGCATGTCCGCGCCGATTGGCGGCAAACTGCCGATGCATGCCTCCGGGGCGGGAAAAGCGTTTCTTTCACAGCTCAGTGAAGAGCAGGTGACCAGCCTGCTGCACCGTAAAGGCCTGCACGCCTATACCCACGCCACGCTGGTCTCCCCGCTACATCTGAAAGAGGACCTGGCCCAGACGCGCAAGCGCGGCTACTCCTTTGACGATGAAGAGCATGCCCTCGGCCTGCGCTGCGTTGCGTCCTGCATTTACGACGAGCACGGCGAACCATTTGCCGCCATCTCGATCTCCGGCCCCATTTCCCGGATGACTGACGATCGCGTCACCGAGCTGGGCGCCCTGGCCATTAAAGCGGCGAAAGAGGTGACGCTGGCCTACGGCGGCAGACGTTAACAAAAAGGACACTGACATGGGCAAGCCGCTCGCGTTCTGGCAGGCAAAGTACCCGCAGGCTTTCTGCTGGTCATTTGGCGATTCGCCAGAAATGGCCGATGAACTGGTCGCACGAGTTATCGCCGGGAAAAAACGGGCCACCTGCTGCTCTTTCGCCAGCTATCAGGCCAATGAACGGCCGGTGACCCCCGGCGCCATGCATATCGTGCTTAACGGCGCGGGCGAAGCGGCCTGCGTGATACGTACCCTGGCGCTGCGGATTGTCCGCTTTCATGAAATGAGCGCCGAACTTGCCGCGCTGGAAGGGGAAGGCGATCTTAGCCTGTCATACTGGCAGCAGGCTCATCGCTCATTCTTTGAGCGGGAAGGCAGCTGGTCAGCCGATATGGAGCTGGTCTTTGAAGAGTTCGCGGTCATTGAGGTCATGGCCGCGCGCTAGCCGCAGCTTATCCGGCCTGCTGTCGTTCGCCGTAGCGCACGCAAAAGCGCTGGCGGCGGCGGTAGGCATAGACATCTTCCACATGACCGCTGCGAATTCGCGTCTGTAGCTCCCGCCAGTAGTCCGCACGCAGCAGGTCGGCATGCATCTCTTCGAGCAGCGGTCCGATCCGTGGGTCAGCGCACAGCCAGTGGCGAAACTCTTCCGGGAAGACATCTCCTGGCGCTACGCTGTACCACGGTTCGCTCGCCAGCTCATCTTCCGGGTAGCGCGCCGCCGGGATCTCGCGGAAATTCACTTCCGTCATGTAGCAAATTTCATCGTAGTCGTAGAATACCACCCGGCCATGGCGGGTCACGCCGAAGTTCTTAAACAGCATATCGCCGGGGAAGATATTGGCGGCGGCAAGCTGGCGAATCGCATTCCCGTACTCCTCCACCGCATCGCGCAGGGCCTGGCCCTCCACCTGTTCCAGCCAGAGATTAAGCGGCACCATTCGCCGCTCGATATAAAGATGGCTGATGGCGATACGATCGCCAAGATCGGTGATTTTCGCCCCCGCTTCCGCCTGTAATAACGCCATCAGCGGCGTAGAGATTTGCCGTTTATCCAGCACGAAGTTTTCAAACTCCTGGGTATCGGCCATCCGCCCGACGCGATCGTGCTCTTTTACCAGCTGATAGCAGGCGCGGACGTGGGCGGCGCTCATCTCTTTTTGCGGCGCGAAACGGTCTTTGATGACCTTAAAGACCCGGTCAAAGCCAGGGAGGGTAAAGACCAGCATCACCATCCCGCGGATGCCCGGCGCTTCAATAAACTGTTCGTCACTGCCGGCAATATAGTGCAGGTATTCGCGATAGCTTTCGGTCTTGGCATGCTTCTGGCAGCCAATGGCCATATACAGTTCAGCGGTAGTTTTACCAGGCAGGATCTCGCGCAGCCATTCTACCAGCGCGCCGGGCAGCGGGGCGTACACCATAAAATAGGAACGAGCGAAGCCAAAGACGATGCTCGCTTCGGCATGGGTGGTCAGGCAGGCATCAACAAACAGCTCGCCATCGTCGGTGCGATGGATAGGTAGCAAAAATGGCAGGGTCGCTACCGGCGTCACCAGTTTACCCACCAGCCAGGCGGCTTTATTACGATAAAAGAGTTCGTTCGCGATCTGCAGATGGGACCGGGAGAGCATCTCGCTACCCAGCGCTTCCTGCAGGCTGGCGCTGATGTAAGCAATATCGCGCGCCTTGTTTTGCCACGCCAGGCGCAGAGGTAAATCGGATAACACTTTGCTTAATAACGTCTCCCAGCCGCGCTCGGGGAAAAAATTTTTCGCCAGCGGCCGGGGAATAGAGCGGAAGCTGCGCGCCGGCTGCGAACTGAAAATAAACAGCCGCTCGGGTGTCAGCGAGCGGTGGTCAAATAACCGGCAATAGACGGAATTGAAAAAGCTCTCCGCAATTTCGAAGCGCGGATAATCCGGCAACAGATGAGTGTAGTGCTCCTTCACCCGCAGCAAAAAATCAACGTCGGTGCTTTTCCCTTCGGTGATGCAGCGCAGCTGCTCCACTACCAGGCCAACATGATGATCGTAGAGATGAATACGCTGCTTCATGGCCTGCTGCACGGCATGCCAGTCGGCCTGTTCAAAGCGCTGCTGCGCGCCTGAAGTGACTTCGAGAAAACGCCCGTACTGGGCGTCAAAACCCTGCAAAATCGTCTGGGCAATCAATAATTCCAGGCCACGCGTCATACCTTCCCCCTCACCCCGGCCCTCTCCCGGCAAGGGAGAGGGGGAAACATCAGAACTGCTCTTCTTCCGTTGAACCGGTTAACGCCGTCACCGAGGACGCGCCGCCCTGGATAATCGTCGTCACCTTGTCGAAGTAGCCGGTGCCCACCTCCTGCTGGTGAGAGACGAAGGTGTACCCTTGCCCGGCGGCGGCAAATTCCGGCTGCTGTACTTTCTCAACATAGTGCTTCATCCCTTCACCCTGCGCATAGGCGTGGGCCAGGTCGAACATGTTGAACCACATGCTGTGAATGCCCGCCAGGGTAATGAACTGATACTTGTAGCCCATATCAGACAGCGCCTGCTGGAATCTGGCGATGGTGCGGTCATCGAGATTCTTCTTCCAGTTGAACGATGGCGAACAGTTATAGGCCAGCAGCTTGCCCGGGAAGCGCGCGTGAATGGCGTCGGCAAAGCGGCGCGCCTGCTCAAGATCCGGTTTTGATGTTTCACACCACACCAGATCGGCGTACGGCGCATAGGCCAGGCCGCGGCTGATCGCCTGCTCGATCCCGGCATGGGTACGGAAAAAGCCTTCGCTGGTGCGATCGCCGGAGATAAACTCACGATCGTAGGGATCGCAGTCGGAGGTGATCAAATCCGCCGCATCGGCATCCGTTCGCGCAATAACCAGCGTTGGCACGCCCATCACATCCGCCGCCAGGCGCGCGGCTACCAGTTTCTGGATCGCTTCCTGCGTCGGTACCAGTACTTTGCCGCCCATATGGCCGCATTTCTTCACCGAAGCCAGCTGATCTTCAAAATGAACTGCCGCTGCACCGGCTTCGATCATCGATTTCATCAGCTCGAAGGCGTTGAGAACGCCGCCAAAACCGGCTTCGGCATCGGCAACGATCGGCAGAAAATAGTCGGTATAGCGCGGATCGCCCGGCTCAATTCCCGCCGCCCACTGGATCTGATCCGCGCGCCGGAAAGTGTTGTTGATCCGATCGACCACCGCCGGTACCGAGTTGGCCGGGTACAGCGATTGATCCGGGTACATGCTCGAAGCAAGGTTCGCGTCCGCCGCGACCTGCCAGCCCGAGAGATAAATCGCCTCAATCCCGGCCTTCGCCTGCTGCAATGCCTGCCCGCCGGTCAGCGCGCCGAGGCTGTTGATGTAGCCTTTTTTTGCTTCGCCGTGCAGCAGTCGCCACATTTTGGCCGCGCCAAGCTGCGCCAGCGTGCATTCCGGATTGACCGAACCGCGTAATTTCACCACATCCTCAGCGCTGTATGGACGGGTAATACCTTCCCAACGTGGCTGCGTCCACTCTTTGTTTAATTCTTCAATTTGTTGAGTACGGGTTTTCATATGCAGATGCTCCATAGGGTAACGAGTGGATGAATTACGCCAGCAGGCGGTAGCCAGGCAACGTTAAGAAATCAATCAGTTCGTCTGAGGTGGTGATCTGTTCCATCAGGAGCGCGGCATCGTCGAAACGCCCGCTGCTATAGCGGTGTTCGCCCAGCTCGTCCTGAATCACCATCAGCTCCTCCGCCAGCCACTGGCGGAATAGCGCCCTGGTGACCGGCGTACCGTCACTGAGCGTTTTCTGATGATGAATCCATTGCCAGATAGAGGTACGTGAAATCTCGGCGGTGGCCGCATCTTCCATCAGGCCATAAATCGGTACGCAGCCGTTGCCGGAGATCCAGGCTTCGATGTACTGCACCGCGACGCGGATGTTGGCGCGCATCCCCGCTTCCGTGCGTTCGCCCGCGCAGGGCGCCAGCAGCTGGTCGGCGGCGATCGGCGCATCCTCTTCCCGGCTGACGAACAGCTGGTTGGCATGTTCGCCAAGCACCCGATTGAAGACCGCCATTGCGGTGTCAGCCAGGCCGGGGTGGGCAATCCAGGTACCGTCGTGGCCATTGTTCGCTTCCAGCTCTTTATCCGCGGTAACTTTGGCGAGAACCTGACGATTGCGATCGGCGTCTTTACTGGGGATAAATGCCGCCATGCCGCCCATCGCAAACGCGCCGCGTTTATGGCAGGTCTTAATCAGCAGCCGTGAGTAGGCGCTGAGGAAAGGTTTATCCATGGTCACCACCTGACGATCGGGTAAAACACGATCGCCGTGGTTCTTTAACGTTTTGATGTAGCTGAAAATGTAGTCCCAGCGCCCGCAGTTCAGGCCGACGATATGGTCACGCAGCGCATGCAGGATTTCATCCATCTGGAATACGGCCGGCAGCGTCTCAATCAGCAGCGTGGCTTTGATCGTGCCGCGCGGCAGCGCAAACCGATCTTCGGTGTAGCTAAAGACTTCGCTCCACCACGCCGCTTCCTGCCAGGCCTGGGTTTTCGGCAGATAGAAATAGGGGCCGCTGCCTTTCGCCAGCAGGTTTTGATAGTTGTGGAAGAAATAGAGCGCGAAATCGAACAGGCTGCCGGGAATCGCCTCCCCGCGCCACGTCACATGTTTTTCCGGCAGATGCAGGCCGCGCACGCGACACACCAGCACCGCGGGGTTGGGCTTCAGCTGGTAAATTTTACCGGCCTCATTGGTGTAGCTGATGGTGCCGTTAACCGCATCGCGCAGGTTAATCTGGCCATCGATCACCTTGTCCCAGTCCGGCGCCAGCGAATCCTCAAAATCCGCCATAAACACTTTCACATTGGCATTGAGGGCGTTAATCACCATTTTGCGCTCAACGGGGCCGGTAATTTCGACCCGGCGATCCTGCAAATCGGCCGGAATACCGCGGATCGTCCAGTCACCATTTCTTATGGAATCCGTTTCCGAAATAAAATCAGGGAGCTTTCCGTCATCAATGGCCTGCTGTTGCTGGATACGCGCCGCCAGCAGTTTATTGCGCTCAGGCGTAAAGCGGCTCACCAGTTCCGTCAGGAATTCCACCGCCTCGGGCGTTAAAATCTGTTTTTCCTGCTCGCCATAGGGCCGGGTAAAGGCCAGTTCGTCAGTGATTGTCGCCTGTTGCGTCATGGTGTAGCTCCTATTGGTTGATCCAGTTGGCGCGGATGAACGATCGTTGTCTGGTTTTCGCTCAACACAATTAAGACTACTCAATAAATTTTCAAAATCAAAAACAATTTCCATTTTTAATTTAATATCAATTCAACATATTGATAACATTAAAATTAAAGTTAATATCAAACGTGAACTGAATTTCGGAAACAAAAAAGGCACCCGAAGGTGCCAGAGGCAAAATGCTGAAACGCTTTAGGATCGCGTTATCTGGAGGATTAATCCAAAGTCGGATTCATATTCCGCAGATCGTATGGCGTGATCTGGTAGACGTAATAGTTAAGCCAGTTCGCAAACAGCAAATTTCCGTGGCTGCGCCAGGTGGCACGCGGTTTGTTTTGCGGATCGTTGTGCGGGAAATAATTGTACGGAATTTCCGGACTCAAACCGGCTTCCACATCGCGGAAAAATTCACTGGCCAGGGTATTTGCATCGTATTCCGGGTGACCAGTAACGAACGCAATACGTTTGTCTTTGCTGGCAAACAGATAGGCATCGCCCTCTTCCGTTTCCGCGAGGATTTCTAAATCGGTATAGTCACGAATTAACGCGGCCGGGAAATCAGCATAGCGTGAATGCGGCGCGAGGAAGGAATCGTCAAAACCGCGGGTCAGCAGAGCATGAGGATGCAGAATGTGGTGTTCATAAACGCCAGAGATTTTTTCAGCGCGGGTCTGCTTAGGAATACCGTACAGAATATTGAGCGCGGCCTGTACCGCCCAACAGACAAAAAGCGTTGAGGTGACGTGATCTTTTGCCCACTCCAGCACCTGCTTGATCTGCGGCCAGTAGGCCACATCGTTAAACTCCACCAGACCCAGCGGCGCGCCGGTCACGATCAGTCCGTCAAAGTTCTGATCGCAGATATCCTCGAAATTACAGTAGAAGTTATTCAGATGCTCGCTGGGCGTATTGCGGGATTCACGCGCATCGATACGCAGAAGCTGGATATCAAGCTGCAGCGGAGAGTTCGATAGCAGACGCAGGAACTGGTTTTCCGTCTCGATTTTTTTCGGCATCAGGTTGAGGATGAGTACCTTCAGCGGACGAATTTCCTGGGTTGTTGCGCGCGTAGTGGTCATCACAAAGACGTTTTCATTACGCAAGAAATTGACGGCTGGCAGCTCGTCCTGCACCCGAATCGGCATAACTTTATTACCTCATAGCATACGTATAAACGTTTAGACATCCAGATAGCTAACAATAACCAGGAATAAATAAAATGTCGAGTCTGCACGTAGAAGGTGAAAAAGTTTCAACCCCATTCGGTTTAACGTGGCGAGACGTTATAGGGTTGACGGCCCGATCTGGGTCTATCCGTTACTGCTTAGCACAAGAATAAAAAAGATAAAAAGGCTATCCATCAGAACGGCCTTCCCCATCCCCGCCAGGAGGATGTGAGCAATTCGCGATCCGTATCAAATATTTTAATTAATCTCGCCAGCCGCCGGTGATGTGTAAACCGTTTGACAGCCTTCCCGAAAGACCATTGCTACATTGCGGCAATCCATCAGGTCTTACAGCGACAGGAAGCAAGCATGAAAATCACCAAACTGACGACATTTATTATGCACGTGCCGGTAACCAAAAATATCATCGGCGATTCTACACACCGCATTACACACTGGGGCATGCCCGGCGTCATGATTGAGACGGACAATGGTCTGGTCGGTTACGGTTATACGGGTACCCATGCTGATATCGCTACCGACAGATTGCTCACCACCATTATCAGCGATGTTTTCGGCCCGATGCTACTCGGAGAAGATGCCAATGAAGTTCGTTACCTGCACCGTAAATTATCCCGTAGTTCAACCAATATCTGGGTAGGACGCGGAGGATTGATGCAGATGGCGCTCTCCGCCATTGATATTGCGCTGTGGGATCTGAAAGCCAAGATGGTTGAACAGCCGCTGTGGAAAATTTTTGGCGGCTCACAGCACACTCGCGTTTCCGCCTATAACACCGATTGTGGCTGGTTAGTCAGAGAGACCGCCGAGTTGGTCGATGACTGTAAGAAGATGATTTTTGAAGAGGGCTTTAATGCCATCAAAATGAAAATCGGCAAACCAGACCCGCGAGAAGACCTCAGGCGGATTGAAGCCGTCAGAAAAGCGATCGGCGATGACGTCAATCTGATGGTGGATGCGAACGCCAGATGGGATATCAGCACTGCCAAACAGTATGGTTCACGGCTGGCTGATTTTGACATTACCTGGTTTGAAGAGCCGATGTGGCATGACGATGTATCCAGTCACCGCGCGCTGGCCAGGCATATCAGCACGCCTATCGCCCTGGGAGAACTACTTTATCATTTTGATTCTTTTAAAGAGTTTGTACTCGCTGGGGCCGTCGATTACCTACAACCAGATGCCACGCGCTGCGGTGGGCTGACGGCAGTCTGGGAAATTGCCGACCTCGGGCTGGCATTTAATCTGCCGGTGACACCGCATCACGGTGACATGATGCAAGCTCAGTTGCATCTGGTCATGGCGCACCCGGCCTGCTCGCTGCTGGAATTCATCCCCTGGACGCTGGAGTGTTTCGTCGATCCGGTAGAAGTGAAAGAGGGGTTCTATTCTCTCCCCACGGCGCCAGGCGCAGGCACCACGCTGCGGCGAGAAGCCCTTGATCGTTTCAGCGTCAGATAACCCTTACCGGTACATCGTCTGAACGACAAAAAATAATGACAAATACCAAGAGGTGAACTATGCCCGCCCCTACCGATCTTGATTTATCACAGGCAATACGTAAATCCATACGACGGATCATCCCGATGGTCACGCTGATGTTTATTCTGGCCTATCTGGATCGTTCAAATATCGGTTTTGCAAAACAAGAATTCCAGCTGGACACAGGGCTAAGCGATGCAGCCTACGCCTTTGGCGCCGGCATCTTTTTTATCGGTTATGCCCTTTTTGAAGTCCCAAGTAATATTCTGCTTTACCGCATTGGCGCCCGAGTGTGGCTGGCGAGGATCATGATCACCTGGGGTCTGGTCTCTGCGGCAATGATGTTTGCACATACCGAAACGATGTTTATCTTCTTACGTTTTCTGCTGGGGGTGAGTGAAGCAGGGTTCTTTCCCGGCGTCATTCTCTATCTGACTTTCTGGTTCCCGCAACAGATCCGCGCACGTGTTACCGGCTATTTTCTGTTTGGCGCACCGCTGGCCTTTATCATCGGCGGCCCGCTTTCCGGCTCACTGCTTTCTCTGGAAGGTACGACGCTGGCATTCGGCCTGCATGGCTGGCAGTTGATGTTCGTCGTCGAAGGTTTGTTGGCCTCAGCCGTCGGGATTTGGGTCTTTTTCTATCTGGACGATCGTCCTGACGACGCCAGGTGGTTAACGCAGCAAGAGAAAGCGGCGCTAAGCCAGACGCTTAATCATGAAGAGCAGATGAAACTGGCCCATGGTCCAAAAGGCGTATGGCAGGCCCTACTGGATGTACGCGTGCTCTACCTATGCCTGATCTGGTTCACCGTCCAGGTTTGCGGTTACGGGATCTATTTCTTCCTGCCAACCCAGATCGCCACTCTGATGGGCACGAAAGTCGGTCTGCTGGTTGGCTTTGTCACCGCGATCCCACCGTTGTGTGCCGCCATTGCGGTGTATTACGTGCCACGGATCGCCGAAAAACTGCAGGAACGCCGCTACGTTGCAGCTGTCACTTTCATGTGCGGAGCCGTGGGGATCGCGTTATCGGGTTTCGCTGAGAGTATACCGCTCATCGCGATTGTCGCCCTATGCGTTGCGGCTGCGGGACACCTTGCTATGCAGCCACTTTACTGGACATTTCCCTCATCGTACCTGGGCGGAGCAGCCGCGGCTTCGGGGATCGCCCTCATTAATTCAATGGGCAATTTAGGAGGCTTCGTCGCCCCAAATCTACGCGTCTGGGCAGAGCATTCCTTCAGCTCACCGCAGGCAGGGCTCTATTTCCTCGCGCTGGTCACGGCAGCAGGTAGCCTGATGATTCTGGCATTACGACGGTTTGGGATTGATAAAGCGCAGACGATACCCTCCCCGGCACACGCCATGAAATCCGGTGAGGCGACATATCTCCGTCACTCTGATTAATCGGAAATGATACAGTGCTGCGACAATAATCAACATCAGGACAGCAACAACGATGGTTAAGATATTGGCCGTAGCACAGGAGTCACATGAATGGAATCTTCAGCAGGATGAGATCCAGGCTATCCTGCTGACCAGTAGCTGGTTCCGGGCGCTACCTGATTATCTTAGTGGGCAGATGTTGTCCCGTGCCAGCTTTTATCAGTATGAAAACGGTGAGGTGATCCACTATCGGGGAGATGAATCACAGGCGCTGTATGCGGTCATTACCGGATCCGTCAAAGTCAGCTCCGTCTCAGCCGATGGCAAAGAGTGTATTTTTCGCTATCTTTCGCCCGGCAACTGGTTTGGTGAAATCGGTATGATTGACAAATCAGTCCGTACCCACGATGCCAGAGCGTTTGGCAAAACAATACTGCTGACGCTGAAACCGCGCGACGTGGAGTCGCTTTTGCAGCACTATCCCATCCTCCACCATTTTCTGGCACTACTGCTGTGTAAAGTGGTGCGCAACGCCTTCACGATGCTCCATGATAGCGCGCTTTTATCCGTCTCAGCCCGTCTGGCGAAACGTCTGGTGAGCCTGTCGGAAGGCTATGGCGAATGGCATGAGAAAGGCGTATTAATCAACCTTTACTTAACCCAGGACGACCTGGCAACCATTATCAATACCACCCGTCAGACCATTAATAAGCGTCTGGTTGCATGGGAAAAGTTGGGATGGATCGAGGCAAAATACGGCAAGATTTTAATCGTGAATATGAGCGCGCTCAGGCAACTCTATATCGATGAAGATGAATAGCCCAAGGGGAAGGCTTGCCTGAATGCGACTGTGCGGGAACGGTCAGATTTCCATTGGCTTAAAACGCAAAAAGCCCATCCGCGAGGATGGGCTTCTTACTGATTTGATGCCTGGCAGTTCCCTACTCTCACATGGGGAGACCCCACACTACCATCGGCGCTACGGCGTTTCACTTCTGAGTTCGGCATGGGGTCAG
>NZ_JBJDNH010000008.1:0-144873 GCF_044900465.1 Klebsiella sp. NPDC088457 | reverse complement strand
ATGGGTGGTGCGCTGATAACGGCAGACGGGGAAGCGATCGAGGGAGAGGCGCTGGATGATGTCGAGGTGTGCGGGGTGCTGACGCATAACATCATCAACATGTTACAGGATGAATCACCTGTGTAAGTTTGAAAAATGGTGCGCACCTAAATTTCATCTTTACGTAATGCAGGATACCTTGCATTTTGAGGGGGTTAAACTTGAGGAGTTTGGTTCTGGAAGGATGCTCGCAAAAGGAATGGGGCATGCATGGGGCATAAAATGAGGGCGAACGAGGGCGAACTTAGTAACCATGTATCCATCAAGGCCATAACCTGTTGTTTATGAATGCGCTCTTGGGCGACCTTGGATGTTAATAGAAACTACGCTCTTATATTATCAATATGTAGCAATTTTCGTGTTTGACGTTGAAAAGATGAAGATTCTGCATAGCGCGATCTACACAACAGGAATAGACTGGGTTCGACACTTTATGGAACATGCTAAAGGTTTTTTATGACACAACAGCCCCAAGCCAAATACCGCCACGATTACCGTGCGCCGGATTATCTGATTAGCGATATCGATTTGACCTTTGACCTGGATGCCGCGAAAACCGTTGTCACGGCTGAGAGCAAAGTCTCCCGTCACGCGGCTGCGTCTGATGTGCCATTGCGTCTGGATGGCGAAGACCTGACGTTGGTCTCCCTGCAGGTCGATGGCCAGCCGTGGAGCAACTATAAAGAAGAAAATAACCAACTGGTGATCGCTGGATTGCCGGAACATTTCACCCTGACGATCGTCAATGAAATCAGCCCGGCGGCCAATACCGCGCTGGAAGGGCTGTACCAGTCCGGCGAAGCGCTGTGTACCCAGTGCGAGGCGGAAGGCTTCCGTCATATTACCTGGTATCTGGATCGCCCGGACGTGCTGGCGCGTTTTACCACCAAAATTATTGCCGATAAAACGAAATATCCCTACCTGCTCTCCAACGGCAACCGCGTGGCGCAGGGCGAACTGGAAAACGGCCGGCACTGGATCCAGTGGCAGGACCCGTTCCCGAAACCATGCTATCTGTTTGCGCTGGTGGCCGGTGACTTCGACGTGCTGCGCGATACCTTCAAAACCCGTTCCGGGCGTGAAGTGGCGCTGGAGCTGTTCGTCGATCGCGGCAACCTCGATCGCGCGCCGTGGGCGATGACCTCCCTCAAAAACTCGATGAAATGGGACGAAACCCGTTTTGGTCTCGAGTACGATCTCGACATCTATATGATTGTCGCCGTCGACTTCTTTAATATGGGGGCGATGGAGAATAAGGGGCTGAACGTCTTTAACTCCAAATACGTTCTGGCGCGCACCGATACCGCAACCGATAAAGATTATCTCGATATTGAGCGGGTGATCGGCCACGAATATTTCCACAACTGGACCGGCAACCGCGTCACCTGCCGCGACTGGTTCCAGCTGAGCCTGAAAGAAGGGCTGACCGTCTTCCGCGATCAGGAGTTCAGCTCTGACCTTGGCTCGCGTGCGGTCAACCGCATTAACAACGTGCGCACCATGCGCGGCCTGCAGTTCGCCGAAGACGCCAGCCCGATGGCCCATCCGATTCGCCCGGATATGGTCATTGAGATGAATAACTTCTATACCCTGACGGTGTATGAAAAAGGCGCGGAAGTGATCCGTATGCTGCACACCCTGTTAGGGGAAGCCAACTTCCAGAAAGGGATGCAGCTGTACTTTGAACGGCATGACGGCAGCGCCGCGACCTGCGACGATTTCGTCCAGGCGATGGAAGATGCTTCCAATGTCGACCTGTCCCATTTCCGTCGCTGGTACAGCCAGTCCGGTACGCCGGTGGTCAGCGTTCATGATGACTATAACCCGGAAACGGAACAGTACACGCTTACCATCAGCCAGCATACGCCGCCGACCGCCGAGCAGCAGGAGAAGCTGCCGCTGCATATTCCGTTCGATATCGAACTGTATGATAACGAAGGCAAGGCGATCCCGCTGCAGAAAGGGGGGCATCCGGTCCATCACGTGCTGAACGTGACCCAGGCCGAACAGACTTTCGTCTTTGACAATGTCTACTTCCAGCCGGTACCGGCGCTGCTTTGCGAATTCTCCGCACCGGTGAAGCTGGAGTATAAGTGGAGCGACCAGCAGCTGACGTTCCTGATGCGCCATGCGCGCAACGACTTCTCCCGCTGGGATGCCGCGCAGAGTCTGCTGGCGACCTACATCAAACTGAACGTTAACCGCCATCAGCAAGGGCAACCGCTGTCGCTGCCGATTCACGTCGCCGATGCGTTCCGCGCGATCCTGCTGGATGAGAAGATCGATCCGGCGCTGGCGGCCGAAATTCTGACGCTGCCTTCCGCGAGCGAAATCGCCGAGCTGTTTGCCATCATCGACCCGATCGCCATTGTGGCGGTACGCGAAGCGTTGACCCGCACGCTTGCGAAAGAGCTGGCGGACGAGTTCCTCGCGGTTTACCACGCCAATAAGCTGGCGAGCTATCGCGTGGAGCATGGCGATATCGGCAAACGTTCACTGCGTAATACCTGCCTGCGCTATCTGGCGTTTGGTGATGCTGAACTGGCGGATAAGCTGGTCGTCGCCCAGTATCAGCAGGCCGACAACATGACCGACGCGCTGGCCGCGCTGTCAGCGGCGGTCGCCGCGCAGCTGCCTTGCCGCGATGCCCTGATGCAGGAATATGACGATAAATGGCACCAGGACGGCCTGGTCATGGACAAATGGTTCATCCTGCAGGCCACCAGCCCGGCGGATAATGCGCTGGAAACGGTGCGCGGCCTGCTGAACCACCGTTCGTTCAGCATCAGCAATCCGAACCGCGTGCGTTCGCTGATTGGCGCGTTTGCCGGCAGCAACCCGGCGGCATTCCACGCCGAAGATGGCAGCGGGTATCAGTTCCTGGTGGAGATGCTGACCGAGCTCAACAGCCGTAATCCACAGGTGGCCTCGCGCCTGATTGAGCCGTTGATTCGTCTGAAACGCTATGACGCCAAACGTCAGGCGCTGATGCGCGCGGCGCTGGAGCAGTTGAAAGGTCTGGAGAATCTCTCCGGGGATCTGTTCGAGAAAATCAGTAAAGCGTTAGCGTAAATGCCTTATCCGGGCTACCGATCGCAGGATCCGTAGCCCGGAATCGGGCGTTTAACCGTGACTAAACAAGCGCGGCGCAGGTTCATTCTTGCCGCGTTTCATCACCCGGTTCAGCACTTCCGCTTCCAGCTCAGCCAGTCTGGCTGACCCGGTACGGCGCGGTCGTGGGATATCGACGACTAAATCCAGTCCAATCTTGCCTTCTTCAATTAACAGCACCCGGTCGGCCATCGCCACCGCTTCGCTCACGTCGTGGGTCACCAGCAGTACGGTAAAACCGTGCTCCTGCCACAGGGAAACGATCAGATCCTGCATTTCCAGGCGGGTAAGGGCATCCAGCGCGCCCAGCGGTTCATCCAGCAGCAGCAGGCCCGGGCGGTGAATCAACGCGCGAGCCAGCGCCACCCGCTGTTTCTGCCCGCCGGAGAGCGCCGCCGGCCAGTCTCCCGCGCGGCTTTCGAGGCCAACGCTGGCCAGCGCCTGGAGCGCGGCCTCGCGCCATGAGCCTTTTAGCCCAAGTCCGACGTTATCGATGACCGTTTTCCACGGCAGCAGCCGTGAGTCCTGAAACATCATGCGGGTATCGTCCTGGATCTGCGCCAGCGGCGTCGCACCCGCCAGCAGCTCGCCGCCGTTAGGTTTTTCCAGCCCGGCCAGCAGCCGCAGCAGGGTGCTTTTACCGCCGCCGCTGCGCCCGACTACCGCGACAAACTGCCCGGTAGGAATATGCAGGTCCAGCTCATTAAGAATGGTGTTCTCGCCGTAGCGTTTGGTCACGCCGTTCAGCAACAGCGGGATCCCTGGGTTCAGACGGGCAGTGGTCATGCGTTGGCCTCCTGAAGGTGATAAGCCGGGTTCCAGCGAAGCCAGACGCGTTCCAGTAGCTGGGCGCTGAAGTCGGCCAGTTTGCCAAGAATGGCGTAGAGAATGATGGCTACCACCACCACATCGGTTTGCAGAAATTCCCGCGCATTCATCGCCAGATAGCCGATCCCGGCGTTGGCGGAGATGGTTTCGGCCACGATCAGCGTTAGCCACATCAGACCAAGCGCAAAGCGGATGCCGACCATAATCGAGGGCAGGGCGCCGGGCAGAATGACGTGGCGGAATAAGGCGAAGCCGGACAGGCCATAGCTACGCGCCATCTCCACCAGCCCGCGATCGATATTACGGATGCCGTGCCAGGTATTGATGTAGATCGGGAACATGGTCCCCAGCGCGACGAGGAAGATTTTGGCGCTTTCATCGATGCCGAACCATAAAATAACCAGCGGAATCAACGCCAGATGCGGGACGTTACGCAGCATCTGAATCGAGGTATCCAGCAGGCGTTCCCCCCAGCGTGACAGGCCGCTAATCAGGCCCAGCACCAGCCCGATGGAACCGCCGATAGCGAAGCCCAACAGCGCGCGCCATGAGCTGATAGCCAGGTGTTGCCACAGCTCTCCGCTGGCGGAGAGCGTCCAGAAGGCTTTCAGTACCCCCTCCGGAGAGGGGAGAATACGGGTCGATAGCCAGCCTACCGAAGAGGCGATTTGCCAGACGATGACGGTCCCTACCGGCAGAAGCCAGGGAGCGACCCGCAGCAGCAGTTTTTGCGCCGATGTTGCCATGACCTGCTCCTTAACTCTGCGCCGCTTTACGCGGGATAAATTCATTCGCCACCGCTTCGCCCTGCTGACGCAGGCTATGCGGCTGCGGGATCGACGGAATATTGACATCTAGCAGGGGGAACAGCAGCTCCCCGACGCGATAAGCCTCTTCAAGATGCGGATAGCCGGAAAAGATAAAGCTATCAATACCGAGGGCGGCATATTCGTTGATGCGTTCGGCCACGGTGGCCGCATCGCCCACCAGCGCGGTACCCGCGCCACCGCGCGCTAACCCCACGCCGGCCCACAGATTGGGGCTGATTTCGAGCTTGTCGCGCTGGCCATTATGCAGAGCCGCCATCCGGTGTTGCCCCACCGAATCGGTTTGCGCAAAGGCAGCCTGCGCCCGGGCAATGGTCTCATCATCAAGATGAGAAATAAGACTCTCCGCCGCTTGCCAGGCCTCTTCATTGGTTTCTCTGACAATGACATGCAGACGAATGCCGAAGCGTACCTGGCGGCCAAGCCGGGCCGCTTTTTCACGGACCTGGGCGATTTTTTCCGCCACCTGGGCCGGAGGCTCCCCCCAGGTAAGGTATAAATCAACCTGCTCAGCGGCGAGATCCTGCGCCACTTCGGAAGAACCGCCGAAGTAGAGCGGGGGGCGCGGCTGCTGCAGCGGCGGGAATAACAGCTTCGCGCCGCGTACGCGCTGGTGTTTACCGTGGAAGGTGACCGTTTCGCCTTCCATCAGGCGGCGCCAGATATGGGTAAATTCAGATGAGGCTTCGTAGCGTTCGGTATGGTCGAGGAATACGCCGTCGCCGGCGAGCTCCTGCGGATCGCTGCCGGTCACCAGATTAAACAACGCCCGACCGTTGGACAGGCGGTCGAGGGTGGCGGCCTGGCGTGCGGCGACCGTGGGTGACATCACGCTTGGGCGCAGGGCGACGAGGAACTTCAGACGCTGGGTGACCGGAATCATCGAGGCGGCCACCAGCCACGCATCTTCACAGGAGCGCCCGGTCGGGATCAGGACACCGGTAAAACCGAGACGATCGGCGGTTTGCGCGATCTGTTGCAGGTAGCCGTGGTCGACCGGGCGAGCGCCTTCTTCCGTACCAAGATAGCGACCATCACCGTGGGTCGGTAAAAACCAGAACATATTCAGACTCATGATTTCGCTCCTTGTGCGGTTGCGGGATGCCAGATGCGGTCGCGGATATCGACTTTTTTTGGTACCAGCTTGTTCTCGTAAAACAGGTCGGCGGTTTGCTGCTGGCGGGCTGCCGTTTCGGCGCTGACCGGCGTAATGATGGTGGGCGGGCGATGGTCCAGATAGCTGGCGATCACCGCTTCAGGCAGGCCCATGATTTTTGCCAGCAGGGCAATGCTTTGCGGGCGCTGGCTCTGCGTCAGGGCGTCGGCCTGGCTGAAGGTCTCGAGCACGCCGGTAATAAAGGCACCGTTTTTCTCGGCGTAGGGGCGAGAAGCCAGATAGAAAGAGCCGGTTTGTTTCAGGTCGGTGCCATCCTTCAGCACCCGGGCGCGACTTTGCTGCAGGGCCGCGGAATAGTACGGATCCCAGATAGCCCAGGCATCGACATTGCCCTGTTGGAACGCGGCGCGGGCGTCGGCAGGGGCGAGATAGACCGGCTGAATATCGCTGAATGTCAGGCCCGCCTGCTGCAGCGCGCGCAGCAGCAGATTGTGTGAACTGGAGCCTTTCTGGAAGGCCACCTTACGTCCTTTTAACTCAGCCACGTTTTTGATCGGGCTGTTTTCCGCCACCAGAATCACCTCTGCTTTCGGCTTCGGCGGCTCGGCGCCGACGTAGAGCAGATCGGCCCCGGCGGCCTGAGCGAAAATGGGCGGTATATCGCCAGCACTGCCGAGGTCAATACTGCCGACGTTTAATGCCTCGAGCATCTGGGGGCCAGCGGGAAACTCCACCCAGGAAATTTTGGTGTTCGGGTAGCGTTTTTCCAGCAGCTGGTAACTTTTAGCCAGCACCATACTGACGCCCCCTTTTTGGTAGCCGATGCGCAGCGCGTCCGGCGCGGATTCTGCCGCATGGCCCAGGGCGGAGAGCGTCAGCAACCCGCCAAGTGCCAGGGCACGCAGGGGATTAAGCATGTTCCACCCCGCGAATCGTGTTCAGCGCGGGAGCACGGCTGCTCGGACGGTGCAGCGCCTGCCAGAAGGTCTCCAGCGCCAGATCGAGGCGTCCTTGCAGGTTAGGCGTGAACTGCGGCTTGTGCTGATAGTCGGTTACCTGGCTGTCATCGGCAAAGACGCCGTGGAGGATCTCCTGGGCTTTCAGGGCATTGAGCACCGGTTTCAGCGCATAATCTACCGCCAGCATATGTGCGATGGTGCCGCCGGTGGCCAGCGGTAAGACGATTTTACCTTCCAGCGCCCGTTCCGGGAGCAGGTCGAGCAGCGTCTTCAGCGCGCCGGAAAATGAGGCTTTATAGACCGGGGTGGCGATAATCAGCCCATCGGCGCCCGCCAGCTGTTCGTTCAGGGTATGCAGCGCCGGGTTATCGAAACGGGCATAAAGAAGGTCTTCCGGGGCAAAATTCTGCAAATGCCAGTGGCAGACTTCAACATCAGCGGCGGAGAGCGTCTCTCTGGCATATTCCAGAAGCGCGCTGGAACGGGAAGGGTAGCGTGGGCTACCTGCTAGTGTAATGACACGCATTTTCTCTCTCTCCTTATAACCAAATGTTTGCATTTATCTATAATTGATAACATTTGATGGCAGTGTGACAGAGCCGATTTATTTCCCTAAATGATTTTTCCACCCTTGTTTTGTCAGAATTTGCATAACGCGGGCGTGAAAAGTAAACGTTTGCGCTGGATGTGACATTTTTTGTCGCAGGTCAATTCCCTTTCCGTCGTCGATCGAACATAATACGCCCCCGGTTTGCACACCGGGAATCCAGGAGAGTTCATGTACTACCCCTTCGTTCGTAAAGCTCTTTTTCAGCTCGATCCTGAGCGCGCTCATGAAGTAACCTTTCAACAATTACGCCGTGTATCAGGTACGCCGCTGGAAATGCTGGTCCGCCAGAAGGTGCCGTCTAAACCGGTCACCTGTATGGGACTCACGTTTAAGAATCCGCTGGGTCTGGCCGCCGGGCTGGATAAGAATGGCGAGTGTATTGATGCGCTTGGCGCCATGGGCTTTGGGTCAATTGAGATTGGTACCGTGACGCCGCGCCCGCAGCCGGGTAATGATAAGCCAAGGATCTTCCGTCTGGTGGATGCCGAGGGTTTGATCAACCGCATGGGCTTTAATAACCACGGTGTTGATAACCTGGTTGAGAACGTAAAAAAGGCGCATTTTGACGGTATTCTCGGGATTAATATCGGCAAAAATAAAGATACCCCGGTTGAGCAGGGTAAAGATGATTATCTGATTTGTATGGAAAAAGTCTATCCCTACGCCGGTTATATCGCCATTAATATCTCTTCGCCGAATACGCCGGGGCTGCGTACCCTGCAATACGGTGAGGCCCTCGATGATTTACTCTCCGCGATTAAAAATAAGCAACTTGAGCTGCAGCAGAAGCATCAGAAATATGTTCCTGTGGCGGTGAAGATCGCGCCGGATCTTTCTCCTGAGGAATTGATCCAGGTGGCCGATAGTTTAGTCCGGCATAATATTGATGGCGTCATCGCCACCAACACCACTCTGGATCGTTCGCTGGTGCAGGGGATGAAATTCTGTGATGAAACCGGTGGTCTTAGCGGTCGTCCATTGCAATTAAAGAGTACGGAAATTATCCGTATGCTGGCGATGGAATTAAATGGTCGCTTGCCGATTATCGGCGTTGGCGGGATTGACTCGGTGATTGCGGCTCGGGAAAAGATGGCTGCCGGCGCCAGTCTGCTGCAGATTTATTCCGGATTTATTTTTAAAGGCCCCCCGCTGATTAAAGAAATTGTTACCCATATCTAATCTTTTCCCCCTCTGATACCCCCCAGGGCTTTATTTCCGGCCCTGGTTGTTTTATATTCCTTCATTGTTGCTTATTTAGACATTTTAGTCTTTTCTTAATTTTGGAATTATTCTGTTGCAGGATGTCATGGCATTACAGACGGAAGTGAAAGAGGACGGGGGAACAATGCGAATTAAACCTGACGATAACTGGCGTTGGTATTACGATGAAGAGCACGATCGTATGATGCTCGATCTGGCCAATGGTATGTTGTTCCGTTCGCGTTTCGCGCGTCGGATGTTAACGCCTGATGCTTTTTCACCGTCCGGGTTTTGTGTCGACGATGCTGCTCTTTATTTCTCATTTGAAGAAAAATGCCGCGATATAGAATTATCTAAAGAGCAGCGTGCGGAATTAGTCCTTAATGCGCTGGTAGCGATTCGTTTTCTGAAACCGCAGATGCCGAAAAGCTGGCATTTCACCACCCACGCTGAGTGCTGGCAGCCGGGCAGCGGCGATGCCGCCAGCGCCTGGTTGAGCGACACCGGGCAGCAGGTCAATCTGCTGGTGGTGGAGCCGGGTGAAAATGCCGCGCTGTGCCTGCTGGCGCAACCGGGGCTGACGCTCGCCGGACGAACGATGCAGCTGGGGGATGTGATTAAAATCATGAACGACAGACTGCAGCCGGCACCGGGCGTGGCCAGCTACAGCCTGGGTCAGGCGGTTTAGAAACACGCTTCCGCGCTCAAGGCGCCAGCCGTAAGGCGGTTTTCGGCACGCAGCTACAGCACAGAATCGTGCCATCCGAGGCCTGTGCGTTCTTCTTCAGCGGGCTGACTTCACCTTCCTCCAGACGAATCCGGCAGCTGCCGCAGATGCCCGCCCGGCAGGAATAGGCAATACGTATACCCTGTTGTTCCAGCTGCTCCAGCAGCACCTGCTGGTTGTTTCCCTTAAAATGCTGCCCCTGCCATTCGATGTCGACGGTGGTACTCTGCTGCGGGGTCAGCGCCAGCGTATCGTCGCTATCGCCTGCGCCATAGGCCCTGGCCGGACCGCGGGTCAGGATTTCCACTTCATCGCCAGCGCGCACCACGCCGCTGTTACGGGCAATCAGATTCTGGCCGAAATCGACATCGCCGTTATCCAGCGCGGTCCGGAAGCGTTGCAGCGTGGCTAACGGTTCGCCGGAAGGGTGTTTTTGTCCGCGCTCCGGACTGACGGTGGTTAGCACGCAGCGGCTGCAGGGCTTCGCGACGTCAAAAACGACCTCGCCGATGCGAATCACTTTCCAGGTGTCTTCTTCCCAGGCCGCGGCGCCGGTCACTACCAGATTGGGGCGAAACTGTTCCATGCGCACGCCGGCCGGGCAACGGTTTTGCAGATCGCGCAGCGAGGCTTCATTGGTCAGCAGGTAGGGGAAACCATCCGCGAAGGTGAGAGGAACGGCATCATGGCGCTTAACCCGGCGGGTGAGCTGCGGCCCCAGCCAGCGGAGCTGAACGTCGCGGTTGAAGAAAGCGCTGAGCCATTGGTTGATCGCCGGGGGGGCGATCAGGGCGGTAAAGTGGTTACCCCACACTTCGGTAGGCTCGCCCTGCGGGGCAAAATCGCTGAAACGCACGATCGCGCTGCTGCCGTCGACCGCCGTCAGGTGAATCCCATCATGCAGCGGCGCGGGGGTAAACTTCACCATCTGGGGGAACTGACGGGCGGTAATAAAGGTGCCATCGGTTTCCGTCACCATAAACGCGCGATCGAAAGCCAGGCCGCTGATATCGGCAAACGCGTGCGTCAGGCCAATTCCTCGCATGGATTTGACAGGGTGAATAAAAAGTCGCGATAGCGTTATCATGCGCAGCCTCTGGGCTTAAAAATAAGCCTTTAACTTTATGACATAGGGCGCATATTGGCTATAATGCGCAACAATTTTCTTTTAGTAAAAGTGACGATATGAATTCTCTGTTTGCCAGTACGGCTCGTGGCCTTGAAGAGCTGTTAAAAACTGAACTGGAAGCACTTGGCGCGATGGACTGCCAGGTAGTCCAGGGCGGGGTCCATTTTCAGGGAGATACGCGCCTGCTGTATCAAAGCCTGATGTGGAGCCGACTGGCTTCGCGCATCATGCTGCCGCTCGGTCAGTGTAGCGTGTATAGCGACCTGGATCTTTACCTTGGCGTTCAGGCCATTCCATGGACGGAGATTTTCACCCCCGACGCCACTTTCGCCGTGCATTTTAGCGGGCTGAACGAGGAAATACGTAACAGCCAGTACGGGGCGTTAAAGGTCAAAGATGCGATCGTCGATAGCTTTACGCGCAAAAACCTGCCGCGTCCCAACGTCGATCGCGAACATCCCGATCTGCGGATTAACGTCTGGCTGAATAAAGAGACGGCGCACATCTCGTTGGATCTCAGCGGCGAAGGTCTGCACCTGCGCGGTTACCGCGATGGCACCGGTATGGCGCCGATCAAAGAAACGCTCGCCTCGGCGATTGTCACGCGTTCTGGCTGGGTTCCCGGGACGCCACTGCTCGATCCAATGTGCGGTTCCGGTACCTTGCTAATCGAAGCCGCGATGCTGGCGACCGATCGCGCACCGGGCCTGCATCGCGGGCACTGGGGCTTTAACGGCTGGCTGCAGCACGATGAGGCGGTGTGGAAAGAGGTGAAAGCCGAAGCGCAAACCCGCGCCCGTAAAGGGCTGGCGGGGTATGAATCGCGCTTCTATGGCTCCGACGTTGATGCCCGCGTGATTGAACGCGCGCGCAGCAACGCCCGTCGCGCCGGCGTCGGCGAGCTGATCGCATTTGAAGCAAAAGATGTCGCCCAGCTCAGCAATCCGCTGCCGAAAGGCCCTTACGGTACCGTAATCAGCAACCCGCCGTATGGTGAGCGTCTGGAAAGCGAGCCGGCGCTGATCGCGCTGCATAGCCTACTTGGCCGGACGATGAAAAGCCAGTTTGGCGGCTGGAACCTGTCGCTGTTCAGCGCCTCTCCGGAACTGCTGAGCTGCCTGCAGCTGCGTGCGGACAAACAGTTTAAAGCGAAAAACGGCCCGCTGGACTGCGTGCAGAAGAACTACCACCTTGCGGAAAACGAAGGCGGTGGTGCGGTATCGCTGGCGGAGGATTTCGCTAACCGGCTGCGCAAAAATCTGAAAAAATTTGAAAAATGGGCGCGTCAGGAAGGGATTGAATGCTATCGCCTGTACGATGCCGATCTCCCGGAATATAACGTCGCCATCGATCGCTACGGCGAGTGGGTGGTCGTCCAGGAGTATGCGCCGCCGAAAACGGTCGATGCGCATAAGGCGCGTCAGCGTCTGTTTGATATTATTGCGGCGACTATCTCCGTACTCGGCATTGCGCCGAACAAGCTGGTGCTGAAAACCCGCGAGCGGCAGAAAGGCAAAAATCAGTACCAGAAAATGGCCGAGAAGGGCGATTTCCTTGAAGTACAGGAATATAACGCGCGTCTGTGGGTCAACCTGACCGACTATCTGGATACCGGCCTGTTCCTCGATCACCGTATCGCGCGCCGCATGCTAGGCCAGATGAGTAAAGGGAAAGATTTCCTTAACCTTTTCGCCTATACCGGCAGCGCCAGCGTACACGCCGGCCTCGGCGGGGCGCGTTCCACCACCACCGTGGATATGTCCCGGACCTATCTCGAATGGGCCGAGCGTAACCTGCGCCTCAACGGTTTGACCGGGCGCGCGCATCGTCTGATGCAGGCTGACGTGCTGGGCTGGCTGCGCGAGAGTACCGAACAGTTTGATCTGATCTTTATCGATCCGCCGACCTTCTCTAACTCGAAGCGCATGGAAGATGCCTTTGACGTACAGCGCGATCACCTGCGTCTGATGACGGATCTCAAACGTCTGCTGCGCAAAGGTGGCACGATTATGTTCTCGAACAACAAACGCGGTTTCCGTATGGATCATGACGGGCTGGCGCAACTGGGGCTGCAGGCGCAGGAAATTACGCAAAAAACGCTGTCTCAGGATTTTGCCCGTAACCGTCAGATTCACAACTGCTGGCTGATTACCGCAGCCTGAAAGGAATAAAGAATGTCATTAATTAGTATGCATGGTGCCTGGCTCTCCTTCAGCGATTCTCCGCTGCTGGATAATGCCGAGTTGCATATCGAAGATAACGAACGCGTCTGTCTGGTCGGGCGTAATGGCGCGGGTAAATCCACGCTGATGAAGATCCTCAACCGTGAGCAGGGTCTTGACGACGGGCGTATTATTTATGAACAGGATCTGGTGGTTGCCCGTTTGCAGCAGGATCCGCCGCGAAATATCGCCGGCACCGTATACGACTTTGTTGCGGAAGGGATTGAAGAGCAGGCGGCCTATCTGAAGGGCTATCACGATGTCTCGCGCCTGGTGATGACCGACCCGAGCAGCAAAAATTTAAATGAGCTGGCGCGCCTGCAGGATCTGCTGGATAACCTGGGACTGTGGCAGCTGGAAAACCGCATTAACGAAGTTCTCGAACAGCTGGGTCTGGATGCCAACGCCGAGCTGGCGTCGCTGTCCGGCGGCTGGCTGCGTAAAGCCGCCCTTGGCCGCGCGCTGGTCAGCGGCCCGCGCGTGCTGCTGCTGGATGAGCCGACCAACCACCTGGATATCGAAACTATCGACTGGCTGGAAGGTTTCCTCAAGACCTTCAAAGGCACCATTATTTTCATCTCGCACGACCGTTCCTTTATTCGCAACATGGCGACGCGGATCGTCGATCTCGATCGCGGTAAGCTGGTGACCTATCCAGGCAACTACGACCAGTATCTGCTGGAGAAGGAAGAAGCCCTGCGCGTGGAAGAGCTGCAAAATGCCGAGTTTGACCGCAAGCTGGCGCAGGAAGAAGTCTGGATCCGCCAGGGTATAAAAGCGCGGCGTACCCGTAACGAAGGCCGCGTTCGCGCCCTGAAGGCAATGCGTCGCGAACGTGGCGAACGCCGTGAAGTGATGGGTAGCGCGAAAATGCAGGTGGAAGAGGCGGCGCGCTCGGGTAAAATCGTCTTCGAAATGGAGAACGTTGACTACCAGGTTGGCGGTAAAGTACTGGTTAAAGACTTCTCCGCGCAGATTCAGCGCGGCGACAAGATTGCGCTGATTGGCCCTAACGGCTGCGGCAAAACCACGCTGTTGAAACTGATGCTGGGCCAGCTGCAGGCGGACAGTGGACGGGTTCATGTCGGCACGAAGCTGGAAGTGGCCTACTTCGATCAGCATCGCGCCGAGTTGGATCCTGATAAAACGGTGATGGATAACCTGGCCGAAGGCAAGCAGGAAGTGCTGGTCAACGGTAAGCCGCGCCATGTGCTGGGCTATTTACAGGACTTCCTGTTCCATCCGAAACGGGCGATGACGCCGGTGCGCGTGCTATCCGGCGGAGAGCGTAACCGACTGCTGCTGGCGCGCCTGTTCCTTAAGCCAAGCAACCTGTTGATTCTCGATGAACCGACCAACGATCTGGATGTTGAAACCCTCGAACTGCTGGAAGAGCTCATCGATGGCTATCAGGGCAGCGTCATGCTGGTCAGCCACGATCGGCAGTTTGTGGATAACACCGTGACCGAATGCTGGATCTTCGAAGGCGAAGGGCGCATTGGTCAATATGTCGGCGGCTATCACGATGCCCGCGGGCAGCAGTCGCAGTCGTTGGCGCAAAAACAAGCGGTGGCGAAAAAAAGTGTCGAAGTCGCTCAACCGAAAGCAGAAAGTGTCAAACGAGCGCCTGGCAAACTAAGCTATAACCTGCAGCGCGAACTGGAGCAGCTGCCACAGCGGCTGGAAGAACTGGAAGCTCAACTGCAGACGCTGCAGGAGCAGGTTGCCGATCCTGCTTTCTTTGGCCAGTCCCATGATCATACGCAGCAGGTGCTGGCGCAGCTGGCCGAAGCGGAACAGGCGCTGGAAACCGCCTTTGAACGCTGGGAATATCTTGAAGGATTAAAAAACGGCGCATAAGCTGAGGAGTTTTCATGTGCGATCATCATCATGCTGCGCGGCATATTCTGTGCCCACAATGTGATTTGCTGGTGGCTTTGCCGCAGCTGGAGCATCGCCAGAAAGCCGCGTGTCCGCGTTGCGGGACAACGCTGACAACGTCATGGGACGCGCCCCGGCAGCGTCCCACCGCCTATGCGCTGGTGGCGCTGTTTATGCTGCTGCTGGCGAACCTGTTCCCGTTTGTCAACATGAACGTCAGCGGCATCAGCAGCGAAATCAAGCTGCTGGAGATCCCGGACGTTCTGTTCAGCGAGAATTACGCCAGCCTCGGAACCTTCTTTTTGCTCTTTGTGCAGCTGGTACCGACGTTTTGCCTGGTGACGATTCTGCTGTTGGTCAATCGTGTCCATATGCCGCGGGGAGTGAAGGCATTTTTGGCGCGCATTCTGTTCCATCTCAAAACCTGGGGCATGGCGGAAATTTTTCTCGCCGGGGTACTGGTGAGCTTCGTCAAGCTGATGGCGTATGGCGATATCGGCGTCGGCCTGAGTTTCGCGCCCTGGTGTTTGTTCTGCCTGCTCCAGCTGCGCGCGCTGCAGTGCGTGGACAGGCGCTGGTTATGGGACGATATTGCGCCGATGCCGGCGATTAAACCGCCGCTGCGGATTGGCATGCCGGGGATCCATCAGGGCCTGCGCTCATGTTCATGCTGCACCGCCGTTTTAGCGATTGATGAGGCCGTTTGTCCGCGTTGCCAGACCAAAGGGACGGCGCGCCGCAAACACAGTCTGCAGTGGACGCTGGCGCTGCTGTTGACTTCATGCATTCTTTATCTCCCTGCTAATATCATGCCGATCATGATTACTGATTTGCTGGGCGATAAAATGCCCTCCACGATCATGGCCGGGGTGATCCTGCTGTGGAGTGAAGGGTCGTATCCGGTGGCGCTGGTGATATTTATCGCCAGTATTATGGTGCCGACGCTGAAAATGCTCGCGATTGGCTGGCTGTGCTGGAACTCCAACGGTAATGGTCAGCGCGACCCGGAACGCATGCATCTGATTTATGAAGTCGTGGAGTTTGTTGGCCGCTGGTCAATGATTGATGTTTTTGTCATCGCTGTACTCTCGGCGCTGGTGCGCATGGGAGGGTTGATGAGTATCTATCCTGCGATAGGGGCGGTGATGTTTGCGCTCGTTGTTGTCATGACAATGTTCTCAGCCATGACCTTTGACCCTCGTTTGTTGTGGGACCGTGAACCAGATTCAAGCCATGAGGAAATGCAGCAGCATGGAAAATAAGAGCGGAGAAGCAAAAGTGCAAAAGGTGAAGAACTGGTCACCGGTATGGATCTTCCCCATCGTCACTGTGCTTATCGGCGCGTGGATTCTTTTTTATCACTACAGCCATCAGGGGCCGGAGGTGACGCTGATCACCACCAATGCTGAAGGGATTGAAGGTGGTAAAACCCGGATTAAAAGCCGTAGCGTCGACGTTGGCGTGGTGGAAAGCGCTACCCTGACGGACGATCTGACGCACGTTGAGGTTAAAGCCCGTCTTAACTCCGGTATGAAGAAGCTGCTGCACGACGATTCCGTGTTCTGGGTCGTTAAACCGCAGGTGGGACGTGAAGGGATCAGCGGGCTCGGAACCTTGTTGTCCGGGGCCTATATTGAGCTGCAGCCGGGTTCGAAAGGGGGGGAACCCGCCAGGTATCCGCTGCTGGATTCTCCGCCGCTGGCTTCACCGGATGCGAAAGGGATCCGCATTCTGCTGGAAAGCAGTAAAGCCGGCCAGCTCTCTCCTGGCGATCCGGTGCTCTTCCGCGGCTATCGCGTTGGCTCGGTTGAAACCAGCACCTTCGATGCGCAAAAGCGCAGCATCACCTATCAGCTGTTTATCAATGCGCCAAACGATCGTCTGGTCACCTCCAACGTTCGCTTCTGGAAGGATAGCGGTATCGCGGTCGATCTGACCTCGGCGGGGATGCGCGTGGAGATGGGCTCACTGGCCACCCTGTTTGGCGGCGGCGTCAGCTTTGATGTTCCGGAAGGGCTGGAGCTGGGCGAGCCGGTAGCGGACAAAACGGGCTACCACCTGTTCGACGATCAGAAGAGTATTCAGGATTCTGTCTTTACGCAGCACGTTGATTACGTGATGTTCTTTAAAGATTCTATCCGCGGCCTGCAGCCGGGCGCGCCCGTGGAATTCCGCGGCATACGTTTAGGGACCGTCGGTAAAGTGCCCTTCTTTATACCTGGACTGAATCAGCGCCTGAATGATGACTATCGCATTCCGGTAGAGGTGCGTATTGAACCTGGACGGTTGATTAACCAGCTTGGCAGCAACCCGGATATTCCTTCTCATATCGACGATCTGATCAACCGCGGCCTGCGGGGATCCCTGAAAACAGGTAACCTGGTGACCGGGGCGTTGTATATCGATCTCGACTTCTATCCGAAAGCGCCTCCGCGCGGCCAGATTCGTGAGTTTGGATCTTATCCGATCATCCCAACGGTCAGCGGTGGCCTGGCGCAGATTCAGCAGCGCCTGATGGATGCGCTGGATAAGATTAACAATCTGCCGATCAACCCGCTGCTGGAACAGGCGACCAGTACTCTGGCGCAGAGCGAAAAAACGATGCAGCATGTGCAAGCGACGCTGGATAGCCTGAACAAGATAACTTCAAGCCAGTCTATGCAGCAGCTGCCGGGCGATATGCAAAATACGCTGCGTGAGCTGAACCGCAGTATGCAGGGCTTCCAGCCGGGCTCTGCGGCATACAACAAGATGGTGGCGGATATGCAGCGACTGGATCAGGTTCTTCGCGAACTGCAGCCGGTACTGAAAACGCTCAATGATAAGAGCAATGCGCTGGTATTTGAGGCCAGGGATAAAAAAGATCCTCAGCCGAAGGGAGCGAAATAATGAAAAAATGGTTAGTGGCGGCAGCGGTGTGTGCGTTAACGGCGTGCAGCAGCGGTGGGGAGAGTAAAACCTACTATCAGCTGCCCGTTGCCCAGAGCGGCGCGCAAAGCGCCGCCCACCAGAGCAACAAGCTGCTGTGGGTTGAGCAGGTGAGCATCCCGGATTATCTGGCGGGCAACGGCGTGGTTTATCAAACCACGGACGTGCAGTACGTCATTGCCAATAATAACCTGTGGGCCAGTCCGCTCGATCAGCAGCTACGCACCACGCTGGTGGCGAATTTGAGCAACCAGCTGCCGGGCTGGGTGGTCGCATCGCAGCCTCTGGGCAACGACCAGGATACGCTCAACGTCGCGGTGAACGGTTTCCATGGCCGTTACGATGGGCGGGTCATCGTCAGCGGGGAGTGGCTGCTGAAGCATCGGGGCCAGCTGATTAAGCGCCCGTTCAATATTGAGCTTAAGCAGCAGCAGGACGGTTATGATGCGATGGTGAAGACCATGGCTCAGGCCTGGGCTCAGGAAGCGACCGCGATTGCCAGCGAGCTGAACCGTCTGCCATAAGTAAAATGAATGAAAATTAACAGCCGCGGTGGTCTGAAAAACCACCGCGGCTTTTTTATTTTCTCGTCAGGTTGTTACTTGTCCCGGTTCACAGTTTTTGTACAAATGAACTTTCATGTAGCTCACAATTATGACAATGGCGTGAATTTTGCGCATTGACGTTGCCTCAGATTCGCGGTATTCGTTAACCGTGGTTGCATATTTAGTGACCACTGTTTTCTTTTCCACCAGATCAGATAATGAGGGAAACGAGGCATGAAGAGACAAAAACGAGATCGCCTGGAACGGGCACATCAGCGTGGATATCAGGCCGGGATAACCGGAAGATCGAAAGAAATGTGTCCCTACCAGACCTTGAACCAAAGGTCCTACTGGCTAGGAGGCTGGCGAGAAGCCATGGAGGACAGGGTACAAACTGCCTGACTGTCTCTTTAAAAAAGAAGCCTCCGCAGAGCGGGGGCTTCGCCTTGTTTACAGCATTACAGCATGACGGCTTATCAGAACGCGGAAGTGTCCTGGAACAGGCCTACTTTCAGATCGTTGGCGGTGTAGATCAGACGATCGTCAACCAGTACTTCGCCATCCGCCAGGCCCATAATCAGACGACGGTTAACAATGCGTTTGAAGTGAATACGGTAGGTCACTTTCTTCGCCGTCGGCAGTACCTGGCCGGTGAATTTCACTTCACCCACGCCCAGCGCACGGCCTTTGCCTTCGCCGCCGAGCCAGCCCAGATAGAAACCAACCAGCTGCCACATGGCATCCAGACCCAGACAACCCGGCATTACCGGATCGCCGATAAAGTGGCAACCGAAGAACCACAGGTCCGGGTTAATATCGAGTTCTGCTTCAACATAACCTTTATCGTAGTTACCACCCGTTTCGGTCATTTTGATGACGCGGTCCATCATCAGCATATTCGGCGCTGGCAACTGCGGGCCTTTCGCACCAAACAGTTCACCACGACCAGAGGCAAGAAGGTCTTCTTTTGTATAGGATTCGCGTTTATCTACCATTGTTTTCAGTAAGCCTTATTTTGAGTTCGGGACGCAGGATAGCTAACACGTGTAAGCTGAACAAGTCCGATCAGTTAGAACCTGAACCACCTAACCAGCGTAGCGGCCACGGAAAACGATGGCGATTCTCTTGCTGGGTCGCCTGCGCAATCCGTTCCTGAATGGTTTGCCGTAAAGTTTGCCCTTCGCCATCCCATAGCAGCTGGGTCAAAATGGGTAACGCTTCAGTGACATCTTCCACCGCCCAGATGAAAAACTGTTCTTCCGCCACCGCCTGCTGCAGGTCTGCTGACAGACTCAGGTGGCGAATATTCGCCGCTGGGATGATGACGCCTTGTTTACCGGTCAGCCCGCGCTGCTGGCAAATGGCGAAGAAGCCTTCAATTTTCTCATTGAGCCCACCGACCGGCTGTACGCGACCAAACTGATCGACTGAACCGGTAACGGCAATGCTCTGATGAATCGGCACGCTCGCCAGGGCGCTGATTAAGGCGCATAGCTCGGCCATGGAGGCGCTATCGCCGTCCACTTCACTGTAGGATTGCTCGAAGGTCAACGAGGCGGTGAAGGGGAGCTGTTGCTCGAGTTCCAGTTCGGACATCAGAAACGCCTGCATGATCATCATACCTTTGGCGTGAATGTTGCCGCCCAGCTCCGCCTTACGTTCAACGTCGATAAACTCACCATCACCGATGTGGACTACGCAACTGATACGCGACGGCTCGCCAAATGCGCGCGGGTGGCCAGGGAATTCGATCACCGACAGGGCATTAATCTGGCCGATGCACTCGCCTTCGGTTTCAATTAATATCTGTTCCTGCAGGATTTCATCCTGCATCCGCTCGGCGAGATAACCCTCACGCCACTCGCGGCGGGCCAGCATGGTCTGCATCTCTTCTGCCGTGATCTGCTCGCCTTCGCAGAAGGCCGCGGCTTCACGCAGCTGGCGCGCAATCCACAGCGGAGATAGCGGCAGCGTCTCCTGGTCGCCGGTATAGCGTGCGCCTTCCTGAATTAACAGGGGCCAGGCATCAGCGGCCGGTCCCGGCAGTTCAAGCTGTCGGGCGTTTTGCCATACCCACTGACACCATTGTTTCAGCGTCTCGCCATCCGTGATTTGCAGATTATCTTCGTATTCGCTGTAAATCGCCTGGGCAGAAAGCTCAGGCTCCATCTCCTGGAAATCGGCCAGGGCGTCACGCTCGCCAACCAGAATCACCTTCAGGCTGAGCGGCATGGAGGGAATGCTAACCGGCAGAGGACGGGATTCATCGATGGATAGCCAGTCAAAACGCTGGCGGGTGACCATATTTTTCAGGCGCATCCATAGCAGCGGCTGAGCGAGTAGCGCGCGCAGGGAGATAATCAGCACGCCGCCGTTGGTGCGGTGAACCAGCCCCGGCTGCAGGGATATTTCACCGTTAAACTGGCGAACGCAGCCAAAAAGCTGTTCGGCTTCGATCCAGTCGGCAGATTCAACCGGCGCGGTGCTGGCAAAATTATCGTCGGCAGTCTTCGCCGGCGTGAGGGTAACGTTTCCGCCATTGATCTGGTAGCGAACACCGTACAGCGGTGCTGCAGGTTCATGTAAGGTGCGTGTTTCCGTCGTCAGCCATTGCAGATATTCGGGTTCTTCCGGGGCCTTAACCAGCATGAATGATGAAATGGTCGGAGTCACCAGAAGCTGCTCCAGACCATAGAATAAACGGGGCTGCAGTTCGCCTGAGAGGGAAGCCTCTGCCTGGGCTAAATCGGCTTGTGCAAACAGCGCCTGATAACTTTCCGTATCAGGAGCGAGGTCGTTTCGGGTAAGTTTCGTAATGGTCAAAGTCGCTGTTTTTTAGTCAGATGTAAAACGCGCGATTATACCTTATGCCGCGTCTGAGCACACGGCTGATTGTGTTTGCGGTGACGATAACCCGGTTACGTGCATCACGAATGATGATTTATTCTCAGCACATTGGGAAAAAACTGATATCCTGAAATGAGTTACACGGTCACATTGAGATCGCAATGAAATATCAACAACTGAAAAACCTTGAAAGCGGCTGGAAATGGAAATATCTGGTAAAGAAGCACCGGGAAGGTGAGCTGATTACCCGCTACATTGAAGCCAGCGCTGCGAAAGCCGCGGTCGATGTCTTACTGACGCTCGAAAATGAACCTGTTCTGGTGCATACCTGGATTGAGCAGCACATGAATCCGGAGTTAATGAACCGGATGAAGCAGACTATCCGCGCGCGTCGGAAGCGACATTTTAACGCCGAGCATCAGCACACGCGTAAAAAGTCGATCGACCTGGAGTTTGTTGTCTGGCAACGTCTGGCCGGGCTTGCGCAGCGGCGTGGCAAAACGCTGTCCGAGACCATCGTACAGCTGATTGAAGACGCGGAGCATAAAGAGAAGTATGCCAACAAGATGTCCAGCCTGAAGCACGATCTACAGCTACTGCTGGGCAAAGATTCGTAACCGGAAGCAGGGCGCAGGATTGTCGTCGGCTCAGCTGTTAGCGTTAACGCCAAAATTTAGTTAAAAAAAACCCCGCATCAGCGGGGTTTTTTATCGGTAGTGAAACTTAAGCCTGCGGCTGAGTTACTACGTCTTTGTAACCTTTAACTTCGATCTCTACGCGACGATCCGGGGCCAGGCAGTCGATCAGTGCAGCGCGAGCTTTCACGTTGTCACAGGTGTTGCCGGTAACCGGGTTGGATTCGCCCATACCACGTGCGGAGATTTTGCCAGCCGGGATACCTTTAGAAACCAGGTAATCAACAACGGACTGAGCACGTTTCTCAGACAGCTGCTGGTTGTAAGCGTCAGAACCGATACGGTCGGTGTAGCCCAGAACCACTGCAGAACCGTCTTTCGGATCCATGTTGCTCAGCTGGGTGTACAGCTGATCCAGAGCCTGCTGACCTTCCGGTTTCAGGGTAGATTTGTTGAAGTTGAACAGAACGTCAGACTTCAGGGTGAAGTGCTTAGTAGTCACTTCCGGAGCCGGAGCCGGAGCCGGTGCAACAACCGGAGCTTCTTCCTGACCGAAACGGTAGGAAACACCCAGGCTCAGCATGCCGTTATCCGGACGAGTACCAACGGTACCTGCGTCACCGATGTTGTTAACCCACTGGTATTCCAGACGGGTAGCGATGTCACGAGTAACAGCCCACTCTACACCACCAGCAAATACCGGGGATACGCCAGTGTCGTGTTCGCTACGGGAAACGCCGGTAGAAGCGTAGTTGCCCTTAGCATCTGCACGCCAGACCATACCACCCAGACGGGTATAGATGTCCAGATCGTCAGTGATCGGGTAACCCAGTTTAGCAGTCAGCTGAACGCCCTGAGCTTTGAAAGCACCGTTGTCTACGCTGCCTTTATAAGCCATACGGCCCAGCCAGTCGTAACCCATTTCAAAACCGAGGTACGGGTTAACCTGATAGCCACCGAACGCACCAGCACCCAGCTGATCGTTACGGGTAGGGCCGTTGTTGCCCTGGAAGCCGTTACCGTAGAAACCGGTATCGTGATACTGGGACCAGCCCAGTTTACCACCTGCATACCAGGTGTTATCTTTCGGAGCGGCCTGCGCTACGGTAGCGAAGCCAGCCAGTGCCACTGCAATCGCGATAGCTGTCTTTTTCATTTTTTGCGCCTCATTATCATCCAAAATTCGCCATGAAGGTACAAAAGACCTCACGGTTAAATCCTTCACCCGGGGCGTGACTTGTTGTTAACTATGCTGATACATGCAGCGTAAGCCGATCACCCCTGGCGATGTAAAGTCTACAACTTAGTTCGAAACTTACAAGTGTGAACTCTGTCAGGCATATGAAAAAAAAGGGTTGTATACACAACATTTAACAAATATGGTTGATTTTTATTCAGCAAATAAAGCCGCGAGACCGCATCAGACAGGCATTCCGGCAAAAATAACCCCGGTCAAAAAATGGCTTTTGGCGAAGCAAAAAAAATTCCAGGATTAATCCTAATTTAGCTTAATGGTACAAGTTAGAGTGAATTTTTAGCCCGCTGAGTTGTCTCCCATGCTGGCTCGTATTTCCCACCGGGCGCATGATGAACCCCATCGCATGACCTTCTTCCGCCGCGATAACCAGGCGTTCATGCTCTTCCGCCGTCAGCTCATCTGCCAACCAGCCGATCACTACGCTATAATTGCCGGTACGCAGCGCGCGGATCATTGATTCCAGAGTGTTGTAGGGAGACAGCTGGCTGATCTGCATAACTTTCGATAGTGGCAGGCCGGAAGACTGGACCCATTCGCGACTTAACTTCTGCTTCGGTGTTAACCAGAGCTGCCAGCGAGACTGCTGGCCAAGCTGTTGTAATAAAGGCAGCAGGAGGAGTTGTGTCATCATCGGCTGATCTTCACGGTAGACAATTTCACTAATCAGCCCGCTGGCTGGTTGTTCGACGACGTCATGCGAGTGGCGACGTACTGAAGCAGAAGTCAGTGATGAACGATTTGCATAAGCTGAAGTCAACATAGTCTGTCCCGCCTGTGGGTTACTGTATGCATATACAGTATATCCAGCAGGGGAAAAGATCAACCTCATTTCTCATCTTGTTGGTCAATATTCATACATGAAGCAGTGCCCGAACCGTGCCAACCCGTGCTGGCGTTGGGAGAGGAGAGATGTAAATTTTTTCTGGCCAGTCGTCGGGAGGGGGAGTTTACCGCCCGAACGAATTGAGCGCCGGTGCCAGCCCCGCCGATAGCCCATCTATTCACCTGAATCTCACTCACTACGGCTTGTCTATTTTTCCACTTATATATTTGCCATATCGGGGCGCCAGTTTCCTGAAAGCCCCTCGCAAAATGATGAGTTAATTGAGATGAACGGCAAAATCATCTTGCCGCAATAAAAGAAGTCACTTATTTTCTATATTAGCGGATCCGTTCATAAATTATCCTCTATTTGCATGATTAACAAAGGAATAATCATGAAGAAAATTTCATCTTTACGGTTCCATCAATTTCAGGAATGTTTATCTTCATTAGGTAAAATAAGCTGTCGTCCATTATTTGGCGGTTATAGCCTGGCGATAGAGGATACGGTTTTTGCCATGGTGGCGGAAGGCGAAATCTATCTTCGGGTTTGCGAACAGAGTGCGGCCTACTGTGGGGAGCATGCGAATCCCCCTTTGACGATGCGCAAAAATGGCCGTCCGGTGTCGCTGAAATACTATCAGATTGACGAAACGCTTTGGCGCGATAGCAAAATGCTATTCAACCTGTCGGCGTGCTCGTTGCAAACCGCGCGTAATGAAAAGAGGCGACAGCGTGATGGCGGGAGGTTGAAAGACCTGCCAAATATTAGCTTTCACATGGAGCTACTGTTGATTAACGCAGGCGTCACTGATGAACAGACCCTACGTCATCTTGGCGCGGAGAAGGTCTGGTTGAAATTACGTGAGTTGAATAAGGCCCTGACGCTAAATGTTCTCTATTCGCTGGAAGGCGCGATCGCCGGCGTTCACGCCGCGGCGCTCCCGACGCAACGGCGTCAGGAGCTCAAAGAGTGGGCTGGTGCCCAACCCCGGAGGTATTGATGTTTACTCAGGGTGAACCGCTACCTGCTTTTGCAGCCGGCAGATTTCCGGTAACAGCGCCAGTAGCAGACCGACCTGCTGGAGCACCAGCGGTTCTTTACTGTCGGCGCGCGGCTCGAGATGTTGGATCCGGGTTTGCAAACTGCTGAGTGCCTGCTGCACCCGCTGTTCGTCGGCTGGCGTGTGGTGCAGCCCATCATCAACATAGCAGACGGCATCATCAAGGAGAGCCAGTATCTCCGGGGTAGAGAGTTTTTCCCGGTGCGCGCCCAGCGCCGAAATATAGCTGGTAAACGTATGGTTCAGGCACAGTAAACGGAATGCCGTTTCGCGCAGGGTCGAGTCTGCGCGCGGTTCCGTCGACAGGTTAGAGACCACCGAGGCGAGTTCACCATCCCGGCTGTGTGCATCCCGACGTGCAACGCGGTAGGCCAGGCGGTTATCGCGCCCCTGATGATACTGTTCGAGGATAGCATCCAGGTAGCGGCAGTTGGCATTGAGCGCCTGGTCCAGCGCGCGCGGCAAATTGCGGAACTTCCAGTCCGGCCAGATAAAGCTCACCGCCGCCCAGGCGATAGCACAGCCAATCAGAGTATCGATGATGCGTGGCAATGCCACCTCGAACCCTTCTCCCAGCAGGTTAAAGCACAGCAGGACCAGCAGGGTGATAAACATCGTCGCGTGGGCATACTGTACGTTGCGAAACGCAAAGAACAGTACGCCGGTCAGGACAATCAGCAGCAGCTGGCCTTCAACTGACGGTACCAGCAGCAGTATCGGCAGGCCAATCGCTACCCCGATCAACGTCCCGATAATCCTCAGCGCCAGCCGATGGCGGGTGGCGTTATAGTTCGGCTGACAGACAAACAGGCTGGTCAGGAGGATCCAGTAACCATGATCTAATCCGGTGAACTGAATAAACGCATAGCCTGCGCACAGCACTAACGACATCCGCACGGCATGGCGAAACAGGGCCGACTCCGGCGACATATTGCGCCGCAGGCGTAGCCAGATATCACTGAAACCGCTGAGCCTGTCGTCTGAGAGCAAGCTTTCGGTATTGCTGGTTGATGGCGTAATCGTTTGTACTGACTCAATGGTCGCCAGCTGCGCATCAATCGCGCGTAAATTATTCAGCAGGAAGCCGAGCGCTTTCACCTGTTCCGCTGGCGCTCCGCTGGCCCGAACGCGATCGAGGGCGGCATCAAGGTGCATAAATGCCCGTTCAAAATGGGCATCGTGCTGATAAGGCTCGCGTAAAAGAATTGCGCGGGAGAGTTTCTGACACGCCTGCGCCTGCATCGACAGCATCCGCTGGAAGCGAAACATCACATCGCTATAGCGGAAATGATCGCGCAGCGTCTGATACTGAATATGCGATGAGCTGGCGCGCTCATGGATGTCCTGGGCAACAAAATAATACTGCAGCGTTCGACGGGTGCCGCGCTGCCCGCGGTCGCCGCGCAGGCGAGTCAGCAGCGAGGTTTTCGTCTGATTGAGCGTTGTGACCAGCTGGCCATTGGCAATGGCTAAATCGTAGAGCGGCGCCTGACTTTCATCTTCAATATCCGGGTCAAACAGGCGGGACTTGAGCTCCAGGTAACGTGCCAGCTGCTCATAGCTGCGCGCAAGATTGTCCTGAAGCGGGCGAATCGGGAAAATGATGTGCCCGGCCAGCGTCAGGAGGTTGTACCAGACGGCCCCGGTCAACAGGAACAGCGGTTGCAGATACCAGCGATCGTAGAGCGTCACCCCTAGCATGGTATAAATGGCGATCAGCAGGGCGCCGAATGCGATCGTGGCGTAACGCTGTCCCAGCCCGCCGAGCAAAATGAAGCCGGTGGTGGAAAGCGTTAAACCGAGCGCAAACAGCCAGGGCCAGGGAAAGAGCAGTTCCACCGAGGCGGAAGCAATAAAAAAGCACACCAGGGTAATGGCCAGATTGCGTAACCGTCCGGTGAGGCGATCGTCGAGGTCGGTCAACGCGGCGGCAACGACCCCAAGCGTCAGGGGGATGGTCAGTTTTACTTCGCCGAGCCACCATGGAACGGCGGTCGTGCCGCACAGGGCGATAAAAATCCTGGCGTTGTATAACCAGGCGCTGTTCCATGTATAACGGCGTAGCAGGGGGCTAAGCATGATCGTATTCCGTCCGGTTACTGAAAGCGACGGCGTGCATTCGCCTCACGCGCGGCGCGGGCCGTTTCGACGGAAACTACTCTGCGCCCCACCGGCCACAGGGCAATGGCGGCGATTTTAAAGTTGGCAATACCGACCGGGATACCGATGATCGTCAGACACTGGGCGATGCCGCTGAAGATGTGCATCAGGCACAGCCACCAGCCAAAAAAGATAAACCACAGTATATTCAGGATGGTGCCGCCGGCATTCAGCAGGCTATTTTTCCCCTGCGGTTCGAGTTCGTCGACATGAATTGCCTCGTTACCATAGGGCAGAAGAGACAATCGGGTAATTTCCCAGCACGAGCGGGTTAACGGCAGGGTGAAGATCAGGACGATGCTGACCAATGTCGCCAGCAGCCAACCCAGGGTGGTGGCGAAACCGCCAAGTATAAAGTTCAAAATATTCAGAATGGTACGCATAAACCCTCTGTTCAGTCCTGGAGATAATAAGACCTGACCATTGTAACGTTTTTTACGCTGGAGCACCTGGTCGCTGGCGGTTAAACTTAAAAACATCCAACCTGATTGAAATTCGGCATTATATGGAACTTAAAGCGACAACATTGGGCAAACGCATGGCACAGCACCCTTACGATAGGGTGCAACTGCTTAATGCCGGAGTAAAAGTTTCCGGCGATAACCATGAGTATCTTATACCTTTCAATCAGTTATTGTCAGTTCATTGTAAGCGTGGCCTGGTCTGGGGCGAGCTGGAGTTTGTGCTGCCGGACAGCAAGGTTGTGCGTTTGCATGGCACCGAGTGGAACGAAACGCAGCGTTTCTTTCATCATCTGAATACTCTCTGGCAGCAGTGGAGCGCGGAAATGAGCGACATTGCGGCTGATGTTCTGCGCCAGCAGCTGGCGGAAGTCGCTCGTTCCAGCGCGGAAGGGAAGTGGTTGACCCGCCAGCAGGTCGCTGACGTGCAGAGTAAAATACGCCGTGCGCTGAAAGGGCTGCCGATGCCCACCAGCCGGCTTGACGCTTTCGAGAACTGCCGTGAGCTGTGGCAGCAGTGCCAGAGCTGGTTGGGTGATACGGAAGAAGCCCGGCTTGCGCATAATCAGGCTTTTACAGCGTCGATGCTGGAGCAATACCGCGGTTTTTTTGCCGGAGTCGAATCATCGCCGCTTAATCCGGCGCAGGCGCGGGCGGTGGTTAACGGCGAGCGCTCTTTGCTGGTGCTTGCCGGCGCCGGCAGCGGAAAAACGTCGGTGCTGGTGGCGCGTGCCGGATGGTTGTTAACGCGAGGCGAAGCCGCGCCTGACCAGATCCTGCTGCTGGCATTTGGGCGCCAGGCGGCCCAGGAGATGGATGAGCGCATCCGCGAACGGTTAAGCAGCGAAGAGATTACGGCACGCACTTTCCACTCTCTGGCGTTGCATATTATTCAGCAGGGCAGTAAAAAAGTGCCGGCCATCAGCAGGCTGGAGAGCGATAGCGCCGCTCGTCAGGCGCTGTTGCTGAAACACTGGTGCCTGCAGTGCCAGGAGAAAAAGGCGCAGGCCAAAGGCTGGCGCCAGTGGCTGGAAGAAGAGATGGCGTGGCAGGTACCGGACGGTGAATTCTGGCAGGACAAAAAAATACAGCGACGGATATCCAGCCGCCTCGATCGCTGGGTCAGCCTGATGCGCATGCACGGGGGATCGCAGGCGGAGATGATCGCCGGCGCGCCAGAAGAGGTGCGGGATCTGTTCGGCAAGCGCGTTAAACTGATGGCGCCGCTGCTTAAGGCCTGGAAAACGGCGCTGAAAGACGAAAACGCGGTCGATTTTTCCGGCCTGATACATCAGGCGATTAATATTCTGGATAAGGGGCGTTTTGTCAGCCCGTGGAAGCATATCCTGGTGGATGAATTTCAGGATATCTCTCCGCAGCGCGCCGCCTTGCTTGCCGCACTGCGCCGGCAGAACACGCAGACCACGCTCTTTGCCGTGGGCGACGACTGGCAGGCTATTTACCGCTTCAGCGGCGCGCAGCTCTCCCTGACCACCGCCTTCAACCACTATTTTGGCGAGGGGGATTGCTGTGCGCTGGATACCACCTACCGCTTTAATGGCCGTATTGGTGAAGTGGCGAACGGTTTTATTCAGCAAAACCCGCATCAGCTAAGCAAACCGTTGAACAGCCTGACGGCCGGAGATAAAAAGGCCGTGACCTTGCTGGCTGACGATAAGCTCGACGAGCTGCTCGATAAGCTTAGCGGCTATGTGAAGCCGGAGCAGCGGATCCTGCTGCTGGCGCGCTACCATCATCTGAAACCCGATGCGCTGGAGAAAGCGGCGACGCGCTGGCCGCATTTGCAGCTCGATTTTATGACTATTCACGCCAGTAAAGGGCAACAGGCGGATTACGTGATTGTCCTCGGGCTGCAGGAGGGCGACGATGCCTTTCCGGCCCCGGCCAGGGAATCCATCATGGAGCAGGCGCTGTTGCCGCAACCGGAAGATTTCCAGGATGCGGAAGAGCGGCGGTTACTGTATGTCGCCATCACTCGCGCGCGTCTTCGCGTCTGGTTGCTGTTCAACAAGGCGCGGCCTTCGCCGTTTGTCGAAATATTAGAAGAGCTTGATGTTCCTGTGGCGAGAAAACCGTAATCGCTGGCGGCCGGTCCGCCAGCATGGCTTACTTCAGGCGGTCGGCGAGATAGCGTTGATAATCCGGAATCAGGATATCGAGCGGTTCGCTAAAGTGCGGAGACAGAATAATAAAGTCGGCCGTTGAGGCGTTTGTCGCTACCGGGATATTCCACACCGTTGCCAGGCGCAGCAGCGCTTTGACGTCCGGGTCGTGCGGTACGGCGTTAAGCGGGTCCCAGAAGAAAATCAGCACATCGATTTTGCCTTCGGCGATCAGCGCGCCGACCTGCTGATCGCCGCCCATCGGCCCGCTCAGCATCGCATTTACCTCAAGCCCGGTTGCGCGGGAGATAAGGTTACCGGTGGTACCGGTGGCATAAAGCTCGTGTTGAGCCAGCAGCGCCTGGTGGCGCGCCACCCATTTCATCAGCATATCTTTGCAGTGATCGTGAGCAACCAGCGCGATATGTTTGCGCGCTGGTAACGTACGTGTCGTCAGTTCCATAATTTCATTCCACATTTTGACCAGCAGACAGATTACTGGAAGTGACTGCGGCTGCAAGCGCCGCGGTGAAAATTTTTGACGTATCCGTTAATCAGGAGGAATGGCTCGTTTACCCGGATTAGCTTACACTTGGCCTAAATAGCGGGAGGAAAATATGACAGAGAACGATATCGCAGACATTCTCACCTCAACACAGACGATTGCGCTGGTGGGGGCGAGTGACAAACCCGATCGTCCCAGCTATCGGGTAATGAAATATCTTCTGGAACAGGGGTATCACGTGATCCCGGTCTCGCCGAAGGTGGCCGGCACGACGCTGATGGGGCAGAAAGGTTACGCCACCCTTGCCGATATACCGGAAAAAGTGGATATGGTTGATGTTTTCCGTCATTCCGACGCGGCGTGGGGCGTCGCGCAGGAGGCGATAGCCATTGGGGCGAAAACGCTGTGGTTACAGCTGGGCGTGATTAATGAGCAGGCCGCCGTCCTGGCGCGCGACGCGGGGCTGAACGTGGTGATGGATCGCTGCCCGGCGATTGAAATACCGCGCTTAGGGCTGGCGAAATAAACAAAAAACCCCGCCATCGCGGGGTTTTTCACATTAGTTACGTAATCGCGGTGCCTGCAGCTGCTGGCGAATCGTTCTGGCCAGCTCATCCATGGACGGCTGCTCCGGGTGTTCATCGCTGGCTTCGCTGCTCAGCTGCGCTTCTGCAAGATAAGTGTGGATCGGCTGGCCGTCCTCATCTTCCATGACCACATGATACCAGGGCGACGCCCGCAGTTCGTCATTGGCGGCAATTTCATCCTCTTCCGGTTCCGCGAGCGAGTATTCTGGATCGATATCAACGACCACGCCGAGGTAGCCCAACAGCGTATGGCGGACCTGCTGGCCGATACCGAATTTGCTGGCAATCATAGGCACCTCCTGGGAAACATATTACCTGCTATATGCGGGCAATGTTCCGCTTTTCAAGTTACATGATGCGACAGGCAAACCCTTTCAGATACAGCCCTTCCGGGTAGGTTGCAATCACCGGGTGATCGGCAGCCTGACGGAACTGTTCTATAAATTGTACATCACGTCCGGCATCAATTGCGGCATCGGCAATGATTTTCTGAAATAAATCGGTCGCCATTAAGCCAGAGCAGGAGAAGGTCAGCAGGATGCCGCCGGGATTCAGCAGCTGGATAGCCAACATATTGATGTCTTTATAGCCGCGGCAGGCGCCCATCAGCTGGCTCTTGTTCTCAACAAATTTCGGTGGATCCATGACGATAACATCGAACTTCTCCCCCTGATCGCGATATTTGCGCAGCAGTTTAAAAACATCGTCGCGGACAAATTCGGCTTTCGACAGATCCAGTTTATTCAGCTCAACGTTTTGTCTGGCGACGTCCAGCGCTTCCTGCGACGTATCGACGCTGATGACCTGGCGGCAGCCGCCGATCAATGCAGAGACGGCGAAACCGCCGGTATAGGAGAAGCAGTTCAGTACCCGTTTGTCGGCAACGTAGCGGCGGGTCGCCAGGCGGCTATCGCGCTGGTCGAGGTAGTAACCGGTTTTGTGACCGCCCTGAATATCGACCAACAGCTGCATGCCGTGTTCGGCGATCGGCAGCAGCGCCGGCGGCAGTTCGCCGGTAACCAGGCCCTGCGCCAGCTCCAGACCTTCTTTTTTACGTACCGCGACATCGCTGCGATCGTAAATGGAGCAGGCCGGGAACAGGGTTTGTAGTGCGCTGACGATGGCTGCGCGCTGGTACTCGGCCCCGGCGCTCAGCAGCTGCAGCACGAAAAAGTTGCCAAAACGGTCAATCGTCACCCCCGGAAGCCCGTCGGACTCACCGGCAATCAGGCGGTAGCTGTCAAGACCGTCGCGCGCCGCCAGCCATTCACGCCAGCTCTGCGCCTGTTGCAGGCGGCGCTCGAAAAAGGCGTTGTCGATAGCTTCGTGACGATCGAAGCTCCAGACGCGCGCGCGAATCTGTGAAGAGGGTGACCAGGCGCCGCGGGCCAGCCATTTCCCCTGAGAATCAACGATGTCGATGGTTTCACCGGAGCGGGCTTTCCCTTCCAGACGGGCGACGGCGCCGGAGAAAATCCAGGGGTGACGACGCAGCAGAGATTTCTCGCGTCCTTTGGTTAACACTAAGCGGGGATAAATGGAGTCTGTCATGGGGCTACCTTTAAGCAACGGGAATGTCGGCACCGAAAAATGGCGCGTAGGTTAGCACAAGTGACCGGCGCAAGCATCATTCCGCCTGCGTCGGCGGGTGAGCGTTTCGGCACAAAACGCAGGCGCTTCGGCACAATAAAAACCTGCGCTCGATCTTACAGTGTTTCCTCACCCAACGGAGGAAAATACGATGAAAACAGGATCCTGGTTAGCGGCTATCATGATGGCGATGAGCGGTACCGGCGCGGCGGCTGCACCGTTTCGCGTCACCAGTAGCGACATGCGTGAAGGTGGCACTCTGGCGATAGCACAGCGGTTTAACGGTTTTGGCTGCAGCGGCGACAATATCTCACCGCAGCTGGCCTGGGAAAATGCGCCGCCGGGAACCCGGAGTTTTGCGGTGACCGCTTATGACCCGGATGCCCCCAGCGGCAGCGGCTGGTGGCACTGGACGGTAGTCAATATCCCGCCAGCGGTTTCTCAGCTGGCGGCTGGTGCCGGGGATAAAAATAGCGCTACACTGCCTGTCGGCGCGGTTCAGGGGCGGAATGATTTCGGCTATGCGGGATTCGGCGGAGCGTGCCCACCTGCCGGGGACAAGCCTCACCGTTACCGCTTTACGGTGTGGGCGCTGGATACGCCAGCATTACCGATAGATGCCCAGGCCAGCGGCGCGTTAGTTGGCTTTCAGCTGCACGGCCATGCCATCGCCAGCGCGCAGCTGACGGCGATGGCGGGGCGCTAAACGACCTCAAGAGAACGAAGATGCGGAACATTCATTTTCATCACAGCGCGTTATCGGCGGCAGAAATTACCTCCCGACGATTATATAAACTGCATCGCGTCAGGCTGTTTTCACCGGCGCTGTGTCGGGTTAATCGCGGGAGTAAGATTATCGTACAGGGCGTCAGCCAGATGCTGGCGACGCCACAGCAGCTGATCATTCTGCCCGCTGACGTCGAACTGGAAGTGATTAATCAGCCTGATAGCGGGATGTTTTGTTCCGATCTGCTTTCGCTGACGGCAGACCTGCTGGCGGATTTTAAAACCCGCTACATGAGCGAGCCGCAGCCCGGCCGCCTGACTTCATTATGTGCGCCGATAACCCCTGAGCTGGCGTTTATGTGGCAAAACGTGTTGCAGACGGTTCGCGGCGGATTATCGGCGGCGATGCAGCAGCATCAGACGATGGGGTTACTGCTGGCGTTACAGCAGGCAGGGTACGCCGGGCCGCTGTTGAGTGAAAGACAGCAGGATCTGACTGGTCAGGTCCGGCAGATTATTATGCTGTCGCCCGCCGAAACGTGGAGCGTTTCCCGGGTGGCGAAGATGTTGTTTGTGGGGGAGTCGACGCTACGCCGTCGTTTACGTCAGGAGTCGCAAAGCTTTCGCCAGATCGTCGAAGAGGTGCGCATGGCTCATGCACTAGGTCAGCTGCAATCGACGTCGCTGCCGATAGGCGAGATCGCTCTCAACAGCGGCTATCAGTCCGGTTCTCGATTCAGCGCGCGTTTTCGTCAGCACTATGGTCTGCTGCCGAAGCATGTACGTTGACGAGAATTTGCTATTCTCAGCGTAAGGGGTTGCCCGGAAAGGGGGGAATATGGCGACAGTATGCACAATGGCATGGGTTTATGGTTCCGTGCAGGGCGTTGGGTTTCGCTACTCGACGCAGCGGGAAGCGCTACGTTTGGGGCTGACGGGTTACGCGCGTAATCTTGATGATGGTAGCGTGGAGGTGCTGGCCTGCGGAGAGGAGGAGCCGGTCGCGGCGTTAGTGGCCTGGCTGAAGGCCGGCGGACCGCGCAGCGCGCGGGTTGACAGGGTGAATACCGAGCCCCATCAACCCAGCAGAGAGTGGCAAAAGTTTGCCATTCTTTATTAGATGCACTTTACCGGTTTAGGCAGGCCGGCAATTTTTGTCGCCTGCTTCGCCGGGCCTTTCGGGAACAGGCGGTAGAGATAGCGACTGTTGCCTTTCTCTTCGCCAAACTTGCTCGCCATCGCCTTCACCAGCATACGGATCGCCGGCGAGGTGTTGAATTCCAGATAAAAGTCGCGCACAAAGCGCACCACTTCCCAGTGTTCAACGGAAAGGGTAATCCCTTCCTGCCCGGCGATGACCGCGGCCATTGCTTCGCTCCACTGGGTGGTATCCTTCAGATAGCCTTCGCTATCGGTCTCTATTTCGTTGCCTTCAAAGATAAACATAATTCGTCACATACCGCTCAAACTGGCGGCAGTGTAGCAAAAAATAAGGCCCCGCATAAGCAGGGCCTGAGAAGAACAGGAGAGCGGTTAGTCTCTGCTGGCGAAGCCAAGGATGCTCAGCAGGCTGACGAAGATGTTGTACAGCGATACGTACAGGCTCACCGTTGCACGGATGTAGTTCGTTTCACCGCCGCGGATGATGTTGCTGGTTTCAAACAGGATAGCGCCTGAAGAAATCAGGATAAACACCGCGCTGATCGCCAGATGCAGAGCCGGCAGTTGCAGGAAAATGTTCGCCACCATACCGATCAGCACCACCACTACGCCCGCCATCAGCATACCGCCGAGGAAGGACATATCTTTACGTGTGGTCAGCACATAGGCCGAGCAGCAAAAGAACACCAGAGCGGTCCCCCCCAGCGCCAGACCGATCAGATCGCCCATCCCCGCTGACAGGTAAGCGTTGAGCATCGGCCCGAGGATATAGCCCAGGAAGCCGGTAAAGGCGAACGCCGCCAGAATGCCGGTCGGTTTATTCGCCAGTTTGTAAGTCAGGAACATCAGACCATACATACCGACCAGGGTCAGAATCAGTCCCGGAGAGGGCAGCATCAGTACCGTGCTTGCCGTTGCCGTAATGGCGGAAAATGCCAGCGTCAGACTGAGCAGGAAATAGGTGTTCCGCAGCACTTTGTGCGTGCTGAGCAGCGATGAACGGTCACGCGACGACGTAATAATACGATCCATGAGTCACTCTCTTATGACAGATGTAATTAATAATGAAGCATAAAAAAACCACGCCTGAAGCCATAGGGCTTTTACCCATCTTTACGTAGACCTCAAGGTAATGATGCAGCATATTATTCTAATAAATGATGGTAAGGCGGTGTGTTTGTGCGTTTAGCGTCAGGAACCAGATCGGAATCTGATAGGTTACTGAAAAATATTGCGTTATCGCCATTCTGTGGCTAAGTGTGGAGAGGGTACAAATGAAGTGTAACAAAGGCAAGGGATATGAAATTACAAAAATACAATCACCTCACACGCGCATTACTGGCCATCGGGTTACTCGGTACGACGTTCACGGCTTTCGCCGCGCAGGTGCCGCCGGGAACGGTGCTGGCAGAGAAGCAGGAACTGGTCAGAAATAACGGCAGCGAACCGGCATCTCTGGATCCGCATAAAGTGGAGAGCGATGTTGAGTTCAATATCATCAGCGATCTCTTCGAGGGGCTGGTCAGCGTCTCGCCGCAGGGCGAAATTCAGCCGCGGCTGGCGGAGAAGTGGGAAAATAAAGATAACACCGTCTGGACGTTCCATTTACGCCCCGGGGCGACCTGGTCAGACGGGACCGCCATCACCGCGCGGGATATTGTCTGGAGCTGGCAACGTCTGGTTTCCCCGCTAACCGCATCGCCTTATGCCAGCTACCCGGGCAATATGCATATCGTCAATGCGCAGGATATTGCGCAGGGCAAAAAAGCGCCGGAGACGCTGGGTGCCAGGGCTATCGATGACAGCACCTTTGAAGTGACATTAACCCAGCCGAACGCGGCGTTTTTAGCGATGCTGGTGCACCCTTCGCTGGTCCCGATTGATAAAGTGCTGGTGACCCACTTTGGCGAGCAGTGGACCAAACCGGAACATATTGTCACCAGCGGGGCGTATAAACTTTCCGCATGGGTGGTCAACGAGCGGATTGTGGCCGAACGTAACCCGCGCTACTGGGATAATGCTCATACCGTCATCAATAAAGTGACCTGGCTGCCGATTCATTCGGAAGCGGCTGACGTTAACCGCTATAAAGCCGGTGAAATCGACATCGTTTATACGGTGCCGATTAACCAGTTCGCTCAGCTCAAAAAGACCATGGGCGATCAGCTGAACGTTTCGCCGCAGCTGGCGACCTACTATTACGAGTTCAATACCACCAGAGCGCCCTTTAACGATCCGCGGGTCCGACTGGCGCTGAATATGGCGCTGGATAAAGACATCATCGCTGAAAAAGTGCTGGGGCAGGGGCAGCGTCCGGCGTGGTTGATCAGCCAGCCTGATATTGGCGGCGTAAAACTGCAAAATCCAGATTATGCCAGCTGGCCGCGCGATAGACGTATAGCCGAGGCCAAAAAGCTGCTGAGCGAAGCCGGGTACAGCGACAGTCATCCGCTGGTATTCAATCTGCTGTATAACACGTCGGAATCACATCAGCGGGTGGCGATTGCCGTCAGTTCGATGTGGAAGAAAAACCTCGGCGTAGAGGCGAAGCTGCAGAATCAAGAGTGGAAGACGATGCTCGATACCATGCATACGCATAATTTTGATGCGGTGCGCTACGCGTGGATTGCTGATTATGACGATGCCGCCACCTTCCTGAATAACTTCCGCACCGGCGATAGTGAAAACACCAGCCAGTACAGCAACCCGGCCTATGATGAAGCGTTAAAAAGCGCGGCTAAGGCGCCGGATGTTGTTACCCGTGGCCAGTTCTATCAGCAGGCCGAGGATCTGCTGGGGAAAGATGTCCCGGCGGTGCCGGTTTATCATTATGTTCGTACCCACCTGGTGAAGCCGTGGGTGGGAGGATTTACGCCGGATAAGCTGGGCTACTATTTCACGAAAGATATGTACATCAAAAAACATTAACCATCACCCGCCCGATTGGCGTTGATTTTTTACGCAAACTGCCTGTATTTCAGACGAATAACGCATTTTTGGTTGATTTTAAGGCAGTTGAACAAAATCGGGCTTTACAGGCTACGCCGAGGTGTTTATAGTGCGCCCCATACCGGAAGCGTGGCCGAGCGGTTGAAGGCACCGGTCTTGAAAACCGGCGACCCGAAAGGGTTCTAGAGTTCGAATCTCTACGCTTCCGCCAAATAAAAGAAGGGGTTACCGAAAGGTAGCCCCTTTTTGCTTTTTGTCGTTTAACCCATGAGCTAACGTAATCTGCAGGTGTAGTAAAGCCGCTACCTTGACAGGGGATTATGTTCCGTCGGTCGATAGTTCATTCCCGGGAAAAAAACCTCTTCACTTGCGACTTCCCTCCCGCGGTGGTATCTCCTGGCTATTGCCAGCGTTCATCCACTGGTTATTTCCCGGTTCTTTTCCCCTCATCTCCGTATTTAATGTGAAACTTATCACAAAATGAATACGCCGATTTTTTGGCAAAATACACACTTTTTAAAAAATAGAGCCTGACAAAAAAGATAAATAAAAACATATGGTTAAAAAATTTGGCTTTAAAAACGCTCTAAATATTAGTGATTATGATCACAATTTTTTATGTATTTTTAACCTGTCAATAACCTTTTGAGCCCTGAAATCTCACAAATATGTGATGGGGTTCAAAAAAAATAATATGCCCACTATTAGAATCGATTTCACCTTAAGAGCTGAGTAAATAACCTGAGGGCACCATGAAAATTGGTTTGGTAATTAGTGGTGGCGACGTCAGCGGCATGAATAATTTTCTTTTTCAGATCAATCGAATGACTGAAACAGAAATTGTTATTTTTGATAGTGGTATTAATGGTTTGATCGGCAACTGTGCCAAGGAAATATCAACCAGAGATTTAGTCGATTTTTCAATCTCCGCCGTGCCGTTAGTTTCTTCCGGCAGAAAAGAGGATAAATGCAGAAAATCTGACTACGAAAAAATAGTTAAAAATATTCGTAGTAAAAAACTGGATTGTCTGATTATGGGAGGCGGCGATGGTTCATTTCAGTTTCTAAAGAATCTGAGTGGCTACGGTATAAATTGTTACGGAATCGGTATGACGATTGATAATGATATTGCCGGTAACAGTTATACAGTGGGGTTTTCTACCGCCTGTGAACAGGTTATTGCTGAGGTCGCCAAACTACGTAATACCGGGCGCGGGCTGCCGGGGCGTGTATTTATGATTGAGCTGCTAGGGGGATACTGCGGCGAACTGACGCTTCAGGCCGCGCTGAAAAGTAATGCCGATATTGCCTTAATTCCTGAAGCCATATGGGATATCGACGAGCTGGCCAGTCGTATTAAATGTAAAATAAAACAGCAGAATAGCGTGATAATCCTCTGCTCAGAAGGCTACACCAAAGAATATACCCCAGGATTCCAGGGGGCGATTGATACTATGATTGGCAAAATCGAGCACAAGATTGGTATTCGTATCAGAAAAACGATTTTAGGATATGGTTTAAGAAGCGGGATGCCAACCGGCGAGGAAATTATTGAAGGTGCAATATTAGCTGAAGAAGTGGTGAGATGTATCAACAGCGGTCTGACTAATAAAATCATAGTTATTAATAACAACAATAGAGCGATTCCGCTCGATCTTGAAGATTCTGAAAGACGTTTAGTAGATCAAGAAAGCGACATCTACAAACTGGCTAAACTAACTCAACTTATCTGAGGTATTTAAAATGCTTAAAGTACTCTGCGTATGTGGCTGTGGCCTTGGCTCAAGTTTTGCTATTGAGATGAGCGCGAAAGCAGTATTAAAGAAGTTACAGATTGATGCCGATATCGATCATACGACGGTTTCTGAAGCATCATCTTTTAAATATGATTTCATTCTTACACAAAAAATGTTTGCCGATATTTTAAATGCCGACGCCAGCGAGGAACAAAAGAAAAAAGTTATCATATTAAATAAACTGACGGATAAGAATGAGATAGAAGAAAAAATCCTTGCTTATATGAAAAACAAGTAATCGTGAGGTGTTACATGGACGCTATTATTCATTTTATAGTCAAAGATTTTTTAGGGCAGGCTTCGATACTGATTGCGCTTATTGCAATGCTGGGTCTGATCTTACAGAAAAAATCGCTCGGGAAAACGGTTGAAGGGACCTTTAAAACCCTGCTTGGCTTCCTGATCATGATGGCCGGGATCAATATCATCGTCGAGGCGCTGACCTTCCTCAATGATATCTTCACCCAAGGCTTTGGTATGAAGGGGTATATCACCGACGTCGCTGCGATTGCCGGGGTGGCTAACCGTGAGCTGGGCTCGGAAGTCGCGCTTACACTGCTGGTCATTTTTGCCGTTAACATCCTTATCGCCCGTATTACACCGTTTAAATATATCTTCCTGACCGGTCAGGCTCTGCTGTGGATGGCAACCATTGGTACCGTCATTGGTTATAAAGCCGGGTTAAGTGGGGCCTCTCTGATTCTAACCGGTGGAATCTTTGGCGGCATCATGGCGGTGCTGATGCCGGCAATCGCGCAGCCTATCGTGCGTAAGATCACTGATTCGGATGATATTGCATTGGGACACTTCTGCACCATTGGCTATCTGGTGCAGGCGGCAGTGGCCAAAGTGGTCGGTAAGAACTCCCACTCAACCGAAGATCTGCAACTGCCTGATAACTTTAAGTTCCTGCAGGATACCTACCTGTCGATGGCGGTGATTATGGTGCCGATGTATATCATTCCTGCAATCTTCGCCGGTTCGGGTTATATCGCGCAGTTCGCCGGGGATACTAACTACATTATGTACTCCTTTATGCAGTCAATGCAGTTTGTTGCCGGTGTATTCGTGCTGTACAGCGGTGTACGTTTACTGCTGAACGAACTGGTACCAGCCTTCCGTGGTATTGCCATGCGCCTGGTGCCGAATGCCAAACCCGCTCTGGACTGCCCGGTACTGTTCCCCTACGCGCCAAACGCGGTCATCGTTGGCTTTCTCGCCACTACCGTGGGGTCAATTATCGGCATGATCGTCTTTCCGATGTTCGGTCTGGCGATGATCCTGCCCGGCCTGTTAACCAACTTCTTCGCCGGAGGGGCTGCCGGGGTGTTTGGTAACGCGATGGGTGGCAGAAAAGGGGCCATTATCGGCGGCGTGGTACACGGGTTATTTATCACCCTGCTGCCCGCCATTCTGGTGCCGCTGTTGGAGTCCTTCGGCTTTAAAGGTGTGACCTTCAGCGACTCTGATGTCATCAGTACGGGGCTGGTATTAGGCCATGCTTTCCAGAATGACTGGTCATTCGTCATCGGCTTTATTGTCTTCGTCGTCCTAATTGTCTGGTTTGCTAACAGAAAACTGAGCAAGTAATCGTTAATTAAATTAACTGATATCCCCCGGCAGAAATAACGTAGTAACGCACCAGGAGGCAATATGTTTTCATCATTAAAAAAACTCTTTAATTCAGGTAAGGTGCAGGGGAATACCCATGACGCTGAGGCCGAGAAAGTCAAGCTTGAGTTATCACAGTTAGAAGCCGCACTGGCTGAAAACCCGGCGGATAATGCAACGCAAAAACTGTTAATGGTGAAATATAACCAGGCCATCAAAATTTACGCTGCCAGCAAGGACTACAGAAATTGTGTTGATGATGTTTTCGTTAAAATTGACGAATTAAGGAACACTATCCGCAAAAATATATGAGGTTGTATGAGTATTAAAGACTTTCTCTCGGAGAACCATTGTATTCAGGTCAGCATTGAAGTTCATTCATGGCATGAGATAATTGAAATAGTGGCGCAGCCATTAATTACCGGCGGGTTTGTCACCCGTGATTATCCCACCGCGGTAATTAATAATACGGAGGAATTTGGTGCCTATTACGTCTTTGATGAAGGTATTGCTATTCCTCACGCAAGACCAGAGTGTGGGGTAATAAAGAACTGTTTCAGTATGGCAACGTTAAAAGTACCGATATCAATTCATGGCAGCTCGCCGGTAGATATTGTGGTGATGTTTGCTGGGGTCGACAGCAATACCCATATTACCGAAGGCATTGCCTCGATAGTGGAACTGCTGGAAGATGAGACGACATTAGCGCAAATCAGAAACGCTACCTCTGTAGATGAAATACTGAGGTTATTATGAGGAAACTGATTTTAGTGAATGGTATTCCCGCGTCAGGGAAAAGCTCGGTGGCAAAAAATATTTCTCTGCATTTTAATGCGCCAGTGTTGAGTATCGATGAAATTAAAGAGCCCTTTATGCTTCAGTTTGCCGATATTATTGACCGACCATTAAATCGTAAGCTCGGGTATGCCGCATATGAAGCTATGTTCAGGATTGTCAGGAGCGCGCCGGAAAATTCGCTGTTTATATTAGATGCCTGGTTTGGTTTTCGCGACAGGTCAGTTCTTGAAGAATACCTTGCGATGGCTGGATGCCAGAGTGTTATTGAAATATGGAATAAGATCTCGGCGGAAAATGTGGCTGAGCGCTATAAATCACGGTGCTCCTGTCGGGTGAAGGGGCATCCGGGAGAAGAGTATATTCCGGAATTAATGCGACTGGCTGAGAAAGCACAGCCAATGGCGTTAAGTGATGTCTATATCGTTGACCAGAATAACCTCAGCGATGGCCACGATCTGATGACATGGATTGGCCAGCGTCTGCACTGCAATTAATTTTAATACTGTTAATCTCCTATAAGAGGGTATATATGATGAATATAATGACTACCGCTGAGCGTCGCGGCTATCAAATGATTTGCGATGCTACAGGTTCAATGATGGTTGTCGCCTGCGATCAGCGCGGAGGAATGCGGACGTTATTAGCGGCAACCCCTGAAGCGCAAAAAGAGATCAGTAACGAAACGCTGGGTAAAACGAAATATGATATTACCCGCTATCTTGCCTCTGAAGCGGGCTGTGTATTAGTCGACCCTCTCTGTGCCGTACCGGGAATTGTCGATGAAGGCGTACTGCCACGTAATACCGGTCTGCTGGTCGGCCTGGATGCGTCCGGCTGGGAAACCTCAGAGCAGGGATATCGCATCTCTACGATGGTGGAAGGGATTAATGCGCGCAAAGTTCGCGAACTGGGCGCTACCGGCGGGAAAATTATGATCTACCTGCGTTCCGATATACCGGATGCCAATACCGCCAACCTTGCGACGCTGAGGGAGGTCATTGCCGACTTCGCGCGTGAAGACCTGCTACTGGTCGTGGAGTTCCTGACCTACCCGTTGGAAAATGAAAGTAAGGAAGAATACCAGCGTAGAATTCCGCAGCTGATTCAGGATGGCTGTAAGCTATGCATTGAGTGCGGTTCAAAGGTACTGAAAATCCCTTATCCGGGAACGGAAGAAGCTTGCGCAGCGGTGACGGAAATCTGTGGCGATATTCCGTGGGCGGTACTGTCTGCCGGAGTCGACCATGCCACCTTCCTGAACCAGGTAGAGATCTCCCTGCGCAACGGCGCATCCGGAGTGATTGCCGGACGCTCGCTTTGGAAAGACTGCATTTCTCTTGACCGTGATGTTTCAAAAGAGAAACTGTCTTCAATAGCGGTTTCCCGTCTGCGCGATATCCAGCAACTGCTGGTCAAATACAGAAAGCAGGTACAGGCTGCTTAAATCTTAGTCTGTGCGGTCGCCTGCCGCCACCGGCGGCGACCGGATCCTAACGGGAAAAATAAAGATGGCCAGAGCACCTGAACTGGTAATATTTGACTGTGATGGCGTGCTGATTGATTCCGAGATTATTGGTATCAATCTGACTCTGCGGCTGCTGGAAAGCCACGGAGTGACGATGGGGTTTCACGAGTTTGCCAGCGAGTTCAGCGGACTTTCATGGGACGAGCTGATCGATAAGGTTCGCGATCGGCAGGGCGTTGCCGTGCCGGCTTCGATCAACGGTACGTTCTATGCGTTGTTGCAGGAGGAGTTTGCACAAAAATTGACGCGAACCGACGGTACATTGGAGGTTCTCCGTTCGCTGGACTTTCCAAAATGCATCTGCTCCAACTCCTCCAGCAGCCAGATTGACTATGCGTTGACCCTGGTTGGCCTGAAGCCGCTTTTTCCTGGCGGCGTTTTTTCCGCCGTCGATTTAGGGCCTGGACGCGCCAAACCCCAGCCTGATATATACCTGCATGCTGCAAGAGTGATGAATGCGGCCCCAGAAAATACGCTGGTGATTGAAGATTCCGTCCATGGGGTAACCGCAGCCAGCAGGGCGGGCATGGCGGTTATTGGCTACATTGGGGGGGCGCATACTTATCCTTTGCATGGTGAAAAACTGCGGGCGGCCGGCGCAGGGGTAATTATTCAGTCGATGTATCAGCTCCCGGCGGAAATTGCCCGCTTTATCAGCCAGCGCGATATCCGCTGAGTGGGGTTTAATGAACGGACAATTCACGTCACGTTGGCGCGGATCTTACATCACCCACCGTGGTTTTTAGCGACTTTCGCTAATGCTTCAGGAATAAGTACATCCATTTTACTTTCCAGTTGTTCATAGGCCTGCCGCGGTTTTCCGTAAGGGTCCGGTAAATCGGCATGCTGTCCCTGGGCATACTCGGTTAACGTGAAGACATGATCCCGCGCCTGAGGATATTCAGCCAGAATCTTCTCTTTATGCGCGGCGGTCATCGTTAATACGACCTGTGAGTCTTTAATATCGTCGGCCGTCAGCTGCTTTGCTCTGTGCGCGGAAACATCAATACCGCGTTCTTTTAATACGGCGACGGTGCCTGCCTCAGGCTGGGTTTCCTGGGGATTAACCTTCACGCCCCTCGACTGAACATGGATATTAAGATGTTCAGCCTGAATAAGATGAGAGGCTAACGCTTCGGCCATTGGGCTACGACCGGTATTGCCCGTACAGACGAAGGTGACCAGGGGGGCAGCGGCAAAGGAAAGGGTACTGAACAGCGAAAGCCCTGCTGCAAAAAACATGCTAATTTTTTTCATATTCATCCCAGGTAAAATCAATTAAAAGAGCACGGAATAAAAAGCGGCCTTATAACATCTGCCTGCGATTAATATCATATCGTTATAAAAAAGATAAAAGATCGGTAACGTATAGTTGATGCTTTGTTTATGACTTTTTCTTATTTCTCTGCCGTGTCACTTCATCGCCATAACATCGCGGATTCCCGGCGAGAGTTTCAGATTAGGCATACTTTGACATGTTTCGCCCATCGTCCACGATATCCAGAAGCATTGTCAGGCGATCGGCTTGATCCACGGTGAAAAACGCTACCGCGCACGCCTGGATGGGAATCTCATGTTGATTATAGGCGACGGACATCTTAACTTACCCCAACGTAAAGATTGTCATCTGACGATTGTGCACACCGTGCATTTTCATCTGCATCCGTTTGAGCGTTCCAGGAGAACATGTGGCAAAAACAGTTGAACAGCAGGGAACCCAGTACGAGTTGCTGAAATCTATTGCCGAGGGCATTGCGGCCCTTTTCTTCCCGAGCGTGGAAGTGGTTATTCATAATGTGACTACCGGTAAGGTGGCCTACATTGCGAATAACCTCTCCAGACGGAAACCGGGCGATGATGCTGGCCTGGAAGAGATGGAAATGAGCAGCCTTGAACGGCTGACCGGACCTTACGAAAAGCTCAACTGGGATGGTAAAAAGATGCGTTCTGTCAGTATTGCCGCAGGTCGCGAGGGCCATACCGATTATCTTCTATGTATCAATCTGAGCACGGCCATTTTTGAAGAAGCCAAAAATGCTCTGGAACTCTTTCTTTCTGCCTCCCGACTGAGGCCCCAGCCCGCCGAGTTGTTCAAAGATGACTGGCAGGAAAAGATCAATACATTCCTGCATGACTGGATACGTCAGCAAAATACCACGCTGGCGTTACTGACCAGAGAGCAAAAGAAGCGTTTAGTTATCGCTTTACACCACGAAGGGGCGTTCAGGGCGAAGAATGCGGCTGACTATATTGCCAGCGTGCTCTCTCTGGGCAGAACGACCGTCTATAAATATCTTCGTGAACTGAAAAAGTCATAATCCGCCTGCAACGACCCCGTTAAATCCCTTTCACCCTGACAATCTCCATAGGGATTTCTTATTCCTCCCGGCGACTGGTTTTTGTCAGAGGCCCGCTAATTTTTATTTAATTCAAATTATTCAATGGCTTGATGTTTATTTTCGCCAGTATTTATGTTTAATCCGGGCGGCAGTCTGCCTCTGCTATGCCGGGTTTATACATTGTAAACAATTTGTGCATAGTGTACTTTTTAGTTCATGTAGTGCGAATTTTCACCATCGCCAGCCAGACTGGCCAGCTGGATACGCTATGAAACCTGTCGGAATTCCCGTTGTTAGCGCCGAAAAAACGGCGCAGATACTTCCCCGGATTGATGTTGTCGGCACGCTGCGTCAGGCGTTTATCGGTCTGGCCAGGGGCGCCGTGGTGCAACCGGCACAAAACGTGGTGCTGTTGCCCGATAACCAGGGGGATTTCATCAACTACCTGGCGGTGGATATGACCAGCAAGGTGCTGGGTGCAAAAATATCCCCATATCTTGTCACTGCCGGCAGACCGATTATCACCGCCTGGACACTGCTGATGTCGACAGAAACCGGTATGCCGCTGATGCTGTGCGACGCCTCGCTGCTGACTATTGAGCGAACGGCGGCCACGACGGCGCTGGCGATAGATTATCTTGCGCCGCAGACTGCAAAGAAACTGACGCTGATCGGCACCGGTCCCGTTGGCCTGGCCCACCTGCGGCAGGTCGTAAACCTCAGGCAATGGGAGGCGATCGGGATCTATAGCCGTAAATCCTCCCTGGAAGCGGATGCGTTAGCCGCGGATTTGGCACTCCCCGCCGGGCGTATCAGCGTGCACACGTCGCTGGATGAGGCGGTACAGGATACCGATGTTCTGATGCTATGCACCTCTTCCGCCACGCCGGTGATTGACCCATCGCAATTGACCAGACCTTGCCTGATTACCTCGATCGGCACCAATGCGCCGGGGGCGCACGAGGTCCCACCTGAATCGCTAGCCGGCATGGAGGTCTACTGTGATTACCGGCAAATCACCCCTTTGCAGGCCGGGGAAATGGTGCTGGCGGCGTCCGCTGCGGGCTGGAACCACAACGACATCAAAGGCGACCTGGCAGAACTGTGCAGTGGCGCCTGCGAGAAACCCACTTTTCGGCAGCATGTCTTCTTTCGCTCGGTTGGGCTGGGTCTGGAAGACGTCGCGATTGCCTGTCAGCTGATGAACAACCTACAAGCTCAGGATAAATAAGATGCAAATAAGAACTTTTGGCGTAGAGCAGTGGATGAATGAGTGGGAAACGCGCTGTGAATATAACCTGGCGGAGACCTGCGTTGAATCGCTAACGATGCGGGAACTGCTGGCCATGAGCGGCAGAACCGAGGATGTGCTGCGCGATATGCTCGATATCAAAATGACGTACGGGGAGATAACCGGTTCCAGCCGTCTGCGCGGCATCATTTCTCAGCAATATGAGAAGCAATCTGCGGAGAATATCCTGATGACCCACGGCGCGATTGGCGCCAACGCGCTGGTCTATGAAACCCTGGTTGAGGCGGGGGATACGGTAATTTCCGTTTTGCCCACCTATCAGCAGCATTATTCCATCCCCGCCAGCTATGGCGCCGAAGTGAAAATTCTCCCCCTCCGGGAAGAAAATCACTTTCTCCCCGATCTGAACGAACTGCGCGGGCTGGTTGATCATAAGACCCGTCTGATTGCCATCAACAATCCGAATAATCCGACTGGCGCGTTGATGGATGCTGCTTTCCTGCGGCAGATTGTTGACATCGCGCGTGAAGCCGGCGCCTGGCTGCTGTGCGATGAGGTCTACCGCGGCACCAATCAGCGCGGCGATGGTTATACCGCGGCCGTGGCCGATCTCTATGAAAAAGGCATCAGCACCGCCAGCATGTCAAAAGCCTATTCGCTGGCCGGATTACGTCTGGGCTGGATCGCCGGGCCTGTTGAGCTGCTAAAAGCCGTTGAAGTTCATCGTGATTACAACACGATCAGCGTGGGGATCCTGGACGATTATTTTGCTTCTCTCGCGCTGGAAAATCGCGACCAGATTCTGGCGCGCAATCAGAAAATGCTGCGCGAGAACCTTGAGATCCTCGATCGGTGGGTACAATCCGAGCCTTATATTAGCTATATCAAACCCGATGCTGGCACCACGGCGTTACTGAAATATGATTTGCCGCTCAGCTCGCGGGAATTCTGTATCAGCCTGCTGGAAAGATATGGGGTCATGTTCACCCCGGGCGACGCCATGGATATGGAAGGCTATCTGCGAATCGGTTTCGCCAATAATCAACAGATATTGCAAAAAGGCTTATCGCGGGTCTCTGCATTTATTAAAGAAATAGCGCAAGAACGTGCCGGAGAGTAAAGGCGCATCGCTGAAATAACCCTTACACAGCAAACCGTCATGCTCATTGATTTAAAATGAGCATAATCTGGAGTGATGGTATGAAAAGAATTTTAGCTTTAGGTGTTATGTGTTGCTCATTATCGTCGATGGCCGCAGTCACGGAGCAGATTCGCTATGGTGTGGAACCCAATTACGCGCCTTTCGAATATAAAACTCAGGACGGTAAACTGGCTGGGTTTGATATTGATATCGGGCATGCGCTTTGTGAAAAAATGAAGATTCAATGTTCGTGGGTGGAAGTGCCTTTTGATGCGCTGATCGCCGCTCTGGATGCGAAAAAATTCGATGTGATTAACTCTGATTTTAGCGCGACGGCGAAACGGGCGCAGATCATCAATTTTTCGCATATGTTGTACGATGTTTCTCGTCGGCTGGTGGCGCGCAACGGAAGCAATTTACAGCCGACGCCGGCGTCGCTGCGCGGGAAAACCATCGGCGTGACTCAGGGCACCATTGAAGAAATCTTTATCAAGAAGCACTGGGTTCCTCAAGGGGTTAATATTCAGGTGTATCAAAATCAGGATCTGGCCTATGCCGATCTGGTGAACGGCCGCGTGGATGCGTTACTTCAGGGCACCCAGTCGGCGGAAACGGCGCTGCTGAGCCGGCCGCAGGGCAAGGACTTTGGCTTCTCAGGCCCGCCGGTAATCGATGAAGAGACGCTGGGCAAAGGGGTATCCTTAGGCTTCCGTAAGGAGGATACCGCGCTGCTGCAGCGTTTTAATCAGGCGATTGCTGAACTGCACGCCGACGGCACGATCGAAAAAATCAGCCGTAACTATTTCAAGGAAGGGGTGATTTTCTTCCCTCATAATAAGGTCGATGGCGATGCAACCCACTAAATATACCCCGGTGTTACAGGAAATAGCCCGTGAGGTCCGGCCGATCGTATTGCGCTATTTCAGAAGCGAACTGTCGGTAGAGATCAAAGAGGATAACAGCCCGGTTACCGAAGCGGATAAACGCGTTGAGATAAAAATCCGCGAAATTGTCGCGCGTCATTTCCCGCAGGATGCGATCTGCGGTGAAGAGTTTGGCGGCGAACCCGGCGACGCCGCGACCTGGATAATCGATCCGGTCGATGGCACTAAGGCTTTTGTCTGCGGCTTTCCCCTGTTTGGCACGCTAACCGGAATAATGAAAAATAGCCGTATGGTCGCGGGAATGATCTCTGTTCCGGTCACCGATGAGCTGTGGCTGGCTGAAGAGTCAGGCGCCACCACGCTGAATGGTGTGGCGGTACAAACCAGCCGCTGTCGGTCGCTTAGCGCAGCGAGGATATGCACCACCTCACCCGATGATTTTGCTGCCGCGGCCTGGCCGTATTATCAACGGTTAGCCGCCGCCTGCCAGATGCAGCGCATGGGGGGAGGGTGTTATGCTCACGCGATGCTGGCCAGCGGTCATGCCGATTTGGTGGTGGAATATGGTCTGGGCCCCTGGGATTTCTTACCGTTGATACCGGTGGTCGAAGGGGCGGGGGGAATTATCAGCGACTGGGCCGGGCAGCCGCTGAACTTTCATTCCCGCGGCGATGTGCTGGTCAGCGCCAATGCCGAACTGCATGCCTCAGCGCTGAATTATTTACGTGAGTACCGCTATTAATACCTGCCATCCGCCAACCAGCGGGGCTGACGATGAACAAACAGCTTAAGCCTGTTCGCCGGTTAAAACCGCACAATAACCGGCATTTCACGATAAGCATGCTATCCCGGGTCATATTCTGTGGGCCAAATGAGGAGCGGCAGGCGCCGGTTAATTGCCGGCTTTAATGCACACTATCACTTTTGTGTGCTAAAAGGGTAAGGCGGCTTTTCATCAAAAGGAAAGAGTATGGTTACTCAAAAACTGGTTGAAACCTACATGTTAGTTAGCGATCAACAATCACGGGTAAAGTACGAAGTTTTTGCAGGTGATGAGGATCTCTACGCGCTAGTGACGGTTTTCGGGGATGACCCCGATGTTCATATCGTCGGATATGACTCCTTAACGCTGAGTGATTCGGAAGATATTCGATCGCAGATTGAAGAACACTTTGCGGCCACCTACCCGTAACGCGGCACGCCTTGATGGTCAGGCTCGTCGCCAGCCGTCGACAAGCCCCGCTGCTGCGGGGCTTTTTTACGCCCTTTATGCCCAGGTGATTTGTCCGGTATTGAGGTTGGCGCCGTTCAGTTCATCGCGGCAGAAGCGTCAATGGGTAACGCGAAACCGAACACGTCAGCTGGGGTTTATACGCTGCCGGCAGGCAGTGGAACGAAGCAGAAACGAACATACAACGGTAAACTGGCTGAAGTTAATGATGCGGTAAAAGTAATGGATGCCGCTATTGCGGAAGAGAACCGTAATGGAAATATCCACCGTATGGTTGTTATATGGCAAGTGCTTATGCCGTAGCGGTGTCGGTTTTCGAAGGAACAGCGTAACTGATGGTGTCGTGGCTGATTAACGAGACCGGTAATAAAATGACTTCAGACCGATATATGATTGTCTGCGTCTTAATTTAATTGCAGACGATCGGTTTCTTTGAAGATACGGGTGATAAAACGCTGGGATAAGACAGGAATGTATATTGTCTAGCTACTTCCTTATATTGTCTGTGGTCTTATATGTCAATATAGAATAAATATTCATTGATAAAAAAGCCGAATTTTTTAATCCGGATTAGAAAATGAAGTCACCGATAGTCTACTTTAATTGAAAAAACTGAACTGATGATATTTAAACATTCTGTTCAAATCAGCTTTTCTGCTCTAAACGACGACCCGGTGGCTGAGGCAAAACAATATCTTGTTGCACGGAATGGACGATACCGCCCTATAGCAGGCAGGATGAACATCATAGGATCCGACCTGTCCTGATGGCACCATGTTCGTCCCTGGCCCATATACCCCAACATCAAGGGGGAGCGATCCTTACGGCATCCCCGGATGTTGAACTGCACCCGGCGCTCGTAGTTCGGAATCCATCAGGATACTGCAGGCATACTCTGAAACCGCCATCACAGATTCCTTATTTACATCCCCTCACTACTATCCTCATTAACTCATTGTTTATTAATATTTATTATGTCTGGACAACAGAGTCTTAGGACAAGGGGTTCCCATTTTGTTTCGTGACTCATCTCTCATTTTATTCATTTTTCGGATTGTCACGCTTGATAACCTGGTGGTGAAGTGTAGTTTAAATCATAACTTCACAAATAATCGTGAAGAAGAAAAGTACATCACAAACTAGTTTTGAAGGATCCACCCTCATGTCGGAATTGAAATTTGCCACGCGTTTAAACTCTTTTGCCTCAGGGGCGAACCTCTATTGGCCGGATCTTCAGGGAAAACCCTCTGTGCTGCAGATGATTGCCCGCGCCGGTAAGGTAAAAGGGTTAACCCATCTTGATTTGAACTATCCGCAACACATCACGACTGATATTCAAACGCTGCGCCTGGCCATTGAAGATGCAGGACTAGCGGTCAACGGTATGCAAATGCGCTGGGATGCACCGCAATTTAAAATCGGGGCATTTACTAACCCTAATCCGCAGATCCGCCGCGAAGCCATTGAGTTGACAAAACGCGGAATTGATGCCGGGCGCGAATTTGGATCACGCCTGATGACGCTGTGGATGGGGCAGGATGGCTATGATTACTGCTTCCAGGCCGATTACAAAAAAATCTGGGACGATGCGGTGAGCGCAGTCCGTGAAATTGCCGAATATGCGCCGGACGTCGATATCAGTATCGAATACAAACCGAATGAGCCGCGTGCTTACAGTATTTTCCCCAATGCCACGACATGCTTACTGGCGGTAGAAGAAGCTGGCTGTCCGAATCTGGGGATCACGCTTGATTTTGCTCACGTGCTGTTTGCCAATGAAATTCCAGCTTACGCTGCGGCGATGGTAGCGCGCCGTTCACGTCTGCTGGGGCTTGATCTCAATGACGGTTGGGGAAAACGTGACGATGGGTTGATGGTGGGCTCGGTCAACCCACGTGCCACGCTGGAATTTCTCTGGCAGATGCAGCGCGATGGTTATCAGGGGGCCTATTACTTTGACACTTTCCCGGATGCCAGTGGTCTGGATCCGGTTCGTGAAGCTGAAATCAACATTGCGACTGTTACCCGTCTACTGAAACTTTGTGAACAACTGAATGGCAATGATGAACTGGCAGCGGCCATCAGCCGCCAGGACGCAGTTGCCTCTCAGTGGATAGTTAATGACATTATGCTGGCCAGATAGCGCAAAGAATTAGCAAAAATTAAAAATGTACCCTGATGCGAAAATTAAAGGCTGAAAAATGAAAAAGCTCATACTCTCTGTACTCGCCTCTTCTTTACTGTGCTCGATGGCTTACGCCGCTGATTTAGCCCCGCTGAAATCGGATACTGAACCGGATCGCACAGACTGGACGCAACTCAGCAGCAAATATGGCCCTATGCCGAAAGTCGACAGCAAACTTAAAATTGGCGGCGTATCGAAAACGCTGACCAATGAATACTGGCGTTCACTCGGCGAAGGTTATCAGAACGTCGGTAAAAAATATGGCTTCACCGTAGCTTACCAGGCTGCCGCAAATGAAGACGATCAACTGGGTCAGTTATCAATAGCGGAAACGCTTATCTCCCAGGGATTTAACGGGCTGCTGGTATCACCTCAGACTGATATCAACCTCGAACCCGCTCTGGAAAGTGCCACCAGCAAAAAAATTCCGGTGGTCAATGTTAACGATGCGGTGATGCCAAATGCACCGTATTACGTCGGGAACGTGCAGAAAGATAACGGTGTGCGGGTGGCGAAATGGTTCATCGAACATCATCCGCAGGGCGGTAAAGTTGCAGTGATCGAGGGGCAGCCTGGTGTCTATGCCGCTGGCCAGCGAACCAGCGGTTTCAAAGAGACGCTACAGGTCAACGGCAAGTTCAATATTGTTGCCAGCGTACCGGCGAACTGGAGTCGTGAACAGGCGTTTAATGCGGCCTCAACAATCTTGCAGCAGCATCCCGATCTGATTGGTTTTTACGCAAATAACGACACCATGGCGTTGGGCGTGGTGGAAGCGGTTCGTTCGCTGAATAAAGCCGGGCAGGTGGCCGTATTTGGTACCGATGGTATCTCAGATGCCTATGCCTCGATTAAACGTGGCGAACTGACGGGCACGGTGGACAGCTTCCCGATACTGACGGGGGAAGTCGCAATGGAAGTTATGCTGCGCCTGATTGATGGTCAGAAAATTTCCCGTGTGGTCTCTACGCCTCAGGCTTTGATCACGAAAGATAACGCGGATGCTTTTTCGACCAAAGATAACGATAAGCTGCGTCAGCTGCTGGCTCAACAGTAAGTCAGGCGGAGGGTGTATGGAACAGTATCGCTTAACGATGCGTGGGATAAGTAAGACATACGGTAATGCGGCGGCATTACAGGACGTGGACTTTTCGGTCAAAGCTGGAGAGGTTCATGCCCTGATTGGTGAAAACGGCGCAGGAAAATCCACGCTGTTAAATATTCTTTCAGGCGTACGAGAGGCCGATAGCGGCGAGATTAGCGTGAACGGACAGCCCGTTCAGATGAAGAATCCGCTCAGCGCTCGTCATGCGGGTATTGCCATGATTCACCAGGAATTACAGCATGTTCCGGAACTCTCCGTTGCGCAGAATATGTTTCTTGGCCGGCCGCTTACCAAAGCAAAAGGCCTATGGGTGGATAAACACGCTCAGCTGGAAAGAGCGAAGCTGATTCTCAAACAGCTGGATCCGACAATTGATCCCAATGAGCCGATCAAGAACCTGAAAGTCTCACAGCAGCAGATCGTGGAGATTGCTCGCGCCATGCTGGACGATGCAAAAATCATCGCCATGGACGAGCCGACATCCAGTCTGACGCCGAGAGAGTTTGACCGGCTGGCCGAACTGATTTCGGATCTGAAGTCTATGGGGGTATCGCTTATCTATGTTTCTCATAAGATGAACGAAATTTTCAAAGTCTGCGACCGGGCCACCATTATGCGGGATGGCAGGCAGGTTGGGGTGGTGAATATTTGTGATGAGGATGAAGAGAGCATCGTCTCAAAGATGGTCGGGCGCAAGATTGAGAAACTTGAGCACAACTCTTATGTGACCGAGCGTGAAGTTCTTCGCGTTGAGAATCTCTCTCGTGGTGGCGCTGTGCGCGATGCCAGTTTCACCGTCCGTGCCGGTGAGGTGCTCGGTATTGCGGGTCTGGTCGGAGCCGGGCGTACGGAACTGATGAAACTGATTGCCGGTATTGATAAACGTAGCAGCGGCAACGTGTTTGTTAACGGTAAGGCCGTACGCAATCATAACGTCAGTGCCGCCATCAGCTCAGGTATCGGCCTGGTGCCTGAAGACCGCAAGAAAGAAGGGATTATTAAAGAACGTGCGGTGAAGATGAATATGGCGCTGCCTTCAATGCGTAACTTCACCATTTCGGGAATGATCAGTAAAGTTAAGCTTAACCAGGTTGCGCATGAAGTGATGAGCGATTTGAAGCTACGACCACTGAATATTGATAAAACGATTGGCACATTAAGTGGAGGTAATCAGCAGAAAGTTATTATTGGACGCTGGGTTGCCGCAGATGCTCAGGTTTTTCTGTTTGATGAGCCAACCCGGGGAATTGATATCGGGGCAAAATCAGAAATTTATAATCTGATAGAAAAACTGGCCCGTTCAGGCAAAGCGATTGTTGTTGTCTCTTCAGAGATGACAGAGATTATTCGTATTTCAGACCGCGTACTGGTTATGCGTGAAGGGAAGATTACTAAGGAACTGAAGGGTGATGCTATCACGGAAGATAATATTGCACGCTTTGCCATTAAAGATGTCGAAGAGACCATTTGACTTTGTTATCCGTATTAATTTGAAAGGCCATAATCATGATTTTACAAAGTAATTCCCGGCCCGAAAAGCTTCGTGCGCTGCCGTTTAAATTTAACCTTCGCGATGCTGGAACCTTAATTGGTTTGCTTATTATCATTATTACGTTTTCTTTTTTATCACCGGTGTTTTTCACTATCCCTAATTTGCTGAATATTTTACAACAATCATCCATTAACGCATTAATTGCGCTCGGGATGACCCTGGTAATTATCTCCGGAGGTATCGATCTTTCGGTTGGTCCGACCGCTGCATTATCGGCGGTTTTAGGGGCAACCATGATGGTAGCGGGAGTCCCCGTGCCGTTGGCCATTCTGGCAACGCTGGGTATAGGGGCTATCTGCGGCGTCTTTAGCGGTTCGCTGGTTGCCTATGCTGGATTGCAACCCTTCATTGTTACCCTCGGGGGGCTGTCGTTGTTCCGTGCTATCGCGCTGATTTATACCGGCGGCAATCCGGTATTTGGTATCCCAATGGAATTCCGTAGCCTGATTAACAGTGAAATTTTTGGCATTCCAACGCCTATCGTTATTGTTGCCGTTATTGCTCTGGTGCTGTGGACCGTTATGAATAAAACTCCGTTAGGAGAATATATTCTGGCCGTCGGCGGCAATGAAGAAGCTGCTCGCGTTGCCGGCGTGCCGGTGAAAAGAACCAAAGTCACGGTATTTGTTATCTCAGGCACTCTTGCGTCTCTGGCTTCCCTTATCCTGATTGGCCGACTAGGTGCGGCAGAGCCGACGATTGGTAACCTGTGGGAGCTGGACGCCATTGCCGCTGCGGCTATTGGCGGCGCGTCTCTGATGGGAGGGAAAGGTAGCGTAGTAGGTACAATTATCGGCGCAATCATTCTTGGTGCGCTACGTAATGGCCTGACGTTACTTAATATCCAGGCTTTTTACCAATTGCTTGCGACTGGTCTTATTATTATCATAGCGATGTTGATTGACAGAGCGACCAGAGGCAAGTAATGAAGCAGGATCCACGAGCCATTGGTGCTCAAATACGTATGCGACTGCCCCAGCTGACACCTTTAGAACGCCGTGTCGTTGAGGCTATCATTGCCCGAACGGACATTACTGAGCAGACCTCGTTAAAGGAAATTGCCCAGGAAAATAATGTTTCAGAAGCAATGATTGTCAAAATTGCCAAAAAGCTTAACTTTTCGGGATTCAGGAATTTCAGAACCGGTTTGATTTATTACAACCAGTCTGAAGTGGCAAGTTTACATGCGGAAATTGAGCCCGGTGACTCATCGGAACAATTGTTGTCAAAAGTATTCAGAACCTCTATTCAGGCTATTGAAGAAACGATGTCAATACTGGATATTGCTGAATTTGACCGCGCTGCGGATATTATATTTAAGGCACGTCATATTGATTTATATGCAGTTGGGGGGTCGGCTACAGTAGCACGGGACTTATCGCATAAGTTATTAAAGATTGGTATAAAATCGACAGTATATGACGATGCCCATATTATGTTGATGTCCGCCGCAGTGTTGTCAGACGACGATGCTGTACTGGCAATCAGCCATTCCGGTGCGACGCGTGCCGTTAACGACCCGGTAAAACTGGCGGCTCGTAATGGGGCCAAAGTGATTGCGATTACGAATTATGCCGAATCGCCTATTGCGCGTAATGCGCATGTGGTACTCAATTCAACTTCTCAGGGATCGCATTTGTTAGGGGAAAACGCCGCGTCACGCATTGCCCAACTGAATATTCTGGATGCATTGTTTGTGGCTATTGCCAAGAAAGATCTGAAGCAGGCGGAGAAGAATTTGATGAAAACCCAGCATGCGGTTCAGGACCTGCGGGAATATTAACCATGAGTAAAATTGTTGTAGCGGGGAGCCTTCATTACGACATTATGCTGGATGCGCACCATCGTCCGGAGAAAGGGGAAACGGTAATAGGCTCAGGCTGCGCTTACAAATTTGGCGGTAAGGGAGGAAATCAGGCCATTTCAGCCGCCAGAGCGGGCGCTGCTGTCGCGTTTATTGGCGCGGTGGGAGCAGATGCACAAGGACAATTTTTGCTGCAGACGCTGCGTGATGCCGGAGTGGACACCGGGGCTGTCGTGGAAATTAGCGGTGCCCCTTCGGGAATGAGCGTCGCTATCTCCGATGCTGATGGGGACTATGGCGCGGTTGTTGTCTCGAATGCGAATCAACGTATTCCGGCAGGACTCTTTCAGCAGGAGAGCGTCTGGCAGGATGCCAGGATGCTGGTATTGCAAAATGAGGTTCCGGAAACGATCAATCTCTGTGCTGCAGCGGAAGCTAAAAAACGTGATATTCCCGTATGCATTAATGCTGCCCCGGCAAGAGAACTGAGTTCTGAACTGGAAAATTGTATCAGTTTGCTGGTGGTCAATGGCATCGAAGCGCGTGATATGAGTGGCATTACGGTGAGCGATTTATCCTCAGCTCTTCGGGCGGCAGAATTATTGGCCAGGCGCTTCCCCCGGGTGGTTGTCACCGCGGGCGAACATGGTGTGGCGTTTTGTGAAGCAGATCAAACCGGGCGGACTTTACCGGCCAGGAAGGTCAAACTGGTGAGTACGCATGGCGCTGGTGATTGCTTTATGGGGGTATTGTGCACCAGCCTGATGAGAGGGGAAAACTTTGAAGAGGCAGTATCTAACGCGAACGAGGCGGCAGCAAGGCATGTCTCCCAGTCTCAGGCATAGATAGATTCATTGTAATGAAAACAGAGGAGGGAGATTTCCCCCTCTGTTTTCATCTCAGGATCTGAAACATTATTCCTGTATCAAGATATAATCGCAGGAGTTAGTGGTATTAACTCACCAGCAACTCCCCTGTGCGCCCCGCATCCTGTCCGGCAAGCCGCACGACCAGCCCCCCTGCGCTGGCGAATCTATCCCAATGGCGCGCATAGACGATGCCGCCAAACCTCGCGACCAGCGGCGTGAGCCGGTCGGTAAGCGGGTCAAGGATCTCGGCAACTACCTCTCCAGCCTTGACCTGTGCTCCCAGCGGGCAACGATACAGAATGACCCCCGAATGCGGAGCGTGCAGGTATTCGCACCCCGCCAGCGGAGTAGCCGCATTGATCAGGGGGGGAGGAGGACTGGCTTCGCCGGCAATATATCCCCCGGCGATTAAGGCCTGAATAATGGCATCCGCATCTTTTGCCGCCTGCTCTGATGACACATCGCGTACGCCGCGAAGTTCTACGGTTACAGGCAACAAACCGCGCGGCAGAGGATACGTCTCTCCAAAGCGTTCCTTTAGCGTCAGCCAGGGCTCGCAGCAGGCTTCATCAAAAGGTTCGCCTCCGGAAATTTGCGCCAGCAGCTGGACCTCGCTCCCCAGCCAGCGGGCCAGAGGTTCGATATCAGGCCAGGCGTGCGGCATCGTATAAAGATGCGCCAGCGCCTCCCAGTCGCAATGCAAATCGATCATTAAGTCCGCCTGGCTTGCCATGCGCATGAGGATAAAACGCTGAGCGTCCAGTTCGGTTTTTGGCGCGCTATCCCGGTAATACCGCTCGATAGCGTCGCGGATAAGGCGTTTGTTTTCCGCCTCATTGGGGGTAAGACGACCGGTAAGCGCTTTAACCAGCTCTGCGCCCAGCATGGGGAATTTACGGTTAAAGTCCTGACCGCTGGCGGTGTGAAAACGGCCCAGATGCGAGCCGTGCCAGTGTTGCCCGAGGGCCAGTGGGTTAGCCACCGGCACCAGGGTGAACGCCGCTTTCAACTTTCCGTCGTTTTCCAGCTCAATGAAGCGCTGTTTAAGATGCCAGGCGGTCGCGATGCCGGGTATCTCGTCGCCGTGAAGGGCGGCCTGGATATAAACCTGTTTTTCGTTCTCCCCGCCAAAATGGTAGCTGATGATTTCACGCTGGGTTCCCAGCGTGGCGCTAAGCAGGGGATGGTGTTGTTGTTGCATGGCGTAAACTCAATTCCTGATTCGGCGCTACTGCTGAATGGAAATATCGGTAGCAAAGTACTTCTTCTGAATGCGATCGAAGGTGCCGTTCTTTTTGATTTCCGCAAAGGCGTTATCCAGCGCGGTTTTCAGCTCTTCATCACCTTTGCGCAGGCCGATTGCCGTTCCCGGGCCGATAATCGGATCCTCAACGATGGGGCCGGCCAGCTCAAAGTCTTGCCCTTGCGGTTGTTTCAGAAAGCCGATGGCGGCCTGGGCGGCATCGGTGAATACGGCATCCAGACGGCCGGACACTAAATCGCTCTCCACCTGCGCCTGATCGCCATACGCAGTAACCGTCACACCAAACGGCTCCCATTTCGCTTTTGCATAACGCTCCTGAACCGTACCTTGCTCAACGCCGACGGTTTTTCCTTTCAGCGAACCGGCCTCCGGTAACAGGCCTGTGCCTTTACGGGCGAGCAGCTGCGCATGGGTATCGTAGAGCGGAACGGTAAAATCGATCTGCTTCAGTCGCTCTTCAGTGATCCCCATATCGGAGAGAATCGCATCGAACTTGCGCCCTTTCAGGGCAGGGATCATGCTGTCAAATTGACTTTCCACCCACACGCAGCGGGCCTGAATTTGCGCGCAGAGCGCGTTACCCAGATCGATATCGAAACCGACTAATTTACCTTGCGAAGTTTTGGATTCAAACGGGGGGTAGGTGGGGTCAACGGCGAAGCGAATCTGTTCAATTTTTGCCTGAGCGCCAAATGCGCAACCGGCCAGGATCGCCATCGTCAGGGTCTTACGGAAACGTGTGGAGAGTGTTGTTGTCGTCATAATATCTTCTTGTATTGTGATGTTGTCACTTGCAGAGTACCTGCGGTTACTCCCGTTGACAATTCGCAATGCCGCCTGAAATGGCGATCTGTGTGTCGGCTGGCGGCGAAAACTATGTCTCCCCGTGGCTGGCGCTCACGGTAGAGAGGGGCAATTATTGCCTTCTTTGGCGGCGTCGAAGGCGACCTGATGAAGCTATAAAAAGGTATTAGGGTTGAGCTGCGCCGATGGTACGACGACGCTACGCGAACATATACATTTTGTTCACGCCGGGCGGAAAATCCTCGCCCGGGAGAAAAAATAATCGCCGGCGGGCCGCGAGCAATGACAGCGGCCGTATCTTACGCGCAGGCATCTCGACGGCAGGATCACGCGTCGCGCGATCCCAGCAGCGCCCGCAGGGCATGCTCCAGCTGGCGGGCATTGTCCTCCACCGCGATCCATTCAGGCTGCAGCATGTCACCCTCCGTGGCGGCGGACTGAGGCCGCGTTCCCATACTGGCCTGCGGGTCATCTGCCGTGAGCGCGACGACGGCGGATTGCCTGGCCAGCACCATGCAGCTGTCCGATAACCACTGGCAATATGCCATGACTGCGGCGGGCGGCGGCGTGTGCGTGTGCGAGGTGGCCCGACCGAGGCTCTCCGCCAGCAGGAGCGCCGTGGCATAGGCGCGTACGGCATGGCGATCGTAACGGCGCGTGACCAGCGCGAGCCGGCCGGCATTGAGCCGACCGCGCAGCGACCAGCGTTTGCTGACCTGCGCTTCGGTCACCGCGGCGCGCAGGGCCGCCAGAGACCCTTGCGCCTGCGACAGGTGGCCCAGCGCCGCCTCAGCGGCCTCGCCGCTTTGCGCCTCGCAGGCCCTGAGCACCCGATCCAGGCCATTGCCGATCTGACGCAAGAAGTCAGAGGTGGCCCGTCCGATATCCTTGAACGGATTCGACGTAAACAGCACCTGGCTGAACAATAGCCCTACCGCGGCCCCCAGCAGGACGTCCAGCAAACGCGTGCCGCCGGCGGTATCCGGCCCCATGGCGAGGACCAGCGCCACCGACACGCCGGCCTGGATTGGCACCACCGGCGCCGGGCCGATGACGGCGCCCAGCAGAATCGCAAAGAACATGCCGACGCTCATACGCACCAGCGGGTGAGTATCGGGGAACTGCCACATCAGTTCTCCCATCACAATACCGAGCGTGCAGCCAATCACCAGGTTGCGGGCTTGTTTGAGGTGGCTGGGTAAGCCCGGGGCCAGACACACCACCGCGGTGACGATCGCAAACGTGGGATGCTCGTGCCCCCACAGCCATCCTGCCAGCACCCACGCCAGCACGCAGGCCAGTGCGGTGGCCAGCGCATCGCGCGCGGCCTGCCGGGCCCGTGAAGGCAACGTAGTGATAACCTGGCGCCAGGCCAGGCGTAGACGAACCAACCAATGCACCAGAGAACTCCTTAGCGACGATGGGTATGATGATTGCCCCGGTCGGGCAGGGGACTGACGATTGGGGCACCTCATGGCGCTGATAAAACGGCAGGCCGGACTTTGCCCCTGATAACGCCCTTTATACCCGGTCGTTATTTTATTTGTAAACGCTCAGGGGAGCTTCCCCTGGCGATTGGCCGCGCCGCGAAACGATGTTTTCACACTCTCCCCGCGCGGACCGAGGGACTATCACCGTGTCAGCCAGAATTCGCGCTGTAATGCCAGGGTCTCGTCTTCGATCTCCGCCACCGGTCCGACAAGCGAAATCGTTTTCTGCCCATGGCTGAAGATATAAGAAGCCGGAATGCTCATCGTCGGATTTTCCTGGTGGCTTCCCGTACAATCCAGCAGCTTTTCCTCGCTCATGCCGTACACCACTTTACCGATATTCGCCCAGTAAATCGTCCCGGCGCACATACAGCAAGGCTCGACCGCCGTATAGAGCGTGCATCGCCAGAGATATTCCGCGGGATAATTGCTGGCGGCAATGCGCGCCAGCGTCGATTCCGCATGGTTTACGGTATCAATGTTGCACTGCGTCAGCAGCACGGTGTCGCCATCAGGGGCGACCAGTACCGCGCCGAAGGGATGTCTACCCAGCGCGATAGCCCGGCGGCCCACCTCGTTGGATAACCTGAGAAACTGTATGTCGGTTGGGGTAATCAAAGCGATGTCTCCGTTTTGAGTGTGCGGCGATGAAGCAACGCATTGAGAAGAACTGCGGTGAAGCCGCCGATAAAAATTCCACTGTCCAGAAACAGTTTTACGGACGCCGGTAGCTGCTGAAAAAGCGCAGGGAATGCGACGGGAAGCACGCCGCTTGCAATAGACACCGAGACGATCAGGACATTTTTCTCATCGCCAAAATCGACGTTTTTGAGTTCCTGCACGCCCGCTGCCAGCGTCATGCCAAACATCAGCACGGCCACGCCACCGAGCACCGGATTCGGGATCATCGCGACGATAGCCCCGAGCTTAGGAAACAGCCCCAGCAATACCAGAATGAGACCCGCGGCGATCAGTACGCGTCGGCTGGTGACTTTGGTCAGCATGAGCAGGCCGGCATTTTGTGAGAAAGCGTTATAGGGGAAGCTGTTCAGGCAGCCGCCGACCATGGTGGAGAGCCCATCGGCGCGGATCGCATCTGCCAGGCGCTGTGATGTGGTCGGCTGTCCGATCAGCTTATCAATCAGTAAAATGTTGCCTGTGGTCTCGGTCATCACAATCAGCATCGACAGACACAGCACCAGGATTGGCGCGACAGCAAAATGCGGCAGACCAAAGGCGAAAGGCAGGCTGAAGCCAACCCAGGAGGCCCCGGTCACGGCACCGAAATGAGTTAAGCCGCACAGCCAGGCGCCCAGCGTCCCGGCCAGCAGCCCGAACAGGATACTGAAGTTGCGCATTACCCCGTGGGTATTGCAGTAGAACAGCAGGGTGACGGCGAGAGTGGCAAAACCGAGCAGTAAATTCTGCGGTTGGGCAAAGTCTGGCGCATGCGGATTACCGCCCCCCAGCCAAATTGCCGCTGCGGGCATCAGTGAAATGCCAATCAGGGTGATCACGCAGCCAATGACGATCGGTGGGAAAAAACGCACCAGGCGGCTAACACCGGGGCCACCAGCAGAGTGAACAGGCCGCAGGCAATAACCGAGCCGAAGATGGTGGCGATGCCGTATTGTTGCCCAATCATAATCATCGGCGCCAGTACGATAAAAGAGCATCCCTGAATCAGCGGTAAGCGACTGCCGAAACGGCCAATGCCCACCGCCTGCAGCAGCGTCGCCAGCCCCGAAGTGAGCAGGCAGGCATTGATTAGCGTAATGGTTTCGCTACTGCTCAGTTGCAGCACGGCCGCCAGAATCAACGGAACGGTGACCGTGCCGGCGTACATCACCAGCACGTGCTGGAGCCCAAGAGAAGCGATGCGTTTTATGGTCAGCGGGTTGGTCGTGCTCTGGTTTTCTAAAACGGTAGCCATGTGAATCCCCTGAAGAGTGCCCGAAGGAAGCGATGGCCAACTATATGTGGGTAAACGTGATATAAGTTAGTCAGCTGTTTTCAGTTTTTTTGAAATCTGGGGGGCTGAAGTGAAGTATTCATTGGAACAACTTATGGTATTCGAGCAGGTTGCGCGGTCCGGTTCGTTTTCTGCCGCCGCCCGGGCGCTGAAGCGTTCGCAGTCGTCGGTGAATATGGCAATGAGCAACCTTGAGGATGAATTCAATCTCCGGTTGTTCGAGCGTTCCCCCCGACAGATCACCCTGACCGGGGAGGGGACCGTATTACGTGAATACATCAAAACCGTCCTTGAGCAATGCAATGTGCTGGAGCAAAGAGTGGGGGCTTACAATGTTCAGACTGAAGCCTGCATTACGCTGGCGATTGAGGTGCCATACCCGACTATAGCCCCGGTTTTATATGAATTTGCTATGACATTTCCTCAGGTGGATATCCATATCCGCGAGCCCCATCAGGGGAATGTGACCGGTCTGGTGAGCCGAGGAGAAGTGGACGCCGGGATCGTGATCGCCCGCATGGTTGATAGCGACCGCCTCCAGTTTGTCCAGCTGGGAAAGGTCATTATGGTCCACGTTGTTAGCGCATCGCACCCGCTGGCGGGGCAGGGCCCGGTCTCTTTTGCGGATCTGCATCGCTGGCGGCATATTACCTTCGGCCCCCAGGAACAGCACATTGCCACCACGGAATATCTTGGCAGCCCGATGCTATGGCGCGTTGAGAGCTATAACGCCATGATTGCGGCTGCCATCGCGGGGCTGGGCCTCTCTGCCGCGTTTGTTCATTGGCAAAGAGCTCCATGAGGGCACGCTCGTTGAACTGCGCCAGCAGGAATATCCTCATACGGACTGGGTGGTTGGCGTGGATTTATTGTGGTCGAAAAAGAAGAGCGTCGGTAAATCCCTGAACTGGTTACGGGATCGTCTCATCCAGCACAAAATTTTCGAGCAGGATAATAGCGGTAATCGAACGACTTTATAATAAATGACGTGATATTAATGACTCATGGCTTTAATCATCAAGCCGTTAAAAGCGGGCTTCACTATCAGGGCTCGCAGGCATCATGACAGATCTCTTTTCAGACGCCGGATCCGAATGAGGCTGTATCACCGGCCAGGAGAAGAAATAACCCGCCTTAATATTAAGCCTATATTCTGACGAACGGCAAATAACGCTTGTCTCCTGGGCCTCTTGCTCATCCCTTTCTCGACGCCGGCAAATTCCCCTCATGTTGTTCTCGCTGAGGGGGGATTATTCCTAATATGCGCCTCTCAGTTCCATTAAACTCCGGCTATTGTTGCAAATGCTAATGGTATTGTTAATCATTATCATTAGTATTCGTTATTGGGATTTTATCTGGCAAGGTTATTACAGAGACCGCAAGGAAAGAGGGCGCGATTGATCAACGGAACTCTTTTCTCGCCGGCGAGCACAGGCTGACGCCATCAGGATGAGGCACCAGGTTTTGTCTTCAGGAATAACCGACACAGCAAAACTCGCCGATCGGTCTCTGCACCCGGCGGATGCGTACAGGGCCAGAACGGCGCCAGGCAGCACGGCACCGTTTCTGGTGGTTCGTGGACAATGACGCTCAGGCGTTACCGGTAGTCGGGACAGGGAAAGCCCGGTTCGCCAGGGAGGTCACCGGGACGCCGGCGTCCTCTCTCTGGCGAAACTCACTCTGACGCAGGCGCACAGGTCGGGCGGCGGCCTGATGAAAAATATATCGCCGCCCTGGCCGCAGAGCGACTGCGTCAACTTCCAGACTTCAGTTAGTCAAACGGAGAGGGATTTTCTCATGCGTATTCTGTTTGTGGGCCCACCTTTATATGGGCTGCTGTACCCGGTGTTGTCTCTTGCTCAGGCTTTTCGTGTCGATGGTCACGAAGTCCTGATCGCCAGCGGCGGGAAATTTGCTCAGAAAGCAGCAGAAGCGGGGCTGGTGGTGTTTGACGCCGCGCCGGGTTTTGATTCGGAAGCCGACTATCGCCGGCGGGAAGCGTTACGAAAGGAAAGCAACCTCGGTACTAAAATGGGCAACTTCTCTTTCTTCAGCGAAGAGATGGCCGATCAGCTGGTCGAGTTCGCCGGACACTGGCGGCCTGACCTGATTGTCTACCCCCCGCTGGGAGTCGTCGGGCCGTTAATTGCCGCAAAATATGGCATTCCGGTGGTGATGCAAACGGTGGGATTCGGGCACACCCCCTGGCACATCAAAGGGGTAACACGGTCGCTCACCGATGCTTACCGGCGCCACGGCGTCGACGCGCCGCCGCGGGATATGGCGTGGATCGACGTGACGCCGCCGAGCATGAGCATTGTGCAAAATGAGGGAGAGCCGATCATTTCCATGCAGTACGTTCCCTACAACGGGGGGGCCGTCTGGGAAGCGTGGTGGGACCGGACGCCAGATCGCCAACGCCTGCTGGTGAGTCTGGGTACCGTCAAACCGATGGTTGATGGCCTGGATCTGATTTCATGGGTCATGGATTCCGCCGGCGAGGTGGATGCCGAGATCATCCTGCATCTGTCAGCGAATGCGCGTTCTGATTTGCGCACACTGCCGCCAAATGTGCGCCTTGTCGACTGGATCCCAATGGGGGTCTTTCTCAACGGCGCCGACGGGTTCATTCACCACGGAGGGGCAGGCAACACCCTGACCGCCCTGCACGCCGGGATACCGCAGATCGTGTTTGGCCAGGGGGCCGATCGTCCGGTCAACGCCCGCGCCGTTGTGGAACGCGGGTGCGGAATCATTCCCGGCGACGGTGGGCTGACGAGCGGCATGATCAACGATTTCCTCGGCAACCGCGATCTTCGCGCCGCTTCCGCGGCGGTCGCCGCGGAGATGGCGGCGCAAGCTACGCCGTGTGAGGTGGTTAAAAACCTGATCGCCATGTTGCAACGCGGCTGATTGCTCTTTTTGATGCGATGCGTTAGGGCGATCGCGCCTGTCCTGCTCCTGCGATGGGGCTGCAGAAGCTCGCCCTGACGCGATGTTTAAACGGATCTTTCCGGCGGCGGTTCGTCGCCTGTGCTAATGGATCTCATTTATCGATGAAGGAGGCTTGATGCCTGCATCACACTCTCCCATGCCTGCCCGCTCCTGGATAGTTCGTCTTGCCGGCGTGTGTTGGGAACGTAAGAAACTGAGCCTTATTGTGGTGGTGGCCTCGGTGGCGACAATCGTTCTTGCCGCCTTGACGCCGCTGCTGACCCGCCAGGCGGTTAACGATGCGCTGGCGGGCGACCCGACCCAACTGCCATGGCTCGCCTGCGGCCTGCTGCTGATTGCGTTTTTGGACTTCGTCGGCAACTACGTGCGCCGCGGATACGCCGGAGAACTCTCTCTTTGGGTTCAGCATACCCTGCGTGGAAGGGCCTTCGACAGCATCCAGAAACTGGACGGCGCCGGGCAGGATGCCCTGCGCACCGGACAGGTGATTTCGCGTACCAACAGCGATCTGCAGCAGATGCATACCCTGCTGCAGATGTGTCCTGTTCCACTCGCGGTGTTCACTTACTACGTCGCCGGTATCGCGGTGATGCTATGGATGTCGCCGGCGATGACGCTGATCGTCGTCGGCGTACTGACCTCTCTGGCCGTTACCGCGCTACGCGCGCGTCGCCGAGTTTTTGCCCAGACGGGGCTAGCCTCTGACAGACTGGCCCACCTGACGGAACATATGCGCGAGGTTCTGACCCAGATCTCGGTGGTTAAGTCATGCGTGGCGGAACTGCGCGAGACGCGCTGGCTGGATAGCCAGTCGCGGCAGATGGTTCGCGTACGCATCGGCGCTGCCATCTCCCAGGCGATGCCGGGCGCCACCATGCTGGCGCTGCCGGTGGTGGGGCAAATCGTGCTGCTCTGTTTCGGCGGATGGTCGGTGATGAACGGCCGCATCGACCTGGGAACGTTTGTTGCTTTCGCCAGCTTCCTGGCGATGCTAACCGGGCCAACCCGTGTGCTGGCTTCATTTCTGGTCATCGCGCAGCGCACGCAGGCTTCGGTAGAACGCGTTTTCTCCCTGATCGACACCCGGTCGCAGATGGCGGACGGGACGCAGTCTGTGAGCGGGCAGGTCGTCGGACTGGAGCTGGAGCAGGTTGGTTTCCACTATGGCGGCGGCGCGGGTGTTCTGCAGGATGTCTCATTTTCCCTGCGCGCCGGCGAGACGGTGGCGGTGGTGGGCGCGTCAGGTTCGGGCAAATCAACGCTGCTGATGCTGCTCGCGCGCTTTTACGATACCACCGCCGGAAACGTGTGGCTTAATACCACGGAGGGGCGGCAGAATCTTCGCGATCTCAAACTGGCAGAGCTGCGCCGCGCTGTTGGCGTCGTGTTTGAGGACGCTTTTCTGTTTGCCGGGACGGTGGCGGAGAATATTGCCTACGGTCATCCGCAGGCGACGGACGAAGACATCCGCCGCGCCGCCGACGCGGCCGGGGCGACCGCGTTTATCTCCGCATTACCGCAGGGGTTTAAAACCCGCCTCAGCGAGCGCGGCACCAATCTCTCCGGTGGGCAGAGGCAGCGTATTGCGCTGGCCAGGGCGTTAATCTCTGCGCCGGGCGTGCTGATTCTCGACGATACCACCTCGGCGGTTGATGCCGGCACCGAAGCGGAAATTAATACCGCACTGGGGCGCTATGCGGACGATCGGCATATGCTGCTGGTGATCGCACGTCGCCGTTCAACGTTGCAGCTGGCCCGCCAGATTGTGGTACTGGACAAAGGACGGGTGGTGGATATCGGTACGCAGGCGGAGCTTGCGGCTCGTTGCCAGACGTTTCGCGCGCTGATGTCAGGCGCGGGCGATTTTCTGGAGCCGCCCCCGGCTTCGCATGCCGAACTGTGGCCGTCAGCGCCCGCGGTGGACGTCAATGAGGCGCCAGAGATGCCGTCTGCCGGAGAGAAAGGCTTTGTGGCGCGCATGACCAGCGTGCCGGAGAACGCAGTGCAGCGGGCGCTGGCCGGTAAGGGGAAGCGGGTCGCGTCGCTATTGTCGCCCGTCGCATGGATGTTTGCTATTGCCGCATTGCTGATCGCCATTGATTCAGCGGCGGGCGTCGGCGTGCTGGTGCTCTTGCAGCGCGGCATTGATGCCGGCGTCGCCGCCGGAGATCTGTCCACGATCGGTATTTGCGCTTTGCTCGCGCTGTGTCTGGTGACCGTCAGCTGGTGTTGCTATGCCCTGCAGACGGTGTTTGCGGCGCGCGCGGCGGAATCGGTGCAGCATACGGTACGCTTACGCAGCTTCGGACATCTGCTGCGGCTTGCCCTGCCTTATCATGAGAAGAATGTCGATTCCCGTCTTACCCGTATGACGGTTGACGTCGACGCGCTTGCCCGGTTCCTGCAAAACGGACTCGCCGGCGCGGCAACCAGCCTGGTGACGATTGTCGCCATTGCGGCGGCGATGTTCTGGCTCGATCCGATCCTGGCCTTGACGGCATTAGGCGCGGTTCCGGTCGTTATTCTGGCAACGTGGATCTACCGTCGCCTGAGCTCCCCAGCCTATGCCCAGGCGCGTCTTGAGATCGGTAAAGTCAACAGTACGTTGCAGGAGAAGGTATCCGGACTGCGGGTCGTGCAGTCTCACGGTCAGCAGGCGCAGGAGTCGGCCAGGCTGCAAGCGCTGTCGGATCGCTTCCGCGCCACCCGTGTGCGGGCACAAAAGTACCTTGCCGTCTACTTCCCCTTCCTGACCTTTTGTACCGAGGCGTCCTACGCCGCCGTCCTGCTGGTGGGCGCTACCCGCGTCGCCGACGGCGAGATGACCGCCGGCGTGCTGGCGGCGTTCTTCCTGCTGCTGGGGCAGTTCTATGGTCCGGTACAGCAGCTGTCGGGTATTGTGGACTCCTGGCAGCAGGCGATGGCCAGCGGTAAACATATTGATGAGCTGCTGGCGACCGAGGGCGCGGAGTCGGTCGAGCCGTCAGCGACGCCGTCGATCAGCGGCGCGCTTCATCTGGAGTCGGTGACGTTCCGCTATCCCGGCGGTGAGCGTCCCGCGCTGGATAAACTCACCCTTGCGATCCCGGAAGGCACGGTGGTGGCGGTGGTGGGGCGCAGTGGCGCGGGCAAGTCCACCCTGATCAAGCTGATTGCCGGGCTCTATGCGCCCACCGGTGGCCGGATCCGCGTCGGCGAACGCGGCGTCGATGAGATGTCGCTGGCTGATTACCGCGCCCAGGTGGGGCTGGTCGATCAGGATGTGGCGTTGTTTAGCGGCGATATCGCGGAGAATATCCGCTATGCGCGGCCGACGAGCAGCGATGGCGAGGTGGAAAACGCCGCGCGGCGGGCCGGTCTGTTTGACATCGTTCGTTCGCTGCCGCAGGGATTCCGGACGCCGGTCAATAACGGCGGCGCCGATCTGTCGGCGGGTCAGCGCCAGCTCATCGCGTTAGCCCGCGCTCAGCTGGTCAATGCGCACGTTCTGCTGCTTGATGAAGCCACGTCCCGGCTGGACCGGGCTAGCGAAGAGACGTTAATGACCTCGTTGTCCGAAGGCGCCCGCGCCGAAGGGCGAACGGCGCTGGTGGTGGCACATCGCCTCACCACCGCGCGCCGCTGCGACCGGATTGCCGTCCTCGATAAGGGGCGCATTGCTGAATACGGCACGCACGATGAACTGATCGCGGCGGATGGTCTCTACGCACGTCTGTGGCATGATAGCGTTGGTCGCGACGGCATGGGCGGCCCGGCGTGCGAAACCGCGGGGGAAATGGTGGGATAAGCGTTCCGCACGGAGCGATAATTCCGCCACCTTAGGCATCAATAAACCAGGGTGACCGTTCTCTGAACGGCCACCCTGGTGCACAGAACAACACACCTTTTGAATGATAGGGAATGCTGAAAATGAGACACACCCCGCCCGTCGCGCCAGCGGATGTTGGTACCGCCGCCGCTTTTCTTAGGCAGCTGGCCGAGGGCTCCCCACTGGACGTCTCTCAGTTCTGGCGCGACGTTGACGCGATGAATATGCCGCTGGTCACGGAGGTGGCCGGCGATCGCAATGCCCGCGAGGTGACTTTTCTGTGGCGCGCGGAGAGGCCGTTACAGGGGGTTTACGTGCGCCTGAACCGCGTGACGGATAAGTCCGACGTTGATAAAGGCCTCATGCGCCGCCTGCCGTCCAGCGATATCTGGATCTTAACCCTGCGCCTGCCGGCGACCTACTGCGGATCATATACGATCGTTGAAATTCCGCAGGGGACCCCGGCCGACGCGCTTTCCCAGCTGGGAGGGCGCTTCTCGCTGCTCTCCGGGCAGGCCGACCCGCTGAATAAGACGCCGGGGATTAACGTGCGAGGCGTCGAGCGGGAGTCCGTACTGGCCCTTGACCAGGCGCCGGCGCAAGATGAATGGGCGCGGGGGCCGCATTGTTTTTCCGGCAGCCTGAGCGTTTCCCAGCGCGCTATCGCCGGACGGAAGCGCCGCGTACGCCTATATCTACCGGATGTTCCCGCAGCCCAGCCTCTTGGCATGCTGGTACTGCCGGATGGCGAAACCTGGTTCGATCACGTCGGCGTGGCGCCGGCGATTGACGCCGCGATTAACAATGGCCGCATTCCTCCCGTGGCGGTACTCGGCGTGGATAACGTGGATGAGCGCGATCGTACCGAAATCCTCGGTGGACGCCGCGAGCTGGTGCTCGACATTGCCTGCCGCCTGCTGCCTGAGGTTATGGCGGAACAGGCGCATCGCTGTTGGGCGGGCCGTTCGCAGACCGTTCTGGCGGGGCAGAGCCTGGGCGGCGTGACCGCGTTGATGGCGGCCCGTCATGCGGCGGATACCTTCGGCCTGGTACTGTGTCACTCTCCATCGATGTGGTGGACGCCGGACGGCAGCGGTCGTCCTTTTCTGTTTTCCTCCAGCGATACCTCCTGGGTGAGCGAACATCTGCTCTCCGCGCCTCCGCAGACGGTGCGCGTTAGGCTATGCGTCGGATCCTTAGAGGGCTCGACGGTTCCGCACGTGCAGCAACTGCACCAGCGGCTGCTTGCCGCGGGCGTCGATAGCCGCTGCGCCATTTATACCGGCGGTCATGATTATGCATGGTGGCGGGGCGCCCTCATCGACGGCCTGGCCCTGCTGTCGTCGTAAGGGGTTCCGCGGACCCTGACAGGTCACGCAACAGAATGGTGTATTCCCGGAAGCGGGCTGAGTGAGGATTAGCCTGTCGTGATGGCAGAAGGGCGGCGGCAGGGGAGACCCGTCCGCCGCCTTATCTGTCACGCTATGCTGTTATCAGAAGTGCAGTCCCACCTGCATATAGTAGGTACGCCCGGGTTCGTTATAGGTATTTGCCCCGGCGCCCCACAGCCAGGCGCCCGTGGTGGCGTTGCCGGTACTCTGGGCGTTGCCTTCGCGGAAGTGGCGCTTGTCGAACAGGTTATCGATCCCCGCCGTCACGTCGAGGTTCTTCGTCACGGCATAGGTTGCGCTCATCCCCACCAGCGCATAAGGCGATACCTGACGGGTTTCGCTGCCTGACGTTGGAACTCCCTGATAATTATATTTTTTCGGTTTCTGCCGACCGTACCATGTCAACATCCCCTGCACCGACAGATCGTTGGTGGCCTGCCACTCCAGCGTCGAGTTGATGGTGTATTTGGGAATCACCGACAGGTAATCGCCGTTCTGCTTGTTTTTGTTCTCGATAATATAGGTGAAGTTGTTGTTCATCTTCAGCGTGTCGGTGATCGGGAAGTTGAAGGTTCCTTCCAGCCCCTGTACGACCGCTTTGGGCACATTTTCCCATTGATAGATATTGGCGGTGCCGTTGTTGGTTGTTGGCGTGTAGCCGGCTTCAACCTTGTCATGATAGTCGTTACGGTACCAGGTCAACCCGGCCTGCACGTCGTCATGGTTGTATTCAATGCCGATCTCTTTATTGACGCTGGTTTCCGCTTTCAGGTCGTTATTACCCTGCAGGTAGCAGGCGCCGCCGCCGTAGCAGCCCTGGCCTTTACTGTAGAGCAGGTAGTTAGGGTTGGTCTGATACAGGTTTGGCGCTTTCCACGCCCGGGCGATGCCGAGCTTCAGCGTGAAGTCGCTGCCCAGCTCCTGGGAGAGGTTCAGCGCCGGGCTCCAGTTACTGCCGCTGATGTTCTGGTGGTTGAAGCGGATGCCTGGGGTCAGGCGGGTCGTGTCGGTCAGCTCGATGTTATCTTCGGCGAAGATGCCATAAATATCGGCTGAGCTGTATTTGCTCCGATCGGTGTCGGCAATCCCGGGAACCGAGCCGCCGCCGCTGGTGGATTCGGTATTCGATGCGGGATCTTTCATCGCCTGGTGGTTAAACTCCGCGCCGAGGGTCAGAGTCTGGTTGACCCACAGATCAAGCGGGATATTCACATCCGAGTGCAGGTTGGTGTCATACAGCGTAATGGTCGAAAACCCTTCATTGGCAGGGCTGAAAATCCCCGCGATACCGCCGGAAAGGCCCTCGTTGAGTCGGGTATTACGCGTTTTTTCAAACTGCACGTAGTTATTGGTGGTGACGCCGCTGTCCCAGGCGCCGGTATATTTCAGGTTAAGGGTCTGGCGGTAGAGAACGTTGGTTTCTTTGCCGTAATATTTTTTCACCAGCGCATTGCTGTTGGTGTTTTGCGTGTCACCGGCGTAGAGGTTGCCCTGGCGACTGTAGCCCGCCCCCAGCTCCAGCGCCTGCATTGGCATAAATTCCCAGCGCAGAACCGAATTGATGTCCTTATTGATAAAGCCTTCACGGCCGGAAGGATAGGTACCGGCGTAAGTCCCGGTACGCGGAGTCGTATGGCTTTCGTTGATATCCTGGGCATCGGCCTGGGTTTTATTCCAGTTACCGTAGAGGCGCAGGGTCAGGTTATCGGCCAGCGCGCCGCTTAAGCTGCCGTTGTAGCGTTTGGTGCTGCCTTCAGATTTATGCTGCGGAACGTTGTAATAGGTGTTGAAGCTGCCGTGCCATTCGTCCGTGGCGGGCTTAGTGATGATATTCACCACTCCGCCCATTGCGCCGCTGCCGTACATTGCTGCAGCCGGGCCGCGAATGACCTCGATGCGCTCGATCATTTCCGGCGGCACCCAGTTGGTATCGCCGCGGGTATCGCGTTCATCGCTCCAGCCGTAGCGCACCGAGTTGCGGCTGGAGACCGGCATGCCGTCAACCAGGATCAGAGTATTTTCGGGGCCCATGCCGCGGATATCAATCTGGCGGTTATTTCCGCGCTGCCCGCTATTTGAGTTACCCGTGAGGTTAACGCCCGGCATGGTGCGGATAATTTCAGCGACGTCGCGCTGAATGGGGTGTTTTTTGATGGCCTCGCTATCAATGATGGAGACCCCCGGCGCCTGCAGCGTTTGCTCTTTGGCCGTTACGACCATGGTTTCGTCATTATTTTGGCTTTTGTCGCGGAGAACCTGTTTTTCATCAGGGTGACTGCCGTTTGGTTGTGCTGCTTTCTGGTCCGTCGCTGTATTGGCTTCATCTGCCTGTACCGCAGGAATTGCCAGACACCCCGCGATGAGCGATCCCAAAAGCGAGTATTTAAATGTATTTTTTATCATAATATTAACCACTTGCCATTGTTAAGAAAAAAAAGACGCGCAAATAATTTATTGGCAATGGTTATCATTTGCAACAAATTAATGATAATCATTATCGCTTGATTGGCGGGAGAGTGCGGAGATTTTCCGCAACCGGGTATTTAACAGATAAAAATCTGCCTGATATTTAAAGAAAATTAGCAGAGCTGCACCGGTGCAGAACAGGGAAGAGGAGATGAAACACCGCGTCCTGCATGTTGCATCAGGTTTGCTGCATAAGCTGTTCTGGCATACAGGCAATCTGCGGCAGCGGGGGGCATCCGTGCAGCCAGAATTGGGCCTGGATAAACGCGATCGCTACGATCGGCATATATCGCATGGGGCTGGCATTTCTCTAATGCTCTGAACCATCCTCAGAAATGCACTCAGAGGAAGGTCGCCAGGGATTTGTAACGTTTACAGGAGAGAAGTGGTTTACATTGCGGGTACCGTCAATGATCTGGATGACTCACGCCGATAATTCAGCATGAATGCTTCGACTTCTATCGCATCGTCGGCGTGAGGCGCCTTAGAGGATGAGTAAGAGGCGCTGATGATGAACGCCATACCGAGCCTGCCAGGTTCATAACTTATGATTGCTTAATGAGAATGATATTGAAGCCTTCCCACCGCTGCTACCAGTCAGTTCTCGCTCAATAACTTCGTTCTGATGTTTTAATACCCCTCTTTTGCGAAGGAGAACCTGAATCTGTTAATAGCTCAGGTAACCAGGCATGTTTTATTTATGTCACCCCTCATTGTTGTGGATGTATAAAAACCAGGCATGTTGTGGACGTTAAAACATGTATTTTCAAGCTGTGTTTTAATTGGCTTACCCTACCAAATATGGGGGTGTGATGTCAGGGGATGATTTTTTGGGATTATTCTCATTTTATGTAAATGGATATTTCTGACTGGGGTGTTGATTAATTTTAAATTAATTAATGGCCAATTAAGTGTTAATAATCAATGGTTTGAAAATTGATTATGATGGCAATAGTTGTTTGTTTAAATCGGGTTGAGGCAGCGGCTTCGCGCGCCGGGGAATCCATTAATGAGATAAATCCTAAATGTTGTTGCGCTGTAATGGAATTGTGTTCTCGATCTATTTGTTGAGTTGAATTGACCGTCTCGTTCTGTAAAATTGTGTGGCGATAGTTAATGAAATGTAATGGTTGACAGGGGCTTTGTACGCAAAGACTCGTGCGGTAGCCATGTCTGTTGCCAGCAAAAATGACCTTTTGCCTTCGGTGGATAAGGATATTAAAACGACCTGTTGGCCGCTAAAAATATCTTTATATAATAATAGAGTTGCGATGGAAAAGCAGATGAAAATGCGAATGTTTGTAGCCGCCATAATTGCGGTCGGCCTGGCTGGGTGTGAAGCTCCGCCGAAGCCACAAATTACCGATGATACAATTGAAACGAGCCAGATTAATGGCGTGACGCTAACCCACCGACATATCGTTGTGCCGCCGACTGAATTCACGCCGATTAACGCTGCATATCGTGCGCTATATTCCGCCGCGGTTATGAGTCGTCCAGGATATGGCGGGAAAGTGATTGTTCAGTTAGTTCCAGGCGCAAACTATATTGCCCTCGGTCAGGCGGAAGGCTCATGGATTGCATTGGCTAATGATGGTCAGACCGATCTTATCGGCTATGCTCCGGCCAATGCCGTCGTGAAAAGTGAGCTCTATGATAAAACCATAAACGAGCAGTCAAAGCGCCCAAAAGCGCGCAAGAAAGCGACCTGCGTGAACGTTGATGGTAATACCAAAGCCTGTAAAAACGGCAATAATGGTACCTGGATTCTGGATTAATCCCGCCTTTACGAGCGACACCGTATGAACAATAACTCTTATTTTCGCCGGGGCTTTCTGGCGTTTTATTGGTTTATTTTTGCATTGATTAGTGGTTGTGGCTCGTCTTCACACAGCGACCCCGCCCGATACAATCTTCGATTTCAGGCCCACCCGCAAATTAACAGTTCTGCGCCGTTGAAGGTCAGAGTGTTATTGCTGAAATCTGATGCTGAATTCATGTCCTCAGATTTCTACTCCTTACAGAATAACGCGCAGACGGTACTGGCTGCCAACCTGCTTAATAGTGATGAGTTTTTCCTGATGCCGGGGCAGCTATCCAGGACCCTGAGCGGGCAAAATTCGTCAGAGGTGCGTTATATCGGGGTTATGGCGGAATACCAGTCTTTAGATGGTAAAAAGTGGCGCATATCCCTCCCCCTTCCCGATCCGGGTGAAACACCTTTCTGGCAGTTCTGGAAACTGTCGACGAATGAACTGCAGGCAAGTCTTTATCTTGACGTAAATGGGATCCGCGTCGTCAAGCAATAACGCGAGTTCTTACAGGAAATTAGCATGAATAAAGCAGAAAAAGTGGTCTGGACAGAAGGTATGTTTTTACGTCCGCATCACTTCCAGCGGGCGGAAAGCTACCTGCAAAACCACATTCGCGAGTGGGGCGGCCTGCAGCGGGCTTACCTTTGGGGCTTTCTCGATTTTGAGCTGGATGAAGCCATGTTACGCCAGGGATGCGTCGCGCTGAGCTCTGCCAGCGGTCTGTTACCTGACGGAACGTTCTTCCAGTTCCGCGACAGTCGCCAGGGACCGAAGCCATTGACGGTCGCGGATAATACTGCCGGTGAAAAAGTGGTTCTGGCGCTACCGGTGCGCCGCAGCGGACGTGAAGAGGTTATCTTCAGCGAAGAAAAGGATTCGCTGGCGCGTTTTCTCGCCTTCGAGCAGGAGGTGGCGGACGATAATGCGCTCTCCGTCGGTGACGCTACCGTACAATTTGGCCGTCAGCGTCTGCAACTGATGCTGGAGAAGGATTTAACGGCTGAATGGACCGCGATTGGCGTCGCCTTTATTGTTGAAAAACGCAATGACAATCATGTTCGTCTGGACAATGGCTATATCGCGCCCATGCTAAACGGCACGAATCATCCGCTACTCTACGGCATGGTTAACGATCTGCACGGTCTGCTGGCCCAACGCAGCCAGCAAATCGCCGGTCGTCTGCGCCAGCCCGGGCGGTTTAATACCTCGGAGTTAATTGAATTTACCTTGCTGTCGCTGGTGAACCGTCATCTGGGACACCTCGCACATCTTAAAAACCTGCCGCTGATTCACCCCGAAGCACTGTGGAATAGCTGGCTACCCTTTGCGAGCGAACTGGCGACCTGGACCGCCCAGAGAACGCTGGAAGGGACATTACCGGTGTATGACCACGACGATCTGGCGAGTTGTTTCGGCAAGCTGGTGCTGCTGTTGCGTCAGGGGCTATCGATGGTGATGGAAGAAAATGCGATTCAGCTACCGCTGACCGAACGTTCACATGGCCTGAATATCGCCACCGTTCCGGATACCAGCATGGTGCGTGAGTTCGGCTTCGTCCTGGCGGTAAAAGCCAGCGTACCGGGAGAAATGCTGCAAACGCACTTCCCTGCGCAGATGAAAGTCGCACCGGTGACTAAAATTCGCGATCTGGTACAACTCCAGCTGCCTGGGCTGATGCTACGCGCGATGCCCGCCGCGCCGCCGCAAATTCCCTGGCACGCAGGTTATAACTACTTCGAGCTGGAGAAGGGGGGGGAGCTCTGGAGTGAAATGGAAAAATCAGGCGCTTTCGCTCTTCACCTTGCGGGTGAATTCCCGGGCCTTGATATGGAGTTTTGGGCTATCCGTAGTCCGACAGAATAATAAAGCGAGCGCTCATTATGCAGGAACAACAGGCCCCCGGTAGCAACCCCTCCGGTAGCGGAACAAGTGGCAATAATCCCCTGGTTGCGGCCGCCAACCCTTTGCTAAATGCGATACCACAAATCCGCCACTCCGTATCCCATGACGATCAGGCCGGGCTGCGTCAGCGGCTGATTGACGAAATCCGTCGTTTTGAAGTGCGATGTCAGCAGGCCGGATTGCCCTATGAAGTGATCGTTGGTGCTCGCTACTGCCTGTGTACCGCCCTGGATGAAGCGGCGGCCCTCACTCCGTGGGGAAGCCGCGGGGTGTGGTCCGGCGGCGGCCTGCTGGTGACCTTCCATAATGAAACCTGGGGCGGGGAAAAATTTTTCCAGCTGCTGGCGCGGCTGTCGCAGAACCCCCGCGAACACATCAATCTGCTGGAGCTCATCAACTACTGCCTGCTGCTCGGCTTTGAGGGGCGTTACCGGGTAATGGATAACGGCCGCACGCAGCTGGAAACCATTAAGCAGCGGCTGTGGCAGATGATCTGCGGCGTGCGCGGTAACTATGCGCCGCCGCTTTCCGTGCACGGTGAAGACCGGCCGGTACTACGCAAATTGTGGCGACCTGTCGTGCCGCTTTGGGCCTGCGTCGCCCTGGCCGGATTTGTCGCCTGCCTTTTTTACATCATTCTTAACTGGCGATTGGGTGACGGGACCAACCCGGTACTGGCGAAAATTTATCAAACCCCGCTCCCGGAAGCCTCTATCCAGCAGCCGGCGGAAAAACTACCGGCGGTGCTGAACCTGCGCGGCTTCTTGCGCCCTGAAATCGATGCAGGGCTGGTGGCGGTACGCGATGAAGCCGATCGCAGCGTGGTTATCCTGAAGGGCGATGGACTGTTCGCTTCCGCCTCGACGGTCGTACGCGATCGCCATGATAGGGTTATTGATCGCGTCGCGCAGGCAATGGATAACGTCAGCGGGCGAATACTGGTGGTGGGATACAGCGACAACGTGCCGATTCGCAGTGCGCGTTTTGCCTCCAACTATGAGCTCTCGCTGGAGCGTGCCCGCTCGGTACAGAAACAGCTGCAAAAACACCTATCGCAACCTGAGCGGGTGAAAGCCGAGGGGCGCGGTGAAATGAACCCGATTGTCCCCAACACGACCCCTGAGAACCGCGCCCGTAACCGCCGCGTGGAAATTACTCTGCTGGTGTCGCCAGATAACACCCAGGCTGAGCTGAACGGATTGCCCCAAGGAAATTAAGGATGCTGACACTTCTCCTTTCCATACTGACCAACCGACTGCTGTGGGGCTTCCTCGGCGCCACGGCTGTTGCGGCGGTAATCTGGATGATTGGACCGCTGCTGTCCATCGTCGATACCCGGCCGCTGGAATCTGAACAAAACCGCGCGATTACCATTGCGGTGGTCTACCTCCTCTGGGCGCAAAGCCATATTGTTCCACGCCTGTACAATGCCTGGCTCAATCGCAAACTGATGGACAATTTGCAGGAAGAGGGCAAACAGCCGGCATCTGGGGAGCCACAGCAGCGTCTGAACAGTGAGGATCAGATCCTCGCTGAACGGTTTGACGAAGCCGCGCAGATGCTGAAAAAAGCCCATTTCAGCAAAGCCGGCAGTAGCCATGCGCAATGGACCCAGCGTTTCAGCACCCAATATCTTTATCAGCTTCCGTGGTATGTGATTATCGGCGCCTCCGGCTCCGGGAAAACGACCGCACTGGCCAATTCAGGGCTGCAGTTCCCGCTGGCCGACCGCTTTGGTAAAACGGCGCTGCGCGGAATTGGCGGCACTCGTCACTGCGACTGGTGGTTTACGAACGAAGCCGTTTTGCTGGATACCGCCGGGCGTTACACCACCCAGGAGAGCGAGCAGGCTCAGGATGCCGCTGAATGGCTGAAATTTATCGGGCTGCTGCGCAAATATCGCCGTCGCCAGCCAATCAATGGTGTGGTGGTGACGATCAGTATTTCCGACCTGCTGAGCCAGTCAACAGAAGCATCGCGGCAGCAGGCGGTCAACCTGCGCCTGCGCCTGTCGGAGCTGCATGAGCAGCTTGGGATCCGCTTCCCGGTATATGTACTGGTGACCAAGGCGGATCTCTTAAAAGGCTTCCGCGCCTGGTTTGCCGGCTACGATAAGGCGCAACGCGATCAGATTTGGGGGTTCACCTTTCCCTGGGAGCAGGCAAAACTGGCCGACTTCGATCTGATGGGCAGCTTTGCGCAGGAGTTTTCTTTGTTGCAACAGCGGCTGGAGGCCGGCCTGCCGGAAACCATGCTGAAAGAGCATGATGCAAAAACCCGTGCCGAAGCGTGGCTGTTCCCGCAGGAGTTTGCCGCCTTGCGTCCGTTGCTGGCTGACTATCTGAGTACCGTTTTTGCGCGGTCCAATTTCGAAACGGAATTCTCCCCGCGCGGCATCTATTTCGCCAGCGGGACGCAGGAGGGGCTGCCGTTCGACCGGGTGATGGGCGAACTTAATCGCTCGCTCTCACTACCCGAGGCGAATGAGAACGACAGCTGGGATTCGGTCAGCAAAGAGGCACCGATCCCCGGCGGGAAAGGGCAGAGCTACTTTATCAAGAATCTGCTGCAGAACGTGATCTTCCAGGAGGCGGGTATTGCCGGGCAAAACCGCTGGTGGGCCCTGCGCAACCGGGCGTTAATCTGGTCCGGGTATGCGGTATTGGCCGCACTGCTGGTGATTCTTTGCGGCCTGTGGTTAACCAGCTATGGCAAAAACAAAGCCTATCTGCAGGAGGTGCAAGCTAAGGTCCCTCCGCTGGAGCAGCAAAGTAAACAGCTGCAGTATCCTGGCCAGAACGACCTGTTTGCGATGCTACCTCTGCTCAACGGGCTGATTGCGCTTCCGCAAAGCGCCGGGTTTGATGTTAACGATCCGCCGCTCACCCGTCGTATGGGGCTGTATCGCGGCTATGACGTTAGCGACGCTGCGCAGACGCTTTATCAGAAAGCCTTGCAACAAATGCTGCTGCCTCAAGTCGCAATGCGCATAACCACCTGGCTGCGTAATGACAACGGCAGCGATGTGGAATACAGCTATGAGGCGTTGAAAGCCTATCAGATGCTGTATCAACCCAAACAGTATGACGGGAAGTTCCTGCTTTCCTGGATCATGCTGAACCTGCAGCGCAATTTACCGCAGAACATCACCCAGGCGCAGCTACGCCAGCTTGAAGGGCACCTGGCTCAGTTGCTGGAGCCGCAGATACAGTCTTCGCCGTACGCAAAAGACGATGCTCTGGTCGCCAGGGAGCGCGCGCTCATTAACCAGCAGCCTTTATCGACCCGCGTTTACGGGCGGCTCAAGCGGCTGCTGGAACATGACGACAATCTTAAACCGATCTCTCTGGCCACTCTCGGCGGCCCGCAAAGCGAACTGGTGTTCTCGCGTAAAAGCGGGAAATCTGTCAGCGACGGCGTGCCGGGGCTGTATACCCCGGATGGCTACTGGAAGGTATTCAATCAGCAAATCGATAACGTCACCAGCGCCCTGCACGATGATGATGCATGGGTACTGGGCGCCACGACGGCACAGGAAGATAAGCCACAGACCGACAATGCGGTCCGCCAGCTGTATATCCGCGATTTTATTGCCAACTGGGATAGCTTCCTTGCCGATATTCAGCTTAATAACAGCGCCGATCTGTCGTCGCGGATTAATACTGCTCGTCTGCTTTCAGCCAGCAATTCGCCGTTACGCCGTCTGGTGATCAACCTGAGTCAGGTATTGACGCTGTCGCGAGCGGAGCCGGATGCCGGGCAGGGGGCAAAAGAAGAGACGGGGAACCGGGCAACCCGTACCCTTGAAGCGCTGTTCCGCAACGATGACAACCGTTCAGCGCAAGGCGCCGCTATGGCCCAGACGCCGGAGCAGCTGGTTACCGAACATTATGCGCCCCTGATCGAACTGGCTCAGCCGCTGGAAAAAGGCAGCAAAACTATCGTGTTTGATGACTTTCTCAAGCAGGTGGATGAGCTGTATCGCTACCTGACCGCGGTGCAGGATGCGGCTAATAGCGGAATGCAACCGCCGGGCGGCGAGGCGATCGGTCGCTTACAGGCCAGCGCCGGGCGTCTGCCGGGCGGGTTACAAACGATGTTCAGTAAGATGGCGGTCGGTGCCAGCAGCGATACGCAGCGCCGCGATCTCGACAACGTCCGCAAGCGTATTAATGTTGAAGTCGGCGGCTTTTGCCGTCAGGCGATTGCCGGTCGCTATCCGCTGGTGCGCAACGCCAGCAGTGAAGTGACGCCGGATGACCTGGCCCGGATGTTCGCGCCGGGTACCGGGATGATGGACACCTTCTTCCGGGACAATCTGACCAACAAAGTGGATACCACTCAGGCCAACTGGCGCTTTATGCCGGGTATTGACGGGAAAACGTTGCCGGGAAGCGAAGGGTTGCTGCGTCCGTTCCAGCAGGCCCAGTCGATTCGCGACGCGTTTTTTGCCAACGGTGCGACCACGCCGTCATTCAAAGTGACCGTACGCACCATCAGGATGGATAACCGCATTCTTAACCTGACCCTGGATGTCGACGGCCAGCAGCTGCGCTACAGCCATGGCCCGCAGGCGGTGCAGATGATGAGCTGGCCTGGCCCTGGGGGGACCAACCAGGTGCGGATGCAGCTCGGCCTTGCCGATGGCACCACCTCGACGCTGGTAACCGGCGGTGCCTGGGCGCTTAACCGTTTCTTTGATAAAGCACGTACTGCGCCGGGCAGCAGCAGTTTAAGCCGTCAGGCGACGTTCAACGTTGATGGCTACGCGGTCACGCTGGAATTTGCGCCGAACAGCATTCGCAATCCGTTCCAGCTTCCACGTTTCTCATGTCCATAACCGCAAGGAAAGCCGAATGACGAACTCCCCTGCGATGAGCTGGTACGGAAAATTACCCAGTGCCGGCGATTTTTTACAACGTCGCTTCCCGGACATCCTGGTTCGCCAGTGGTCGCAATGGTTCCAGGTTGGCCTGCTGGCCTGGCAACAGGAGCAGCAGCGTAGCGGTAAGCGGCAGTTCAGCAACGCGCCGGTATGGAATTTCATCGTACCGCCGATGCTGAGCGGGCAAATGGTTCAGATGGGTTGTCTGATCCCTGGCCGTGACAGAGTGGGGCGCCAGTATCCGATCTGTGCGCAGATAGCCTTTAATCCGCTGTCCTGGTCACCACAAATACTGGCGCAGGCCGGGGGATGGTATCAGCTGGTTGGACGTATTTTGCTCCATGCCGTCCGCAATGGTTTCTCCGCCGAGCAGTTGGATCAGGCGCTGCTGGCCATTCCGGCTCCGCGAATGGTGTCCCCGGAACAGCGCTCGGAAATCCTGGATGTGATCGGCTATGAAACCGGTGACCAAAGCCCCCTTGGCTGGCAACAGGCGGCGGAATGTTTCGATCCGCAGCGACAGACCAGTTTCTGGTGGACCAACCGCGGAGACGGTTACCCGCTTTATACCCATGTTCACAGCGGAAACCTGACCGGGCAGCTGTTTACGCTGTTATTCGACCCCGCCGGTGGGGCAAGACCGGGGCGGCATGGTCTCTATCCGCCGATGTTTGAATAAGCAGGTATGCAATGAATATTGACGATTTTCTCGCTCCGGTATCGCCGGAGCAGCCCTGCGGGGACAATCTGGAATATGACGCCGATTTTCAGGCCATGGAACAGGCCAGCCAGGGGAAAGCCGAGCAGCAATTTGGCGACACCATTATTCCGGCCGAGCCGGCGGACTGGACCACGGTAGAAAAGCTGGCCGTTAGCCTGCTGGGGCGGACCAAAGATCTGCGCGTCATGCTGGCGTTAACCCACGCGTGGACCAAACGCCGGGGGCTGGCCGGCTACGCGGATGGCCTGCTGCTGGTGCAGCAGGCCCTGTCGCTCTACTGGCCGCAGATGTATCCGCTGCTGGAGGAGTTCGGCGAGACCGATCCCTTTTATCGTATCAACGCCCTGGCAGGAATGAGCGACAAATCTGAGCTGACCACCGCGCTGCGTAACGCCATGCTGTTGCGCAGCAACGGCGATGAGCTGACGCTGCGCGATGCGCAGGCGCTGCTGGATGGCAGTAAAACAGAATGCGCCGGTTATCCCGGCGGGCGTTCGCGATTGATTGATGAACTGGCGCGTGGCGGCCAGCCGGGAATTGAGGCCATCCTCGCCATTCATCAACGTCTGCAGACCATTCGTGAACTGCTGGTGGGCTATCTCAGCGAAAGCGGAGTCCCGGAAATGGAACAGTTGCAAAAGACCGTCGGCGTGGTCGCGAGCGCCTGCCAGGTGACTGACATCTCGGCCTTTCATTCCCCGCGTGAAGAGCCCGTTGTCAGTGAACAGGTCGTGACGCCTGGCGCATCAACGGCGCAGTCGGCTGTCGACTGGCGTAGCGCGCAAATCACGACCCGCGCTGAGGCCCAACTGATGCTGGAAAAGGCGAAGCAGTATTTCTCCCAACATGAACCCAGCCATCCTGCGCCCTTGATGATTGAGCGGGTTCAACGGCTAATTGAACTTGATTTTATGGACATTATTCGCGATCTGGCGCCGGACGGCGTCCATCAGCTGGAAAATATTTTTGGACGTCGCGACTGACGCGTCCAGGTATTATGGCGACAGGCATAAGGTCTGACGCTCAACCTTTACCGCGCATCTTCGATGGAGAACATCATGGCAATAAGTAAGAGTGGGCAGAAATTTATCGCACGTAACCGTGCCCCCCGCGTACAGATCGAGTACGACGTAGAGATTTATGGTGCGGAACGCAAAATCCAGCTTCCGTTTGTGATGGGCGTCATGGCCGATCTGGTCGGTAAACCGGTAGATAACCAGCCTTCTGTCGATGAGCGTAAGTTTCTGGATATCGATATCGATAACTTCGACGAACGCATGAAAGCCCTGAAGCCGCGCGTGGCGTTCCAGGTTGACAATACGCTGACCGACGAGGGCAAGCTGAACGTCGATCTGACCTTCGAGAGTATGGATGACTTTCTGCCGGATGCTATTGCCCGCAAGGTTGAGCCGCTGAACAAGCTGCTGGAAGCGCGAACTCAGCTCTCCAACCTGCTGACCTATATGGACGGTAAAAACGGTGCGGAAGAGCTGATTGCTAAAATTTTGCAGGATCCCACGCTGCTCAAATCCCTGAGCCAGATGCCGAAACAAGATGACAGCGCGAAAGGTAGCGAGGAGTAAGCGATGAGCAACCCGACTCAACAACATGAACACCAGTCCGGCCAGGCGTTCAGCCAGGATGAATTCAGCGCGCTGCTGAGTAAAGAGTTCCGCCCGAAGACTGACCAGGCGCGCTCGGCAGTGGAAAGCGCGGTAAAAACGTTGGCGCAACAGGCGCTGGAAAACACCGTGACGTTTTCCAACGACACCTACCGTACCATTCAGAATCTGATTGCCGGGATTGACGAGCAACTCTCCCGCCAGGTGAACCAGATTATCCATCACGACGAGTTCCAGAAGCTGGAAAGCGCATGGCGCGGGCTGAATTATCTGGTCAGCAACAGCGAAACCGATGAGATGCTCAAAATCCGTTTTATGAGCATCTCTAAACAGGAGCTGGGCCGTACCCTCAAGCGTTATAAAGGGGTGGGTTGGGATCAGAGTCCCATCTTCAAAAAAGTTTATGAGCAGGAGTATGGCCAGTTCGGTGGCGAACCGTTTGGCTGCATCGTCGGCGATTATTATTTCGATCATGGTCCGCAGGATGTGGAGCTGCTCGGCGAAATGGCACGCATTGGTTCGGCCGCTCACTGCCCGTTTATCACCGGTACCGCGCCGGGCGTCATGCAAATGGAGTCCTGGCAGGAGCTGGCGAATCCGCGCGATTTGACCAAAATTTTCCAGAACACCGAATACGCCGCCTGGCGTTCGCTGCGTGAATCGGAAGATGCCCGCTACCTGGGGTTGGTGATGCCGCGTTTCCTCTCCCGGCTGCCATACGGTATTCGCACTAATCCGGTGGATGGTTTTGATTTTGAAGAGCAGACCGACGGTGCGGATCATAACAACTACGCGTGGGCGAACTCTGCCTATGCGATGGCGGCCAATATCAACCGCTCGTTCAAAGAGTTTGGCTGGTGTACCTCTATTCGCGGCGTGGAATCCGGCGGTGCGGTGGAAAATCTGCCGTGTCATACCTTCCCGAGCGATGATGGCGGAGTCGATATGAAATGCCCGACGGAAATCGCCATCAGCGACCGTCGCGAAGCGGAGCTGGCGAAAAACGGTTTTATGCCACTGATTCATCGCAAAAACTCAGATTTCGCTGCCTTTATCGGCGCGCAGTCGCTGCAGAAACCGACGGAATACCACGACGCCGACGCCGCCGCTAACGCACGCCTGGCAGCCCGTCTGCCTTATCTGTTTGCCTGCTGCCGTTTCGCCCACTATCTGAAGTGTATCGTTCGCGACAAAATCGGTTCTTTCCGCGAACGCGACGATATGGAGCGTTGGCTGAATGACTGGGTGATGAACTACGTCGACGGCGATCCGGCGAACTCCTCGCAGGAGACTAAGGCGCGTAAACCGCTGGCCGCTGCGGAGGTCCAGGTCGCCGAGATTGAAGACAATCCGGGTTACTACACCGCCAAATTCTTCCTGCGCCCGCACTACCAGCTGGAAGGGCTGACGGTTTCCCTGCGTCTGGTGTCGAAGCTGCCGTCGCTGAAGACGAAAGATGCGTGATAACTGCCGCCGGGAGACCATGCCCGGCGCTGGCTTTATAGCATGGAAGTTTGAGGGGAAATATGATAGCGCGACCTTCGTTCGTTGCTGCCTGGGCGGCGGCGACACGTATTTACGATGCAAATGATTCTATCGGCAAAGTTAAGCAAGTTATCGGTGGCAAGGTAAGGCACAACTTCGAAATACCGGAAGAGAAGGGCGGGTGGTCAAACAGTTGCGCCGTTCGCATGAGTTATGTTCTGAATTATACCGGGCACTCCGTGCCGCGTATTTCAAATCTCACGGTATCCGGTGCTGATAACAAATGGTACTTCTACCGCGTAAAGGATGTCATTGCCTGGCTGACTCGTCAGTGGGGTAAACCTGACATGATCGTGAGTTATCCGTCTTTACCCGTTCAGCAATTGGCCAACAAAAAGGGCGTAATCCTGTTTGAGGTACAAGGCTGGAGTGACGCCGCGGGGCATGCCACATTCTGGAATGGTTTAACCTGTTCGGATCACTGTTATTTCAATGCGCCGGATACAAATTACACAACGACCAAAGCCAATTTTTGGGAGTTGCCATGAAAAAAATAATTGCTAGTCTGCTATTGCTTACCAGTTCAGCCTCGGTTTATGCAACTGACGATCCGGTGTTATTTTTAAAAAAACTCCCTTATAAGCAGGTCGTCAAAGACGTTGTTCTTTCTCGCTGCCTGGCGCAAGTCTCTGATGATAAAAGCCAGTTTTCTGTGGATGCTGCCCGTAGTGGTAATGCGTTACTGGAATGGGTGCCTTTCGATATTGATAATGGTAATGACAAAATTAATATCCTCATTGATAAATACAAAGGGGCAACCAATGCGTTTCATTCCGAGAGAAAACCAGCAGTACAAGGTGTGACCTTAAACTGTTTACGCCTTTATCACAGCGATGAGCTTAATGAACTGGTGCCACAATTAATTATTGGAAATCCTGAACACACCTGGATTCAGGATAACCCGAAAGAATAAAGACTTCACATTTCTTAATCTATTTAGAAAGGAGTGTCAAGACTGTCAAACGACATCAGTCGTTTGATTTGAGGCAGAGGTAAAATATGGATGGTTTTATTCAGCCCCATGCTTTCCTGTTTGCCATATAAGCGCTTTTTCGAAAGCAATAATTGTCATTAACGAAGAGTAGATATTATGGCTATTGATATGTTCCTGAAGATCGAGGGTGTTACCGGTGAATCGAAAGATTCTAATCACACCGGCTGGACTGATATTACCTCTTTTTCCTGGGGAGCTTCCCAGCCGGGTAATATGAGCGTTGGCGGCGGCGGCGGCGCGGGTAAAGTGAATTTTAACGATCTGCACGTGAACGCGCTGATTGATAAATCCACGACCGCTATCCTTAAGCACTGCTCCAGCGGAAAACACCTGACTAAACTTGAGCTCTCCGTGTGCAAAGCCGGTGGCCAGCAGGTTGAGTACGCGCGAATTACTCTGGAGGACGTGCTGGTGACCTCCGTGCAGTACACCGGTGCCGACAATGGCGATACCGTTGGTGTGACCTATGCTTTCCAGGCTGCGAAAGTCAAACAGCAGTACTGGGAACAGACTTCAGCAGGCGGTAAAGGTGCTGAAAGCAGCTCTGGCTGGAATATCAAAGAGAACAAAGAAGCATAATTGCTGGTCGGGCCAGGGATTTTCCCCGGCCCTTATCTGCCGGCAAGGAAGATAACATGGCAAGTTTGCAGGAGGGGGCGTTCGTCCTCTGACTATCGGTGAAATCGCGTTGGCACGATCTGTTTTCGGTGACGCAATAAAATACTCCGAAGTAAAAGTGCATAATAAAAGCTATCTAAATACCCGGCAATGTCACCAATGGCGCGGTATTCCATGGCAAGCCGGGGAATATGATGTTGCGCTTAAAGTGACGGGTAAAAACGAATCGATTCGCTACGCCGCTCGGTTTGTATTAGAAAAAAACACATCAGGGCAATTTAACATTTCACAGAGTGAATAGTATTTGTTACCCCCAAACGCCGCCGTTCTTATTTCGAGAGCGGCAGCGTTTGAGCGCTAATCATACCAGCAGGAATACGCTATGCGATTCACGATTATTTCGACCAAAGACGGTCACCAGCCGCCGCAGAGCAGCTGCGATTTTTATGCCCCGGGCGGCACTATTGGCCGCGGAAGCGACAATAATCTGGTGCTGCCGGATAACGACCGCGCCATTTCACGTCTGCAGGCGATTGTTCACGTGGCGGCCGACGGCGAATGCCGGATCACCAACCGCGGTAACGTCACCCGGGTGGTGCTCAACGATATCCCGCTGGAGCGCGGGCGCCAGGTTGAACTGCAGGGCGGCGATCTCCTCTCTATTGATGAATACCGGATTAAAGTGAGCGATCTGCTTCAGGACACCCGGCCGATGAGCCATATGGCCACTGGCGAACCGCCACAGGTGAACGCTCGTCCGGTTACAGAATCAACGCCGCAATCTGTGCGTGCCAGGACGGAGAGTACGCCGACGGCGGTGCCAGCGGAAATCTGGGACAGCCTGATGCAGGAGTTTTCCATTTCCGACAGCATCTCCAGTAACCGGGTGAAACCGCAGCCAGCGGCGGCGCATAATCCTTTTGACGAGCCGCAGGCCGCGGAACGTAACCCGGAAGATCCGCTGGCGATGTTCAACGACAGCGAATCGCCGTTTGTCCGTGAAAACATGGCGACTGACAAATTGTTTGCTGATGACACGCCGTTTAACAGCGACGGCATCTTTGCCGATCTCACGCCGACCACGCTGGTCCCGCCGGTGGAATCATCGGTCGAACCGATGATCAAAGGAAGCGAGGAAGAGCTGGATCCGCTGGCACTGTTTGCCGGGGGGGCGACGACGAAAGCGGCGCGTAACGACGATCCGCTGGGGCTGATGGGGGGGGCGCCGCTGACGCCGGTTGAAGCTTTTAGTGCGGCAGAAACGCCCCTCGCGCCACAGCCTGAAGCGTCCTCGGAGCCGGATGCCGCTTTTGACTCCCCGCTGTGTATGCAACAACCGTCGCCGAAGCCGCCTGCCGTGCAGCAGCAAGAGCAGTTGCAAGATGCGCTTCACGCCTCGCCGACGCCGGGAGAGCGCGAAGCGGCAGAGGCTATTCCGTTGCCTACCCCGCAGGCGGTGGTGCGCCACGCCGCGCAGACGCCGAAAGGGCGCCTGCGCATCGACCCCGTAAGCAACGCGTCACCGGCTGACTCCCGGCAGCAGCCTGCAAACGGCGATGTTCTGCAGGGCGAATTACTGGAAGCGCTGCTGGAAGGAATGGGGCTGGGGGATATGCAGCCGGTCCCGCAGTTCGACCGCGAAAATATGCGTCAGCTGGGACAAATGCTAAGCATGTTCTCCCAGGGGACCGTAGCGCTGCTCTCCTCCCGCTCGATTCTGAAACGCGGCGTCAAAGCCGATATGACCATGGTGCTGGATGATGCCAATAATCCGTTCAAACTGCTGCCATCGGGGAAAACGGTACTGATGCAGATGTTTGGCGCGCGGATGCCGGGCTTTATGCCGCCGAAAAAAGCGGTGCGCGATGCGCTGATCGACCTGCAGGCGCACCAACTGGGGATGATTTCCGGGATTCGCGCCATTATCGCCGCCATGCTGCAATCCTTTAATCCGGAGCAACTGGAGGAAGAGGCGAAACGCGATGGCGCCACCTCGCGGCTGGCGCTCCCGGCAAGCCGCAAGGCCGCGCTGTGGGACTATTTTGTCCGTACCTATGGTGAAACCGCCGGTGAGATTGAAGATGATTTTCACACCCTGTTTGGCGAAGCGTTCCTCTATGCGTATGACATGGAAGTGAATCAGTACAAGGACTCACAGAGCGGATCGGAAGAATAATGGACATTACAACGGCCTCACTTTCCCGCCAGGGGACGCGCGCCAGCAACCAGGATCAGACCGGGGAAAACGTCGGCGATCGTTCCGCCTGCTTTGTGGTGTGCGACGGCATCGCCGGCCTTCCCGGGGGCGATGTTGCCGCGGAACTGGCGCGGAATGCCATTCTGACCCGTTTTGATGGTGAAAATCATCTCAATGCGCAGACCATTCGCGAATATGTCCAGGCGGCGAATCGCGCCATCCTCAACGAGCAGCGCGCGACGCCGGATTACCGGCGAATGGGGACCACGCTTGTCAGCCTGTTTATCGATCGTGATTACAAGCTGGCCTACTGGGCACACGCTGGAGACAGCCGTCTGTACCTGTTTCGCCGCGGCTGGCTATACCACGTCACCACCGATCATAGCCTGGTGCAACAGATGAAAGATGCCGGGCACCAGACCGACGAAATCAACAGCAACCTGCTGTATCGGGCGCTGGGCATGGCCAGTGAAGGGCCGGAAGCCAGCTATAGCGATGTCGTACCGGTGGAAGATGGCGATGCCTTTTTACTCTGTACCGACGGTTTCTGGCACTGCGTGGGGGAAGAACAGATGAAATCATCCCTGCAGATGGTGAACACCCCGCAGGAATGGCTGACCTTGATGAACCAAATTATTCAGAAAAACAACGAAGGCGCTCAGGCTTCGCAGGATAACTACAGCGCCGTGGCGGTATGGATGGGGAGTCCGGAGGAGGCGACGTTATTGCATTCGCTCTCGGACGCCGCTCAGTTTTTCCCTCTGCGGGATTGATACAGGCTTACAAGGATTTTTATGAAACTTTGGTTAATGGGCGCGGCGCTGCTCGCCGTCACCGGCGTTACCCAGGCGGAAAACTACCGGATCGTGCAATCGCCTTCGCAAAAGCTGGACGTCTGGATCGATAACATTCAGGGCAACGCCCCGCAGAACTGGTGTGCCAACGAACTGGCGCTGCGCATTGTCGCCAATGGCAACAAAAACGTGAAGGTACTGGCCAACTTTTTGCCGCGGGTAGGTACGCTGCTGGAGCATCAATGCGCGCGTTTACAGCAGGTGAACTGGACGCTGGTGGACGCCAGTAACGGACATATTGCGCAGGGGACCGCGGCAAAAAATAAAAAATGGGCGGTGCAGGTCTCCGCCGATACTGCGGCTGCGCCTCCTCAGGCGCCTGCCGCCCCGGCGCTATTGCCGCCAGCAGATAAAGCTGAAGCGCTCTCTGCCGCCGCCGACCGTACGCCGTGGCAGGAGTTTACCCTGATAGACGGCTGTCGTCTGCGAACCTTCTGGCAGGATAGCGCGAATGCTCCGGCGCTGTTCATTCCGGCGGGTGCGTCGGGAAGCTGCGAGAAAGGCGGTTGGTTGACGGGACGCTATGTGATTAGCCAGCTGAACGACGGCGCGGAGAAACAGAGTACCGTCACCTTTGTCCATGGCTTCCCGGTCATCGGGCTCAATGAGGCCGTTGAACCGAACAAGCTGCTGATTACCGCCGTGAATAATCAACGCATGGTGGTCAGTCACGAACAGGCCACCCAGAGCTGGATGATTCTGCCCTACGTTTCCGCGCAGAACGGCTGGCGGATGGACGGCACGCTGGCGATTGAAATTTCTGCTGAACAGGCCAACGACGCCGCCCGCCTGCAGGCGCGCGTTGATGCGGTGCGCAAAGTCTGGACTCCGTGGCTGGCACCAGAGACCAAATTAAACGTGGTGCTCATCGATGGGCTGCATCCTCTGTTACGTAACCCGGCGGCGAGCGCCTACCGCGCAGCGCATTAAGGAGCGCCTATGAACACGCTTTATCAACGGCTGGCGGGCGAGTCCGTCGCCTCTGCGCTACAGCGCCTGGAAAATGAGATCAAAGCGGATCCCGCAGACGCCGATCTGCGGGCGGCGTTTGTGCAGTTTCTGTGCCTCAGCGGTAACTGGTCGCGAGCGCAGAGGCAACTGAAAAGCTGGCTGGCGCTGAAACCGCAGGCCCGGCCTACCGTTACCTTGCTGGAACACACCCTGCAGGGGGAACAACAACGCGCTGAAGTGCTGGCTGGCCGGGCGCAGCCACATATGCCTGAACACCCGTGGCCGTGGCTGGCGACGCTGGTCTCGGCGCTGGCTCAGCCGCCGGAAGCGGCTCATCAGCAGCGGCTTCATGCGTTTGAAGAGGCGGAAGCTAACCCCGGCGAACTCGGGTTCCCGGAAGGTCAGGCGCAGCCGTTTGCCTGGCTGATGGACGGCGATGCCCGTCTGGGGCCGGTTTGCGAGGTTATTGTTAACGGTCGTTACTTCTGGTTGCCGTTTAGCGCCATCGCGGAGATCCGTTTTCAGGCTCCGGCCAGCGTTACCGACCTGGTGTGGCGGCATGCGCTGGTGCGTTTGCGTGATGGCAGCGAACAGGTCTGCCAGATCCCGGCGCGTTACCCTCTGACCCCGGCATCAGAAGAACGTTTTATGCTGGCCCGGGCGACGGAGTGGCAGGCGCTGGATGAGGAGGGGATGTTGTATCAGGGACACGGACAGAAAGTGTGGCTCAACGATAGCGCAGAGTTCCCGCTGCTGACGTTAGAAGTGGTGACCTTTGAATGAATAAATCGCTTCGCGATGGCGATGTACTGCTCAGCGGCTGGCAGGCGCGCAGTAAAAAAGAGACGGTGGGCGCACGGGATAAAATGCAGCCTTCGCTGCTTGATCGCCTGACGGACAACCACCCGCAGACGCAGCAAGAGTCGGTTAACAGCAATTTGATTACCCACACGACCTTGCGTCGTCACGTATTGCGCGATCTTCAATGGCTATTTAACACCATCAACCATAGCGACCCGCAGACGCTGGCCGAGCTGGCGCACGTTCGCCGTTCGGTTGTCAACTTCGGCGTTGCGCCGCTGGCCGGGAAGCGGATGTCGGATATTGAATGGCAGGATATTCAGCGCAAATTAACCGAAGCCATTCTCAACTTTGAACCGCGCATCCTGCCACAGGGGCTGCAGGTGCGCTGCGTTTCCGATCCCCGCTCGCTGGATCTGCATAACGTGCTATCCATCGAGATTAAGGGGCGTTTGTGGTGCGTACCGTACCCGCTGGAGTTTTTGTTTCGTAGCGATGTGGATCTTGAGAATGGTCATTTTGAATTAAAAGACGCGGGGTAACGATGGAAGGCAAACTGCTTGAATATTACAACCGCGAACTGGCCTATCTGCGCGAAATGGGCGCCGAATTTGCTGAGCGCTACCCTAAAGTCGCCGGGCGACTGGGAATGCGCGGTATCGAGGTCGCGGATCCTTACGTTGAACGCATGATGGAGGGCTTCGCCTTCCTGACTTCGCGCGTACAGCTGAAAATGGATGCCGAGTTCCCGCGCTTTTCTCAGCGCCTGCTGGAGATGATCGCCCCGAACTATCTGGCGCCGACGCCATCCATGGCTATTGCTGAACTGCAGCCTGACGGCAATAAAGGCGATCTGAGCAAAGGCTTCGTGGTACCCCGCGGCACCATGATGGACAGCCAGACGCTGAAAAAAAATGGCGTTACCTGCAGCTATACCACCGCCCATGACGTGACGCTGCTGCCGCTGCGTATCGAAAAAGCCGAACTGGGCGGGCTCCCGGCGGATGTGCCGCTCGCCGCGCTTGGCATGAGCCAGCGTGGGGCGACCAGCGCGCTGCGCATTCGCGTCTCCTGCGACGGGGCGCAGAATCTTGGGCATCTTGATTTTGACCGTCTGGCGTTTTTCCTCAGCGGCCCGGACATTGAAGCTCTCAGTCTGCTCGAACTGGTGATGGCGCACCAGGTGGGCTGCCTGTGTCAGACAACGGGCAGCGAGCCGCGCCGCCTGACGCTTGGCGATGACGCCCTGCAGCAGGAAGGATTTGCTGCCGATCAGGCGCTGCTCCCGGAAGATCTGCGCAATTTTGATGGCTACCGCTTGCTGCATGAGTATTTTGCCTTCCCGGCGCGCTTTCGTTTTATCAGCGTGAATGGGCTGGGCGAGCTGATAGCCGGCTGCGGCAACGAAAAATCCTTTGATATTATTATCCTGCTGGATAAAACCGACGAACGGCTGGAGCAGGTGGTCGATGCCAGCCACTTTGCGCTACATTGCACCCCGGTGATTAACCTGTTTCCCAAAATCGCCGCCCGCCAGAAGCTGAGCGATAGCCAGCATGAATACCATCTGGTGGTCGATAACATTCGCCCGCTGGATTACGAAATCTATGCCGTCAGAAAAATCCACGCCAGCGCCGACGGCCAGCGCGACGACCGCGAGTTCCGGCCGTTCTGGAGCTCCTGGAGCGGTGACGGCGGAAATTACGGCGCTTATTTCTCCCAACGTCGTGAACAGCGGGTGCTATCGGAACACGCGCTGCGCTACGGTACCCGCACCGGCTATACCGGCTCGGAGATTTTTGTTTCGCTGGTGGATGAGCAGCATGCTCCCTGGCAGGAGGCGTTGCGCTATATTACCGCCGAAGTGCTGTGCACCAGTCGCGATCTGCCGCTGGTACTACAGCAGGAGCTAGGCCAGTTTGTGCTGCCGGACTCATTGCCGGTTAAGTCATTGAAAATGCGCAAAGGGCCAACGCCGCCGCGTCCGGCATTGGCTGAAGGGTTGAGTACGTGGCGGCTGATCAGTCAGCTGCAAATGAACTATTTAAGCCTGATGGATAGCGACAATGGCGAAGGCGCAGCCGCCCTGCGCCAGCTGCTGGGGTTGTATGCCAGCCTGGCGGAAACGGCGATTGCGCGGCAGGTTGAAGGCGTACGCAGCTGTGTGCTGGAGCCGGTACATCGGCGGGTGCCTGAGCCGGGGCCGATTGTTTTTGCCCGCGGCATTGGCATTACTTTAACCGTCGATGAACGCGCATTTTCCGGCTCCAGCCCGTGGTTGTTTGGCAGCGTGATGGAACGCGTTTTTGCGCGGCTGGTATCGCTGAACAGTTTTACCGAGTTTACGCTGTGCAGCCAGCAGCGTGGCGAGATAGGTTACTGGGCGCCGCGGATGGGCAAAAGGGCGCTGATATGAGTGACCCGCAGGCAAGCACCACCACCATCCATCGTCTGACGCCATTAGCCGAGAATTTCTGGCGTGGGGTGATGGCCGCGCCCTGGCAATATGATCTCTTTCAACTGCTGCGGCGGCTGGATGCCCAGGGAGGGGAACGTTACCCGTTAGGCCGCGCGCCGCTGCCAAAATTTGAGTCGTTGCGTATTGGCCAGACCCCGTCCATGGGCTTTGCGCCGGCGACGTTGGCTTCTGCCAGCAAGCGTGAAAACAGCGCGTTGCACGATATTTCAATTCTGAGTTTTGGCCTGTTTGGCCCTAACGGGCCGCTGCCGGTGCATTTGACCGAATATGCTCGCGAACGCATCCATCACCACCAGGATGACAGCCTGAGCGCCTTTGCAGATCTGTTCCATCATCGCCTGACGCTGCTGTTTTATCGTGCCTGGGCGGATGCACAGCCGACAGTTTCTCTCGACCGGAAAGATAACCCACGCTTTGAACGTTATCTGGCGGCGCTCATCGGTATGGGGCAACCTGGACAGATGGAAAAGGGCAAACTCAGCCCGCATGCGCGTTTTACCTATGCCGGGCATCTCACCCGCCACAGCCGCGACCCGGAAGGGCTGGAGAAAATTCTGCGCAGCTACTTTAAGGTGCCTGTGCGGATTATCTGCAATGTTCCGCAGTGGATGCCGTTGAGCCCGCGTGATCGGGCGCAACTGGGGGCTGGACGTCGGCTGCCGCGTCTTGGCGTGTCGGCATTTCTCGGCGTGGCGGTACGCGATGTCCAACATAAATTTCTCCTCGAAATCGGGCCGCTCAGCGCCGATGAATATGCCCGCTTCCTGCCGGGAGAAGCGCAAATTAACGCCTTACGCGACTGGGTTCGCCAGTATCTGGGCATTGAATACCAGTGGGATGTCCGGGTGCTGATTCGCGCCGCCGAGGTCTCCTCAGCGGTGCTCGGCGGCGGTGGCCGACTGGGTTACAGCACCTGGCTTGGCGTACAGCCAGCCCCCGCACCGCGAGGTGACTTAGTGTTTAGCGTGGAGATGTCGCAGACGTGACGCCTCCTTCTCTCTGACGCCCCTTTTTAATGTTATCAATGGAACCGAACATGTCAGAAATCAGCCGTGCCGTCCTTTTCGGCAAACTGGATACGCTGTTATTTACGTCGCTGGAAAGCGCCACCGCCTTTTGCAAACTTCGCGGAAACCCGTATGTCGAGCTGGTGCACTGGCTGCATCAGCTGATGCAGCAGCAGGATGGCGATCTGCAGCATATTGTGCGCCGCTTCGCGCTTGATGAGCAGGTGCTGACCCGGGATATCCTTAAGGCGCTGGATGCCTTGCCGCGCGGCGCCAGCTCGGTGTCCGACCTTTCCGAACACATCGACAGCGCCGTCGAACGTGCCTGGGTTTACGGCTCGCTGAAATATGGCGTCAACCGAATTCGCGGCGGTCATCTGATTATCGGACTGCTGAAGACCTGGAATCTGGCCAATGTCCTGCAAGGGATCTCGTCGCAGTTCAACCGGATCAATGTCGAAGCGTTGAGCGAGGACTTTGATACGCTGCTCTCTGCAAGCAAAGAGAGTCAGCAGGCGGGGCCGGAGACCGGCGATAACGAGGCGCTGCCGACGGCTCAGGGGACACTGGCCCGCTACGGACAGAATCTCACCGAACGGGCAAGGGAAGGCAAAATCGACCCGGTTGTCGGGCGTGACGAAGAGATTCGCCAGATGGTCGATATTCTGATGCGTCGCCGCCAGAACAACCCATTGCTGACCGGCGAAGCGGGGGTGGGGAAAACGGCTGTTGTCGAAGGGCTGGCGCTGCGCATCGCCGCAGGCGAGGTTCCGCAATCGTTGCACAATATCCAACTCTGGCTACTGGATATCGGCATGTTGCAAGCCGGGGCGGGGATGAAAGGTGAATTTGAAGCCCGTCTGCAGGCGCTGATTACTGAAGTGCAGTCCAGCCCGACGCCGATCGTGCTGTTTATTGATGAGATCCATACCTTAATCGGTGCGGGCGGTCAGCAGGGAACCGGCGATGCGGCGAATCTGCTGAAACCGGCTCTGGCTCGGGGGCAACTGCGGACCATCGGCGCAACCACCTGGGCGGAATACAAAAAGTATATTGAAAAGGATCCGGCGCTGACCCGCCGTTTCCAGACGGTACAGATCCACGAACCGGATGAAGAAAAAGCGCTGCTGATGCTGCGTAGTACCGTTTCACCTTTGGAGATGCACCATCGGGTTCTGCTGCTGGATGAGGCGGTAAGCGCGGCGGTTAAACTGTCACATCGCTATATTCCGGCGCGACAGCTGCCGGATAAAGCGGTAGCGCTGCTGGATACCGCCTGCGCCCGGGTCGCCGTCAGCCAGAGCGCCCCGCCGCCGCCGCTGGAGGATTGCCTGCAGCGTATCGCCGCGCTGGATGTGGAGATTGACATCGCCGAGCGGGAAACCCGGCTGGCGATTGGCGACAACCATCGCGTTGAACAGCTGCGGCTGACTCGTCAGCAGCAGGAGGCGGAGCGTGAAGCGTTGACCCTACGCTGGGAGCAGGAGCGGGCGCTGATCAATGAGGTGATCGCTCTTCGCGCCGGGCTGCACGAGGCTGAGCCTGAGGCGCAGCCCGCATTGCGTGCTGCCCTGGCGGAAAAACAGCAGGCGCTGCAAGCGCTGCAGGGCGATATGCCGCTGTTGTTCGCGGCGGTTGATGAAAACGTGGTGGCGGCCGTAGTCTCCGACTGGACCGGGATCCCGCTGGGGCGGATGGTGAAAAATGAGATAGACGCCGTACTGAGCCTGGCCGATACCCTTAATCAACGGGTGATTGGCCAGCGCCATGGCCTGGAGCTGATCGCCCGACGCGTTCGCACCTCGCGCGCTCGCCTTGATGACCCGAATAAACCGGTTGGGGTGTTTATGCTTTGCGGCCCTTCCGGCGTCGGGAAAACCGAAACCGCGCTGGCGCTAGCCGAGTCGCTATATGGCGGTGAACAGAATGTGATCACCATTAATATGAGCGAGTTCCAGGAAGCCCATACCGTTTCTACCCTTAAAGGTGCCCCCCCGGGCTACGTTGGCTACGGGGAAGGCGGGGTTCTGACCGAGGCTGTCCGCCGTCGTCCCTATAGCGTGGTGCTGCTTGACGAGATTGAGAAGGCCCATCCTGACGTGCATGAAATTTTCTTCCAGGTCTTCGATAAAGGCTGGATGGAAGACGGTGAAGGGCGGCATATCGACTTCCGCAATACCATTATTATCCTGACCTCAAACGTCGGGACCGAGCTGATTAGCGCCATGTGCGCTGACCCGGATCTGATGCCGGAACCGGATGCGTTAAGCGGCGCGCTGCGCCAGCCGCTGCTGCAGGTATTTCCTCCGGCGCTGTTAGGCCGCCTGCTGGTGGTCCCGTACTATCCGCTTAGCGACGACATGCTGGGCCAAATCGTCCGCCTGCAGCTGGCGCGCATTCAGCGCCGTCTGCAGGAGAACCACCGTATTACCGCCAGTATCGACGATAGCGTGGTCGCGCAGATCGTTGAGCGCTGTACCGAGGTGGAATCCGGCGGGCGGATGGTCGATGCCATTTTGACCAATACCTTATTGCCGCAGATCGGCCAGATGTTGTTAACCGCCAGCCGCAACAACGAGCGATTCCGACATCTGCGCGTGAGCTTTGAGCAGGGCGAGTTTCATTGTCAGTTTGCCGCGTAACGCAATCATTAAGTGAGTCTTTAACCATGACGGATCACGAAAACCACCGGACTGTCCTGAACGCGCTGCCGCTCGGGTATCGTTTTAACGAGTTTGAAATTAAGGAAGTGATTGGCGGCGGCGGCTTCGGCATTGTGTATCGCGCCTGGGATCATCAGCTGGAACGCACCATCGCGATCAAGGAGTTTATGCCATCGTCGCTGGCGGTGCGGAATGAGGATATGACCCTTGCGCTGCGCAGCGAGCGTTTCAGCAAAGCGTTTTCCGCCGGTCTGAACAGCTTTATTCAGGAGGCGCGCCTGCTGGCGCGTTTTAACCACCCGAACCTGGTACACGTGTTGCGCTTCTGGGTACAGAACGACACCGCCTACATGGGGACGCTATTTTACAGCGGCAGCACGCTCTCGCGCCTGCGGGAGACGCAGCCGGAGCTGATTAACGAAGCCTGGATCCGCCGGATGCTGCCGATGCTGTTCGGCGCCATCAAGACGATTCATGACGAAGGGTATCTGCACCGGGATATCTCCCCGGACAACATTCAGATTCAGGATAATGGTCTGCCGGTGTTGCTCGATTTTGGTTCCGCGCGCCGCACCATCGGCAACCTCGCTGATGAAACGGAAACCATGCTCCGCCCGGGCTATGCGCCTATTGAACAGTACACCGATGATAACGAAAGCGAACAGGGGGCATGGACCGATATCTATGCTGTCGGCGCGGTGCTGCATACGCTGATTGTCGGCTCACCGCCGCCGGTCAGCGTGGTACGTAGCATTCAGGATAGCTATCAGCCTCTGGCGGAACGCCAGCCGGCAGGCTATTCACAGGCGCTATTGCAGGCGGTGGACAAAGCGCTGGCGCTGCGCGTCGAAGAGCGCCCGCAGTCGATTGCGGCCTTTGCCGAGCTGATCGACATGTCGGTATCGAATGTTGACGATGTGCTGACGGTGAAGAAACCCGGCACGATGTTGGCGCTGGTGGAGGAAGAAGGGGAGCCCGTCGTCAATAGTTGGCGTCGTTATAAAGTCCCGGCGATGGTGGCTGCGGGGGTTGTCGTTGGCGTCATTGCCGGAGGGATGCTGTTCAGCGGTGGTCATGAGGCCCCGGCGGAACAGACCGCCAGCGCCCGGCAGGCACCGCAGCAAGCCCGGCCAGTGGCATCACCCCAGGCGAAGGCGGTAACAACGCCTGCTGCGCCTCCCGCCGCGAAAGACGCTGCGCCAGCGGCCGTGGAGGCGGCGCCGGTTGCTCAGATTTATGTCCGTATGCGCGAAGGCGAGAAGCTGAAGCTCAATGGCGAAGTGAAAAGAGCCCTCCCGGCAAGTAATGGTTTTGCCTCGCTCAGGCTGGCGCCAGGCCGCTATGAGATTGTCCTGCAGGGCAACGGGCAGACTCGTTCGCAAAGCCTGAACATTGCGAAGCCGGGGACCTGGCTGATTAATCCGTCTCGTTAATCTCTTGTGCCATGTCGTGCGCGCGTGGCCAGTTAATCTGGATGTTGCTTATGTTTAACCGAATTACCGTTCAGCTCCCGGTGGAGGGGCTGCTTTTCTGGAAACTCTCCGGCCGTGAGGCGATGTCCGGGTCGTTTGCCCTGACTCTGACGCTGCTCGGCACCGATGCGCGTATCGACCGCAGTACGCTGTTGGGCCAGGCGGTTACGGTGACCATTCCCACGCAAAATCTGCTCACCTCCCGCTACATCAATGGCAAGGTGACGCGCGTGGCGGTGAGCGCGACCGAGCTGTCCGGCACCCGTTACGCGGTCTATCAGCTGACGGTTGAGCCGGATCTGTGGCCGATGAAGCGCGACCGTAACCTGCGTATTTTCCAGGGACAGACGGTACCGCAGATAGTCAAAACGCTGCTCGGCGAATATCAGGTGAATATTGAAGACCGGCTGAGCGGCAGTTATCGGGTGTGGGACTACTGCGTGCAGTACCAGGAGAGCAGTTTCGACTTTATCAGCCGGCTGATGGAGCTGGAGGGGATTGCGTATCACTTCCGGCACGAGGCGGACAAGCACACCCTGGTGCTGACCGATGCGGCGGAGCAGTATCAGCCGTTCAGCGGCTACGAGGTGATCCCGTATCACCAGACGTCGTCGGGCGGGAGTACCGATGAAGAGGGGATTGGCCAGTGGGCGCTGGAAGACAGCGTGACGCCGGGGATCTACAGCCTCGATGACTACGACTTCCGCAAGCCCAACGCGTGGCTGTTCCAGGCCCAGCAGAACCCGGCCTCACCGTCGCCGGGGAGCATTGACGTGTACGACTGGCCGGGGCGCTTCGTCGAGCACAGCCACGGCGAGTTCTACGCCCGCATCCGCCAGGAGCGCTGGCAGGTGGAGCATCAGCAGATCCGGGCGACGGCGACGGCGATGGGGATCGCGCCGGGCGCAACCTTTACCCTGAGCAACGCGCCGTTTTTCAGCGACAACGGTGACTACCTGACCACGGTGGCGGAGTATACCTTTGAAGAAAACCGCTACGCCAGCGGCGACGGTGGGGCGACGGTACACCGCATCGACTTTACGGTGATCCCGGCATCGGTGGCCTATCGCCCGGCGCAGGCGACGGCGTGGCCGCGGACCTACGGCCCGCAGACGGCGAAGGTGGTGGGCCCGCAGGGCGAGAGCATCTGGACGGATAAATACGGGCGGATCAAGGTGAAGTTCCACTGGGATCGTCTGGCGAAAGGGGACGACACCAGTTCATGCTGGGTGCGCGTATCGAGCGCATGGGCGGGTCAGGGCTTTGGCGGGGTGCAGATCCCGCGGGTGGGCGATGAGGTGGTGATCGATTTCATCAACGGCGACCCGGACCGGCCGATCGTCACCGGGCGGGTGTATAACGAAGCGAGCATGCCGCCGTGGGCGCTGCCAGCCGCGGCGACGCAGATGGGGTTTCTCAGTCGTTCGAAGGATGGCTCTGTCGACAATGCCAACGCCCTGCGTTTTGAAGATAAAGCAGGCCATGAGCAGATCTGGATCCATGCCGAAAAAAATATGGATACGGACATCGAACATTCTGAGACCCACGACGTGGGGGTGGACCGCAAAAAAACGGTCGGACAAGATGAAAATATTACGATAAAGCGCAATCTAAAATCTGCTGTCGGTAATAATGAAACGCATAATATAGGTAATAAACACATTATAAATGTTGGTAAAGATCAAACGGCGTTAACCCTGGATAAAGAAGGTAATGCGCTGCTTGAATCCGTGACCAGTATTAAGCTTAAAGTGAAAGACAACTATATTCTGATTACGCCTGATGCAATTGAAATAAAAGTCGGGGAAGGCAACCTTACGGCTGAAGCAGTGACACAGGCCATATTCAAAGGTGACGAATTGACATCGCTGGGCGACGGTGTGAATACCGAGTTGAAGGCGAATAACACGGTGAGCATAGTGGGTAGCAATCTTACCGATATCAAAGGCGCGCTTGTGAAAGTTAACAGTTAATTTGCCTACAGAGAACGCGATTATGGGAAAACCTGCCGCCAGAGCGCGTATTGACACAAGTGCGCATACTGGCCCAATTCAAAGCGGAAGCCCGAATGTCATTATTGGCGGATTTCCGGCGGCACGGAAAGGCGACCCGCTTTCATGCTCTCAGCATGGGCAGGGGAGCATCGTCGGGGGTTCAGCGACGGTATTTGTTAATGGGTTACCTCTCGCCCGGCAAGGCGATAAAACGCTTTGTAATACCGCCGGTACTCCGGCAGCAGCGGCGGTCAAACCCGCGCCTCCGCAATACTGGGGAGGAACGCTGGCGAAACAGGCGGGTGAAGATGGCGCCATGCATGGCGATGTTTTTGATGCCCGGGTTCTTGGCGCTTACGCGAGTCTGGAAGATAAAACCGGATTAGGGAAACCGGACACGGCGACTGCGGGCTTTGCCCTGGCAGACATCACCGTCGGGAATATGAAAAGCCAGTCTCTGGCGCGCGGCGAACTGCACACCAAATTGGCTGTCGCCAATGCCAGTGGCACGCTGGTGGTCGATCAGGCCGATTATGCCGGATTAAACGCCAGCGCCTCCGCGACAGGGATGCAATATGGTGCGACGGGCGGTCTTGGAAAAGAAGGTACCCTGTATGGGGGCGTCGGCGGCGATTTTACCGTCGGCACCGCCGAAGCAAAGGCCGTCAGTGAGCTATACAACGGGAATAAAGGGCGCTATGGCTTTAATGCTGAATTAGGGGCAGAAGCCGCCGGAGTTAAAGGAGAGGGCACGGGCAAAGTCGATCTTCTCGGCGTGATTGTTGCCGATGGCAAAATCGGGGGCAGTGTCGGCAGCGCCGGCGCCTCTGCGGGGGTGGCGGCGTATATCGATGAAACGGACTATTCCCTTAACCTGCGGGCTGCAGGCGAGGTCGCGCTAGCGCTTGGGCTCAAAGCGGATGCGAATATCAAAGTGGCGCTCAAACCTATCATTGACTGGATTTATGATGACGATGATAAAAACAACCCGCCCCCCACCGTTGGGGACGACGATGGTGTGATTAAGACGGGGTGTGTTACAGTCCTGGTAGGAGATTAAAATGTGTAAATGGGGAACGTGGTAATGAATTGGTTTTTCTTTATTCTCTTTTTGATTCTGACGTTGGCGCTGATATGGAATGGGAAAGATCAGTTCAGCAAAAAACAGTGGTTCAGGACGGGCTTAATGCTGCTCCTGGTGCTGGTTGCGACGGTGGTCATCAGTTTTATTTTTAAATATCTGGCGCAGTCCTTTTCATTATTTTCTGTGGCAACGGCGAAACAGTATTCGATCATCTTTTCAATGTCATTGCTGTGTCTCTGGGGATTAAAAGTCGTCGTGGTTCTGCTTTGTACTATTTTTGCCGGGATTATGGGCGGCCATAAAACGCACAATGCGCAAAATTATGAAAAGTTATCCTCGGTATCACGTGTTGTCGCCCCGAGCTTACTTATCGTTGCAAAAGGCTTAGTCTCTTTGGGCAGCGTGCTGATATTTTCAGGTTTATGGCTTAAATAAGTACTATGGTTGAGGGTGTACGATGGATACTGAAAAAAAATATCTTTTCCCTCTCGAATTGCAGGATCAGGCGCAAGCGGTTCGGGATGGCTTTTGGAAATGTCTCTACACCTCTGCAGAAAAAGAGATGTTGCATTACTGGATCCTGCTTCCGCAGAGCGTTAAGCCCGTTGAGCTGCGGCCCGTTGTTTTTCAGGACGTCGGGCTAACCAACATCGGGCGCTACATCACCGAGGATACCTCGCCCTACGTTGAAGTCTGGGCGGCTTATGAGCATTGCCGCTGGGAAATGAATGCATCAGACTGGCTGATAAATAAGCTCGATTTGATGGGCGAGAAGATTCTGCACCAGCGGATCATCACGCACCCCTCCGGCAGCGGAAAATTTGCTGATATTCTGACCAGTAAAACGATGACCTCAGGTGATGAAGTTGTTTCACGTTATAGCGTGCAAAAAGATTACAACCCCATAAATGGCGGCGGTAATTACTTTTTAATTAAAACGTCCTGTGCCGCCCGGGATTACAACGCGCTTGCCAATCAAATCTTGCTGATTGCGATCAACTGGGACCTGATGCATCGCAGCAATATGATGCTTGCGGAACTGTTAAAAACCGTCAGCCTGAGTAAAAAAAATGATAGTGGGTTTAAAATTCCTGATTCATGGCAGGTGAGCACGCTGGCTGATAATCGTCTGGTGATAGAACACACGTTTAACGAGATTAATCATGGAGTGATTAATCTCTGTATCTACCGGCAGGATGATTATCACAGCGAAGGCGATATTTTCAAGGTCGCCACTGCACGCTTTAATCAGCACGATCGCGCAGTCTCACTGTCTGCAACGGATATTGTTAGCGTCCCTAACGAGATCAATACCGCCTTTACGGGCGATATCTATACCTGTTCAGGAGAAGTGGTAAGCGCTGCTGAGAATGTCCGGGCGGCTTATCAAATGTGCATTTTTAAAATTAATGATTTGTGGTGTTACGTTGAGGTTGTCGGCCCTCATCGCAATCATCAAAACTACTATTTTGAAGCCAATATACGCTGCCAGGAAATCATTCTGTCAACGTTTCGTATTGAAAAAAGCTAAGTGTTTCTACCGTAGATAGCGGCGATCAAAAAAGCCAGCCAATCACTGGCTGGCAAATACTCGGATAGAACTATATTTTATGGTTGGTGCTAAGTCTGTGCTGAACACCTGTCCGGAAACGGCGCTGCGCGCCACGCCATACCCGGACAGCTGGTCAGCACGTGTGACGTGGCGAGGTCAGCGGGGGGAGAGCCACTTCCTGCAGCTGTAAATAAAGGCGCTGGAACGCTGCGTTAAGGCCGCAATTTCCCGGGGCGTCATGCCATTGCGCAGATATTCAACGATGGCCTGCCGGTCGGCGGCAATATTATGCCGACAGTTATATTTTGCGCTTTCCTGCTCCAGCCGCCGCTGTTTCAGCAGCGCCGCAATCTCAGACTGCTTGTGTCTGGACTGGGCCTGGACTTCCTCGTCGCCGAGTTTTTCTATCTCAGCCCATAGCGCGAAGGCGCGGCGTAATAAACCCTTTCCCTGCAGGCTATCGGCCTGAAGCCGTCTCTTCTGTGTGGTATTCATAATGGCGCCCGGCGTTTTGGGTTATGATGTATTTGTCATACAAATATGGCGGAAATGGATTAATAAGTGAAATGAATAATTTTTATTAAGAACATGACTAACTGGAATGATTTCTTATCTTATTGATTTAAATGAAATTATTTGGCTATGTTCAGGAGGGAGAAAGACGCGATGCCTGAAACGTCAGCGTTGATTTGCAGGCATCGGCGTAGCAGAAAGGTTATAAATCAATCACTAAGCTGGCGGAGCGGCTGCGGGAGCAGCACAGCGCGATATGCTGCGCGCCGGCGCACTTTTCTGCCTCTGACTGCACCGTATCGCGGTGGTCCACCTCTCCGGCGATCACCGGCGTCAGACAGGCGCCGCAAATCCCCATTTCACAGGAGAGCGGAACGGCAACGCCGTTTTCCTGCAGCACCTGGGCGATGGTCTTGTGGCCCGGAACCGGCCAGCTTTCCCCGGAGGAGGAGAGGGTCACGGTAAAGATCCCATCCTCTCCTGCGCCGGCGCTGGGCGGCAGCGGTTGAAAGGCCTCGCTGTGTACCTGCGCCTCGTCCCAGCCTTTTTCCGCGGCCGCCTGACGCACGGCGGCCATAAATCCCGGCGGCCCGCAGAGGTACAGACGCTGGTCGGCCTGCGCCTCGTTCAGCATCGCCGCCAGATTGACCCGCGGGCTGTGCCCTTCGCTGGAGCAATGAATCATCACACTCCCTTCCGGCAACGTCCTCGTCATTTCAGCAATAAAGGCGCCATTTTCCCGGCGTTTAACATAGTAGTGCAGCGTAAACGCTATCCCTTCGTTTGCCAGCTGTAGCGCCATCGCATACAGCGGAGTGATGCCGATCCCGGCGGCCAGCAGGGTCACGTGGCGTGCGCGCTGCAGCGCAAACAGATTGCGCGGCGGCGAGATCGCCAGCGTCTGGCCGGGGCGCAGCGTCTCATGGATATAGCGCGACCCGCCGCGGGAATCGCTCTCCCGCGCCACGCAGATCAGATAACCCTCCGTCGCGGTGTGCGAGCCGGTTAACGAGTACTGGCGGATAATCCCGCAGGGCAGGTGGACGTCGATATGCGCTCCCGGCTGCCAGTCGGGGAGCGGTGCGCCATTTGTTCCTGTCAGCCTGATGGCGAGGCAGTTATCCCCCTGGCGCCACATGCCGTCGACCATCACCTTCAGAACGTCACTCATGACTCTTCTCCCTCTTTACACCAGGAAAAACTCACCGAAGCCCATCTTCTTCAGGCCGCGCCGATAGGCAATGGAGCTGCGGTCGGCGGGGATATGCGCTTCGAGCGTCAGATCCAGCGGCAGCCTCTCCGGACGCTGGGTCTCCACCATCAGCCGATCCTCTTCAAATACCCGCAGGTTGAAGGCATAAACCTCCTCCTCCGGCACGTGCAGGTCGAAATTGCGCGCGATGGGGGCAAACATCCGCGTCACCCGTGACGAAACCGGCGAAGCGGCGTTCATGATCACCAGCCTGGCTTCACCGGGAAAGTGGATGGTCAGGGTGGCGGTAAAGGGCAGGTGCATTTCGAAGTGACGTAGCCACTGAAACCCTTCCGGCGCGCGGAACCCGGCGCTGGCCGGATAGTTGCCGACCGAGCTCCAGTAGTCGGCGACAAAACCGAACGGCGTCTCCTGCGGATTGTAGGTCGGCACCACCTGGTTATCCGGATCGGCGAAGGTCTCGGTATGGATCCAGGCGAAGTGGGCGACGTCAAGAAATCCCTCAACCTGGCGTCCGGCGAAGCCGTTCACTTCAAACGCCGGGCAGGTGAGCTGCTGAAAACCGTCATCGTGCCAGTGGGGCATCGTCGGCAGCGGCTGCGGATTTTCCGGGTCGAAGGCCAGGCAGGTCCAGATCAGCCCGTAGCGTTCCTCTACCGCGTAGCTGGTCAGGTGCAGCTTCGCCGGCACCGGCTGGTCCGGGCTGGAGGGGATGCGGTTGCAACGGCCATCTTCACCGAAGCGCAGGCCGTGATAGGGGCAGACGATCCCTTCTTCATCATGAAAGCCCAGCGTCAGCGGCACGCCGCGGTGCGGGCAGACATCGCGGGCGACCACCACCTGTCCCTTGATGCGATAAATCACCAGCTGTTCATCCAGCAGCGTAGCCTTCACCGGCGCGGGGCCGATATCACAGGCGCGGGCGACCGGGTGCCAGCATTTCGCCAGGCGTAGCCAGTCCTCCGGCTCGAAGGTGCAATGGGCGGGTGGGGTGGGCTGTGGTCTGTTCATGGTCTTCCTTCCTGCTCACATAAATTGATTTGTTTAATTGTTGTGAGTTTATTGTTGTCATATTAGGGTGTTGACATCCATCAGCATTAATTCACTAACCCGTTGCAAAAAAGAGTACAGGTGAGGTATGAGTCCATTTTCGCGTTTTGCGCTCTATTTTTCTGAAGTCGCCCGCAGCGGCAGCCTGCGCCGGGCGGCGGAAAAACTGCATATCTCGGCGTCGGCGATTAACCGCCAGATCCTGCAGGCCGAAGAGGCCTTCGGCACGCCGCTGTTTGAACGGCTGCCGGAAGGGCTGCGCATGACCACCGCCGGGGAACTGCTGTATGACAATCTGCTGCGCTGGCAAAAAGAGTTTCGTCTGACCCGGCAGAAGTTTGATGAACTGCAGGGGCTAAAGCGCGGGACGGTCAGCGTCGGGATGGTGCAGGCGCTGGCGGAGGGCAGCTTTGCCGCGGCGCTGGCCGAAATCATCGGCGTCTGGGACTGGCTGGAGCTGGTTTTACAGGTGGCGGACAGCCATACGGTCAGCGAAAAAGTGCGCCAGGCCGATCTCGATTTTGGCCTGATTCTTGACCCGGAAGGCCAGGCGGGGCTGAGCGTGCTGGCGTTTGTTGAGCTGGAGATGGGGGTGGTGCTGCGCCCGGATCATCCCCTTGCCGGCTCGACGGTGCTGTCACTGGGGGAGCTCAGCGAGCAGCGCCACATCCTCCCCGGCGCGCCGCTGATTGTTCATGACCGGGTGGGGATGCTGTATCGCCACTATGATTTTTCCCCGACCAACGCCATCAGCTGCAACGATATCCGGTTGATTAAATCGCTGGTGCTCAAAGGCAGCGGCGTGACGGTGCTGAGCCTGCTGGATGTGCTGGACGAGGTAAAAAGCGGGCAGCTGGCCTTTATTCCGCTGCGCAATAAGCTGCTGCGGCCGCTGACGCTGGCGCTGTGCACGGCGCCATCGCGCCAGCTCTCTCGTCCGGCGCAAATGGCGATTCAGAAACTGACGGCGGTGATGGAGGAGATGCTGGCCGTCCGCGAGCTTCAGCCTAACGGGCCGCCCTGAATCGTCTCGCACAGGCCGTTGATAATGCGCTCGCCGGTCTCCTCTTTCAGCTCCTGATACCAGGCCTGAGTCAGCGCCATATCTTTGCCGTGGGTGATATCGCAGCGCTTGCGCGCCTTGAGGATCAGGTCGCGAACCCGCTCGCAGCGCAGCGCCTCATACTGGCGCAGCGCGGAGACGATATCCTTGTTGTCGCGGAAAATCGCCCCCAGTACCACCGCATCCTCCATCGCCGCGCAGCCGCCCTGGCCGATATCCGGCGTGGTGCTGTGTCCGGCGTCGCCGAGCAGCGCCACCTTGCCGTGCACCAGCTTGTCGAACGGTTCAATATCGTGAATTTCAATACGGTTGGTGGTCTCCGGATTGAGGGCGGCGATCAGTTTTTGTACCGGCGGCGCCCAGCCGCTGAAGTAGCGGGTCAGATCCGCGCGCAGGGTACTGCGATCCTCGGCCAACCCGGCGGGCAGCGGAACATCAAAGAAGAAATAGAAGCGACCGTTGGCCACCGGCATCAGCGACACGCGTTTGCCCTCGCCGACAAAGGTTGTCCACTGATCGGCAGGGGCGATGCTTTCATCGATCTCCACCAGACCGTTCCAGTTGACGTAGCCGGCGTAGCGGCGCTCGGGCGTATATCCGAGGACATAAGGCCGCAGGGCCGAGTGGCTGCCGTCGGCGGCAATCAGAAAATCGCCGTGGGCCGTCGTGCCGTCGGTAAACCACACGGTCACGCCATCGGCGCTTTCTTCCGCGCGGGTCACCCGTTTGCCGAACTGCACGGCGTCACGTCCCCAGAAATCGAGCATTTCCCCCTGCAGTTCGCTGCGTGAAACCGGGCAGGGACGGCCCCGGGTCCGTTCAACCAGCGGCGCCAGGCTAAAGCGGGTCAGGATCTCACCGCGCTGATACTCCTGATAGGCCAGATAATGCATTGGGCCGCCGTAGGTTTCGATAATCTCGCCCATGCCCAGACTGTGCATACATTTCACGCCGTTGGGCCAGATGGAAATCGCCGCGCCGACCGGTTTGATCTCTTTCACCGCTTCAAACACTTCGCAGGTTATTCCCGCGTTCTTCAGCGCTACCGCTGCACTCAGACCGCCAATACCGGCGCCGATCACTAATGCTTTCATTCTCTTCCCCTTATGTTGCGTCGTTATGGGGTTGAGCAATTTGCGTACCAGATCGGCCGGGGCGCGAAAATCGGGGGGGGGTGGCCGAAATCGCGCAGGGGTTGCATCGTAATGGTGCATTATCAGGTCATTGTTGCCTTTTTATGAATCAAAAATTTCCATATTTAATTTTAAGAACCTAACGTTTCAGTGGCGTCAGAAAGACGTTGCAGGAGATAGCAAAAGAGCGTCGTTTTTAGTTCATTGATAAATAATGATTAATTTTGCCTTTAACAACAATTTTCCCGCGAAAGGCGACTCTGGCCTGCTTTGTGCACCAGGCAGATAACGCTTATTCACAACGGGATGTCATAACATGTCTGATGACCAGAACAGCAGCTTACTTTACGGCCTGGAGCAGCGGATCCCGCCCCTTCCGGCCTTCTTCAGCGCCCTGCAGCATGTGCTGGCGGGGCTGGTAGGAATAATCACCCCGCCGCTGATTATTGGCGCTACGCTGGGGCTCGGCGAATGGCTGCCGTATCTGATCAGCATGTCGCTGCTGGCCTCCGGTATTGGCACTTTTCTGCAGTCCAACCGCATCTGGGGCATCGGCGCCGGGATGATCTGTATGCAGGGCACCAGCTTCGCCTTTCTCGGCGTCGCTATCGCCGGAGGGATGTGGGTCAAGGCGCAGGGCGGCGGTCCGCAGGATATTATGGCGATGCTGTTCGGCGTTAATTTTGTTGCCGCACTGGTGCCGGTTATCGTCAGCCGGTTTATTGAGCCGCTGAAGAAGCTGTTCACCCCGATTATTACCGGGAGCGTGATTGCGCTGATTGGTATCAGCCTGATCAAAGTCAGCGTCATTAACTGGTGCGGCGGCGAACAGGCGAAAGATTTTGCCAGCCCGGGCAATATTGCGCTGGGGGCCGGGACGCTGGGGGTTATTGTGTTGCTGAGCTGCGCCAAAAACCGCTGGCTGCGTCTCTCCTCCGTGGTGGTGGGGATTGCCGTCGGCTGCGCGGCCGCGGCGCTGAGCGGCAAGTTTCATCTCAGCCCGATCGGCGAGAGCTGGTTCCGCTTACCGGCGCTGTTCCCCTTTGGCTTCCAGTTTAACAGCGCGATCTTTTTACCCATCGCGCTGGTCTCGCTGGTGTGTATTCTGGAGGCGGTGGGCGATCTGACCGCCAATTGCCTGATCTCCCATCAGTCGATTGATGACGGCGCGTTCCGCTCGCGGCTGAAAGGCGGGATCCTCGCCGACGGTATCAGCTGCATGGTGGCCGCCATGCTTTGTGCATTTCCGAATACCACCTTCGCGCAAAATAACGGCGTGATCCAGATGACCGGCGTCGCCAGCCGCTACGTCGGGCGCTATATCGGCGCGATCCTGATTATGCTGGGGCTGTTCCCGCCGTTTGGCGAGATTCTGCGGCAAATCCCCACCCCGGTATTAGGCGGAGCCACCATGGTGATGTTTGGCTGCGTGGTGGCGGCGGGGATCCGTATCATTACCCAGACGCCGCTCACCCGTCGCGATATGCTGATTGTCGGTCTGGCGTTTGGTTTTGGTCTCGGTATTGAAGCGGTTCCGGCGTTTCTCTCTCACTTCCCGCCGATCGTCGGCAACCTGTTTGGCTCGGCGGCGACCAGCGGCGGGCTGGTGGCGATTGTCCTGAATCTGGTTCTTGCGGAAGAAAAAACCGCGGTAGCGGCGGTAACGCCAGGGAGCAATGATGATCGCGCTCAATCACTTTAATCAACTGGCGCACGCGGACGCCGTGCGCCTTCTGGAACCCTGCGTGGCGATTCCCGCGTGGACCGCGGCGCTGGTGGCGGGACGTCCGTACCCAAGCCTTTCCGCTCTGACGGCCTGCGCGCAGGAAAGTATGCGGGGCTGGGGGGAGGCGGAGCTGACGCAGGCGCTTAGCGCCCATCCGCGGATCGGTGAGAGAGCGGCCGGGGAGCAGGCGCACGCCGCGCTGTCGCGCCAGGAACAGTCGGCGGTCAACCCCGACGATGCGCTGCTCGCCGAGGCTTTGAAAGAGGGAAATGCCCGCTACGAAGCCCGCTTTGGCCGGGTTTTCCTGATTCGCGCCAAAGGGCGCAGCGGGGAAGAGATCTTGCAGGCGCTGACCCAGCGCCTGCAGCACAGCGAGGCGCAAGAGGTTCAGGCGGCGCTGGCGCAATTACGTGAAATTACCTTATTAAGACTGACAGGAGTCGTTGGCCCATGAATACGCTGAGCACCCATATTCTCGATATTTCGACCGGTAAACCCGCCGAAGGCGTCGCGGTGAGCCTGCTGCGGGAGGGGCAATGCCTCGCCGCCGGCGTGACCGATAGCCATGGCCGCATTGGCGAGCTGGCGCCCGGCGCGCTCGGTCCCGGCGCTTATCAGCTGGTGGCGGAGCTGGGGGCGTGGTTTGCGCGCGACGGTCGCCGGACGCTGTATCCCCGGGCGCAGATTGATTTTGTTATCGATGAACCGGCGGATGACCATTTTCATCTGCCGTTTTTGATCGCCCCCGGCGGCTGGTCAACCTATCGGGGGAGCTAGTCTGAACCCTGCGGCCCGGCTCAGGTCGTCACGCCTGCGCCGGGCATTACCATCAGATATCCCCCTGCCATACGCGCTCGCCATTGACCCATGTCTCGCTGATATTGCGTTCATCGCCTAAGGTCATCAGCACAAACAGCCGCTCAAACACCTCCTGACAGCGGCCGATCCGCAGTTTTTGCAATGGCGTTACCGCGGGGTCGATAACCACAAAATCGGCCTCTTTACCGGGCTGGAAATTACCGATCTTGTCATCGAGACGCAGGGCGCGGGCGCCCCCCAGCGTCGCATGATAAAACGCTTCGCTGGCGCGCAGGCGGTAGCTCTGGAGCTGCGCCACCTTGTAGGCTTCGCCGAGGGTACGTAGCATGCTGAAGGTGGTGCCCGCGCCAACGTCGCTGCCGATGCCGATGCGCACCTTCTGCTGCCAGCTGGCGGGCAACCGGAACAGCCCGCTGCCGAGAAACAGGTTTGAGGTCGGGCAGAAGGCGATCGCCGAGCCGGTCTCATGCAGGCACCGCCACTCCTTGTCCGCCAGATGGATCCCGTGGGCAAACACGCTGCGCTCGCCGGTCAGCTGATAGTGATGGTACACATCCAGGTAGTGCTCATGCTCCGGCCACAGACTCTTCACCCACGCTACTTCATTGAGGTTTTCGCTCAGGTGGGTCTGGAGCCAGGTATCCGGAAACTCTTCCCGCAGCCGCTGAACCGCCGCCAGCAGCTCCGGCGTGGAGGTGGGGGCAAAGCGCGGGGTGATGGCGTAGCCGAGGCGGCCGCGCTGGTGCCAGCGCTGGATCAGTTCGCGGGTCTGCCGGTAGCTCTGTTCGGCGGTTTCAGTCAGATAATCCGGCGCATGGCGGTCCATCATCACCTTGCCGGCCAGCAGGCGCATATTCAGCCGCAGGGCTTCGTTAAACAGCGCATCGACCGACTCCGGGTGCAGCGTACAGAAGACCAGCGCGGTGGTGGTGCCGTGGCTCAGCAGCTGGTTGACAAAAAATTGCGCTATCTCGGCGGCGTAGGCTTCATCGGCGAACTGGCTTTCCACCGGGAAGGTGTAGGTGGTCAGCCACTCCAGCAGCTGTTCGCCGAAGGCGCCGATCATTTCGGTCTGCGGGTAATGGACGTGCGCATCGACAAAGCCGGGCAGCAGCAGCTTACCGCGCAGGTCGGTGTAGCCCTTGCGCGGATGCAGATACGCCTCGCCCACCTGCCACGGCAGCAGCGCCTGGATTTTGCCCTCGTGAATAAACAGGATGCCATCGTCAAGATAACGCGCATGGCGGGCGATATCGTCAGCGCTCTCGGCCGGTTGGGCAATATCAAAAAACGCGCCGCGTAGGGCGGTGTGGTATTCAATCATGGTGCAGCCTTATCAGTTCCGTGAAGACAGACTTATAGAGCAAGAACAATGCCAGTTTGCCTGAAGTGAACAGGCCGCGGCGAGGACCGCGGCCGGAGGGGTTACTCTTTCTGGGCCACGACGCCGGCGTGGAAACGTGACGCGCCGGCGGCCTGACGCTCGTCGCGGGCAATCCAGCGATAGGCGACGCCGCTGAGGAACACGCCGATAAACCAGCTGAAGTTGGCCACTTCATGCAGGGCCGGGATAAAGCTGATGATCAAACCGATGGCGACCGAAGGCAGCAGGGCGGCAATCGCTTTTGGGTTAAAGCCGTTGCGATACCAGTATTTGCCTTTCGGCGAGTCATCAAACAGGTCGTCCACCGAAACCTGTCCGCGCTTAATCAGGTAGAAGTCGACGATCAGGATGCCGAACAGCGGGCCGATAAACGCGCCTAAGACATCAAGGGTGTAGTGAATCAGTTCGGGCGAGTTGAACAGGTTCCACGGCGTCAGCAGAATTGACCCTACCGCGGCGATCATCCCGCCGGTACGGAAGCTGATTTTCTGCGGCGAGCAGTTGGAGAAGTCAAACGCCGGTGAGACAAAGTTGGCGACGATATTGATCCCGATGGTGGCTGTAATCATTGTCAGCAGGCCAATGGCGACCGCCAGATCGTTACCCACGCGGCTGACGGTTTCAATCGGGTCGGTAATCATCCGGCCGAACAACGACTGGGTGCCGGAGACAATCACCACGGTGACGATCGAAAACAGCAGGAAGTTGAACGGCAGGCCCCAGCGGTTACCGCGACGGATTTCGCCCATGCTTTTCCCGTAACGTGAGAAGTCGCCGAAGTTCAGCAGCGGGCCGGAGAAATAGGAGACCACCAGCGCGGTGGCGGTGATCATCTGCCAGGTCTGCTCGCCGGCGGTCAGCGATTTGCTGGCCAGGGTAAAGGAAATGCCGTCGAATCCGGTTTTGTATACAATCCAGCCCGCCAGCGCCAGCATCACCACGTAGACCGCCGGTCCGGCGATATCAATAAAGCGCTTAATGGCGCTCATTCCGTGCCAGAAAACCATCGCCTGCAGCAGCCACATGGTGGCGAAACATAGCCAGCCGAGATGCGACAGGCCAAGGAAGGTGGCTGCGGTTAATGTCGCCAGCGCAGGCCAGAATTTGAGCAGCACCAGCATCAGCGCGTTGGCCGCCAGATAGGTCTGAATGCCGTACCAGGCGAAGGCGATCAGCCCGCGGATCACCGCCGGGATATTGGCGCCGAAGACGCCGAACGCCTGGCGACAGATCACTGCATAGGGCACGCCCGCCATCTGGCTAGGCTTCGCCACCAGGTTCGCGCACAGCTGGACAATGCAAATCCCCACCAGCAGACAGAGAAGCACCTGCCAGCTGGCCAGCCCGAGGGTGAAGAAACTCGCCGCCACCACATAGCCCCCCATGCTATGCACATCCGACATCCAGAAAGAAAAGATGTTGTACCAGCTCCAGTTCTGGTCGCGCGTCGGCGCCAGATCCTCATTACACAGCCGTGGACTGTAGCCGACGGTGGAGTCAGCGCCCTTAACCTGATGGGTATTTTGTCTATTTGGCATGAAACCTGCTCCTCTGAATGAAAACCCTTGTACGTTGCTGACAGCAGCTGTTGCAGGATTCAGGCCAGAATGGTTAATTTTGTATACAAGAAATTTATTTTATGTATACGATTGGATATCAAAAAGTAAATCCGGAGTGGGTGAATGCGTAATGAAAACCGTCTGCAGGCCGCGGCAGAACTGCATGACAAGGATGAATCCATCTATCAGGCCCTGATGACGGCGATTGTCGAACATCAGCTGCTGCCAGGCAGCAAATTGCCGGAAGAGGCGCTGGCGGAGGCGTTTGGCGTGAGCCGGACCGGGATCCGTAAAGTGCTGCAACGACTCAATGCTGTGCAAATGGTGACATTAACGCCCAAACGTGGTGCACAGGTGGCCAGCCCGACGGTGGAAGAGGCGCAGGAGATCTTCCGTACCCGTGCGCTGCTGGAGGTGGCGAATCTGCCCGAGGTGCTCGCCCGCTGTCAGCCGCCGCATCTGGCGGCGCTGGAGGCGATTATTCACCAGGAGCAGCAGGCGCATGAAGCCTACGATGGCCCGGCGGCGATCCGCTACTCCGCCGATTTCCACATCCAGCTGCAGGCGATATCCGGTAACCAGGTGCTGACCGAAATGGTTACCCGCCTGAGTCAGCGTTCTTCCCTGGTGATTGCCGCCTGGGGGGCGCCGTGGCGCCAGGGCTGCCGCTGCGACGATCATCAACAGCTCGTCGGCCTGCTGCGGGAAAAAGCCCTGCCGGCTCTCAGCGCCGCGTTGACGCACCATTTTGAACATATCGTCGCCAGCTTGTGTTTTGAACGCGCTGGCGAATGCCTGCCTGATTTCGCCCGGCTGTTTGCCGGTTACAAGGAGCCGTAATGGCCGCACTCTGTATACAAGTGATTAATCCCAACACCAACGTCGGGATGACCGAAACCATCGCCACCGCCGCTCGGGCGGCCGCCGCGCCGGGGACCGATATCGTCGCGGTCTGTCCGCAGGACGGCGTCCCGTCCATCGAAGGTCATTTTGATGAGGCGATTGCCGCCGTCGGCGTGCTGGAGCAGATCAAAGCGGGGCGCCAGCAGGGCGTGTCGGGCCACATCATCGCCTGTTTTGGCGACCCGGGGCTGCTGGCCGCGCGCGAGCTGGCGCAGGGGCCGGTGATCGGCATTGCCGAAGCGGCGATGCATATGGCGACGCTGGTGGCGACCCGCTTTTCCATCGTCACCACGCTGCCGCGCACGCTGATTATCGCCCGCCATCTGCTGCAGCAGTATGGTTTTCAGGACCACTGCGCCGCGCTGCACGCCATTGACCTGCCGGTGCTGGCGCTGGAAGACGGCAGCGGCCTGGCGCAGGAGAAGGTGCGCGCGCGCTGTATCCGGGCATTAAAAGAGGACGGCTGCGGGGCCATCGTGCTGGGCTGCGGCGGGATGGCGACGCTGGCCCAGGAGCTGACCCGCGAACTGCAGGTGCCGGTGATCGATGGCGTCAGCGCGGCGGTGAAGATGGTCGAGTCGCTGGTGGCGCTGGGTCTGTCGACCAGCAAGCGGGGAGACTTAGCGTTCCCGGAGGCGAAAACGTTGAGCGGTAAATTTCAGGCATTGAATACATTTTCAATTTAAGGGGTGGGAGATGACGTCAGCAGAACAGAATTACCCTCGCGACCTGCGAGGATACGCCGGTCAGCCGCCGCACGCGCAGTGGCCGAACCAGGCGCGCATCGCCGTGCAGTTCGTACTCAATTACGAAGAGGGGGCGGAAAACCATGTCCTGCACGGCGATGCGGGATCCGAACAGTTTCTCTCCGATATTATCGGCGCGGCCAGCTATCCCGATCGCCATATGTCGATGGACTCGTTATATGAATACGGCAGTCGCGCCGGATTCTGGCGCATCCATCAGGCGTTCCGCGCGCGCGGGCTGCCGTTGACCGTGTTTGGCGTCGGGATGGCGCTGGCGCGTCACCCGGAAATCGTGGCGGCGATTAAAGCCGCCGACTACGACGTGGTCAGCCACGGCTGGCGTTGGATCCACTATCAGCATATGGATATCGACATGGAGCGCGAGCATCTGCACAAGGCGGTGCACGTCTTAACCGACCTGTTCGGCAAGCCGCCAACCGGCTGGTACACCGGGCGGGATAGCCCCAATACCCGTCAGCTGGTGGTTGAGCACGGCGGTTTCGATTACGACAGCGACTACTATGGCGATGATTTACCCTTCTGGACCGAGGTGCAGTGCGGCGACGGTTCGCGCAAGCCGCATCTGATCGTCCCCTATACCCTCGACGCCAACGATATGCGTTTCGCCACCGCCCAGGGCTTCAACACCGCCGAGCAGTTTTACACCTATCTGAAAGACAGCTTTGATGTGCTGTACGCCGAGGGGGAGCAGGCGCCGAAGATGATGTCGATCGGCATGCATTGCCGGCTGTTAGGCCGCCCGGGGCGCTTCCGGGCGTTGCAGCGTTTTCTGGATTATGTGCAGGAGCATGAACGGGTGTGGGTCTGCACCCGTCAGCAGATCGCCGATCACTGGCGGCAGGTGCATCCATACCGGCCTTAGTGTCGGTTTCCCCGGCGCCAGCGGCTGACTCGGGAAACCGGGTCGGCGGATTGTGCGGTAGCCCGGCTATGCGCAGCGTCAGCCGGGCGAGGCGCGAGGTTAGCTCAGCAAACTGACCTGCGCGGCGACAATGCGCCAGCCAAACGGAAAACGGACCCAGGTTTGTTGCTGGCGGCCGATGCGATCGCTGCCTGCGCGGGTAAACTCGGTGCTGCACACCGCATAATCCTCGCCAAAGGTGGTGATCACCGTATGGCGTAATTCGCGCTGTAGCCCCGCCGCCGGGCGAGCGGCGCGAAAGGCGCGAATTTCATCGATCCCGTAGAGGTTCTCCCCGGCGCCCAGGCGCACCGTGCGCTTATCGTGCCAGAACAGCTCATCCAGCACTTCAATGTTGTTGCTGATCAGAGCCTCTTCATAGCGATAAAAGGCCGCCGTGACTTCGGCCAGCACCAGCGGCCGGTTAATATTATCCTGATTCATCATGCTGCTCTCTCCGCAGGTCGGGCATCGCTGATGCCCATTGCTTCCAGGACACGCGCCGCGCGCAGGCAGGCCTGTTCATTAAACGGCGCGGCAATCAGCTGCACCCCAATAGGCCGTCCCGCAGCGGTGCGTAGCGGCACCGTAACTACCGGCAGCCCTAAAAAAGAGATCGGCTGGGTGAGCATGCCCATGCTGGCGCGAATCGGCAACGCCTGGCCGTTGATTTCCATGGTGTGCTCACCGATGACGGTGGCGCTGCACGGCGTTGCCGGGGCGATCAGCACATCGGCGTGGGCAAATAGGGTTCTTGCCGCCTGGCGGGCATGGCGGCGAAAACGCTGCGCCTGCAGGTACCAGGCGGAGGGGATCATCGCTCCGGCCAGCAGACGTTCCCGCGAATTCGGTTCAAAGCGCTCCGGTTCGCGCCGCAGCGCCGGCAGGTACTGGTTGCCCCCTTCGGAGGCGCTGATAATAAACGCCGCCGAACGCGCCAGTTCGGCTTCGGGGAACAGATGCTCTTCCCGGGCATCGAGGGCCTGGGCGACGCGAGCCACCGCGGCACGCGCATCGTCATCGCACCAGCGGGTAAAATAGCCGCCGAGCACCCCGCAGCGCAGCCCTTCCGCACCGCGCTCCAGCAGGTGGCTGGTGGGGGCAACGGCGCGATCGGCCTGAAAATCATCGTCAGGATCGCGCCCCTGCAGGACATCGTATACCGTTGCCAGATCGTCGACGTGACGGGCAAACGGGCCAATATGGTCGAGGCTGGCGACGAACGGGTGGCTACCGGCGCGCGACAGACGGCCAAACGTCGGTTTCAGGCCAAAGATCCCGCACAACGAGGCTGGAACGCGGATCGAGCCGTTAGTGTCGCTACCCAGCGAGAAGTGAACCAGCCCGGCGGCAACCGCCGCCGCCGAACCGCCGGATGAGCCGCCGGCGATGCGTTGCAGATCGTGCGGATTATGCGTGGCGCCGTAGTGGCTGTTTTCCGTGGTAAACCCGTAGGCGTAGGCGTCCATATTCAGCATTCCGGAGAGCAGGCCGCCCGCGGCGTGGATCTGGCGGACCGCCCAGCCGTCCACGGCGGCAGGCGGCTGGGCGCTGAATAGCCGGGCACCGGCGAGAGTCGTTTCACCGGCGACATCAAACAGGTTTTTTACCGCATAGGCGATCCCCGCCAGCGCGGGCAGCGGCTGCTTTGCCCGGCGCAGGGCGTCAATATGATCGGCTTCGGCGAGCATCCGCCGTTCGGTGATCTGGGTCCAGGCGTTGAGCTGGGGGTTAACCCGCGCAATATCGTCCAGGGTACTGCGGGCCATCTCTCTGGCGCTCAGCTCGCCGTCGGCCAGCGCGCGCTGAATATCGGCGATAGTCATCTCATTGAGCTTCATGCTTTGTACACTCCGGCAATCTCCAGGCGCTGATCGAGCGGGTAGGCCATCAGCGGTTCGGCCATCGCGGCAATGCGGCTGAACTGCAGCTGCAGTTCGCCGCGGCGGGCGTCGTCCAGCTCCAGCGCGAGGATCTGTTCCATTTGCGCCAGGTAGGTATTCCAGTCGGGGATCGTGGTCTTCATGGTTAACTCCTAATATCCGGCGGCTGCGCCGTTACTGCGTGGATCGGCGGCCCCTTCAAACAGGCCGTTGGGGTGGCGGACGATGGCGCCGGCGTGGCCCATGGCTTCGCTGAAATCGGGCAGGATCTCGACGTCATGACCCAGCTCCCGCAGGCGGGCGATGCTCTGCGGCGTAAAGCGCCCCTCCAGCTTCAGCGAGTCTGAGGTTTGCCCCCAGGTGCGACCTAGCAGCCAGCGCGGCCGGGAAATACTCTCCTGCAGCGGAACGCCCTGCAGGACATAGCGGGTGAAGATGGCCGCCTGGGTTTGCGGTTGCCCGTCGCCGCCCATCGAACCATACACCATCACCCGGCCATCGCGGAGGCGGGCGGCGGCGGGATTGAGGGTATGGAACGGCTGTTTACCGGGGGCCAGCGCCAGCAGGTGGGCGGGGTCGAGGCTGAACGACGCCCCGCGGTTTTGCCAGACAATCCCGCTATCCGGCAGCACGACGCCGCTGCCGAACTCATGATAGAGACTTTGAATAAAGGAAACCGCCAGCCCGCTGCTATCCATCACCCCCATCCACACGGTATCGCCGGGGCCTTTCCCCGCTCCCCACGGGGCGGCGCGCTGGTCATCGACCTGCGCGGCCATCTGCTGCAGCGCCTGCGGATCCAGCAGGCTCTGCATATCGACAGCAAGATGTTGCGGGTCGGTGATATGGGCGTCGCGCAGGGCAAAGGCCAGCTTGGTGGCCTCGACGATCCGATGCACGGTCTGCGCGTCATCGGCTTGATCCATTGCCAGCCGATCGGTAATACCGAGGATCGCCAGCGAGACCAGCCCCTGCGTCGGCGGCGCCAGGTTCCACAGCTCCCCGTGCTGATGCGCAAGTTTCAGCGGCGCAGGGCGGCGGGCGTGATGCCGCTGCAGGTCATCGAGGGTGATGGGGAGCCCATATGTTGCCATCCCTTCAGCCAGTCGCTCCGCCAGCGGACCGCGATAAAAGCTATCGAGACCCTCTTCGACCAGCCGCGTCAGCGTGGCGGCCAGCGCCGGCTGATAAAAACGGCTGCCGGTTTCCGGCGGCTGGCCGTTGACCAGGAAGGTCTCCGCGAAGCCCGGCAGGTCGTGGAGTTCGGCGAATTTACTGGCGGTGGCGCTGGACTGAGACGCGGTTACCGGCGCGCCATCGGCCGCATAGCCGATCGCATCTTCCAGCAGGCGGCCCAGCGGCAGCGCTTTCCCGGTCAGCGAGTGTGATACCTTCAGGGCCTCATCCCAGCCGCTGACGGTACCGGCGACGGTCAGCGCCGCCTGCGGGCCGCGGTGCGGAATATGCGCCAGTCCGGCATAGGCCTCCGGCGTCGCCAGAGAACCCGCCGCGCCGCTGGCATCTATGGCGATGGGCTCGCCTTCCGGCGGCACAATCAGCCAGAAACCATCGCCGCCCAGGCCATTCATATGCGGGTAGACCACGGCGATAGTCGCCGCGGCGGCCACCATCGCCTCGATTGCGCTTCCGCCTTCGCGCAGTACGGCAAGCGCGCTTTGGCTTGCCAGATGATGGGGGGCGACAGCCATCCCGTGGGCGGATACATTACTCTGCATGGGTTGTCCTCATGATCCAATCGTGCAATGAGGTTTGCAAAAGCTGTTCCACTTTGAAAGTAAAGTTTCAGCTATCCAGGCAGCGGCCTTTTTTCTTAAACTGGCATGCATTGTGAAAGGGCTTACATGTCTATACCCGGCATACGACAGGTTGCATGGGTGTTGGTTTTCCTCGCTCTCCCCCCGTCACTTACGGGAGCAAGCTGCCGGGGATTCCCGCATCGCCGCGTGATTCGACCTTTGGCCTCACCCCTGCGGGGCCAGCGCGCGCTGTTCAAAACGGTTAACCGTTTTACCCTGTAAGCCGAGGTATTGAGGGGATCGTTTGATGAAACAAAAGTTACAGAGGCTTTATGGAACAACTTGATGAACGCCTGAAAGGGCAATATGCGTCATTGTCGCCTCAGGAACAGCGGGTGGCGGATTTTATTTTCGATCACTTTGACGACCTGATTAGCTATAACAGCGCGGAGCTGGCGCAGCTGAGCGGGGTATCCAAAGCCACGGTGAGCCGTCTGTTTAAGCGGCTGGGGTATGAAAAGTATAAGGATATGCGCGACGAACTGCGCACCTTACGCCAGAGCGGGATGCCGCTCACCGATCACCGCGACGCGGTGCAGGGTAACACGCTGCTGGCGCGCCATTATAAACAGGAAATGGCGAATCTGACGCAGTGGGTCAACGCGCTTGACGCGCAGCAGTTTGCCGAGGCGATTAGCGGCATGGTCAAGGCCCGGCGTATCGTCATTATCGGGATGCGTAACGCCTATCCTGCGGCGCTGCACCTGCGTCAGCAGCTGCTGCAGGCGCGCGGCCAGGTGCTGGTTCTGCCGCAGCCGGGACAGAGTTTAAGCGAAGAGCTGGTGGATCTTTCGCCGGACGATCTGGTGGTGGTGATGGCGTTTCGCCGCCGTCCGCGCATTATTCGCCCGCTGCTGCAACAGCTGCAGCTGCACGGCATTCCGGTGCTGTTGATGTGCGAGCCGCAGGCCTACAGCCTGTTTCCGCTGGCGCGCTGGCAACTTTGCGCGCCGCTGGATAGCGTTTCGGCCTATGACAGCTACGGCGCGGTTAACAGTTTAATTAACCTGCTGGCGAATGCGTTCCTGCATGAAATTCTCGATAAAGGTCGCCCGCGGATTCACGAAATCGCCACCCTCTATCAGCAGCTGGATGAACTTGAGCAGCGATAATGGGGCCTCAGGCTGGTGCTTTGCATTGTTTTGGTGCAATAAAATAGTGGGGAAATGATCGCCATTTTCTCACTTTTTTTCGCTATATCTTGTTTCTTCTCTTTTTTCTCACGCTTTTCAACGCCCCCCTCTCATTTTTTGTATCTGGCACATTAGTTGCAGAAGTTTATTTAAAGAATCTTTTGTTTCATACTAACGTAACGGGTAAACATCATGAAAAAACTGCTGATCGCACTGGCCGGGGCCGCTTGTCTGTTCACGCAAATCACAGCGGCGAAAGCCGACCAGCTGCAGGATATCGAAAAGCGCGGCGTGATTCGCATTGCGGTTCCGCAGGATTTCCCGCCGTTCGGTTCGGTGGGGACCGATCTCCAGCCGCAGGGCTATGACATCGATATGGCGCGTTATCTCGCCAAACAGATGAAGCTCAAGCTGCAGCTGGTGCCGGTGACCAGCGCCAACCGGGTGCCTTACCTGCAAACCGATAAAGTGGATCTGGTGATCTCCAGCCTCGGCAAAAATGCGGAACGCGAGAAGGTCATTGATTTTAGCCGCCCCTATGCGCCGTTCTTCCTTGGCGTATTCGGCCCGAAAGGGGAAGAGCTGAAAGATGCGGCGGCGCTCGGCGGCAAAACCGTCGGCGTCACCCGTGGCGCGGTGGAAGATATGGTGCTGACCAGCATTGCGCCGAAAGAGGCGCAGATTAAACGCTATGAAGACAACAACACCACGCTGTCGGCTTATCTGTCAGGCCAGGTGCAGTACGTGGCGACCGGTAACCTGGTGGTGGCGGCGATTTCCCGGCAAAACCCGGCTAAAGCGCCGGTACCGAGCTTTATGCTGAAAGATTCGCCGTGCGTGATCGGCCTGAAGAAAAATGAGCCGGCGCTGAAAACGAAAGTCGATGCGCTGATCGAGCAGGGAATTAAAGACGGCACCCTGAACAATTTGTCCCGGCAGTGGCTGAAAGCGCCGTTGCCCGCAGACTTTGCCGAATAAGGCCTGCGAATGACGGAACAACTTCATTTTTCTGAGCTTTGGCCGCACTGGCCGGAGCTGCTGGCGGGGCTGTGGGTGACCATTCAGCTGACGGTGCTGGCGACGGTCGGCGGCCTGGCTATCGGCATCTTCGGCGCCGCTATTCGTAGCGGGCGCGCCACCTGGTTCAGCCGTCTGTGGGGCGGCTACGTGGAGCTTATCCGCAATACGCCGTTTGTGGTTCAGCTGTTTTTCATCGTCTTCGGTCTGCCTAACCTGGGGCTGAAGATGACGGCGGGCGAAGCCGCGCTGCTGGCGATGGTGGTGAACCTTGGCGCCTACAGCACCGAGATCGTTCGCGCCGGGATCCAGGTGACGCCAAAAGGCCAGTGGGAAGCCGGCCGCGTACTGGGGCTCAGCCGCACGCAGACCTTTATTCAGGTGGTGCTGCCGCCGGCGCTGCAGCGGATTTACCCGGCGCTGGTGAGCCAGTGCATTATCGTGATGCTGGGGTCGTCGGTGGTGTCGCAGGTTTCTTATGAAGAGCTGACCTTTGCCGCCAACCTGATCCAGTCGCGGACGTTTCTGAGCTTTGAGGTCTATCTGGTGACGACGGGGATCTATTTAGTGCTTTCGATAACAATGCGTCAGCTGCTGATGGCGGCAGGACGGAAATGGCTGAGGGTCCAGGCATGATCACCACCTTTACCGATTGGGACATCGTCCGTAACCTGCTGCTGGCCGGGCGCTGGACGGTGCTGCTGTCGCTGGTGGCGTTTATCGGCGGCGCGCTGGTGACGTTGCCGCTGCTGCTGCTGCGCCTCACCGGCGGACGGCAGGTTAAGCGCCTGATTCGCGGCTATATCGAGCTGTTTCAGGGCACGCCGCTGCTGATGCAGCTGTTTCTCGCCTTCTTCGGCGTGGCGCTGTTCGGCATTGACGTCTCGCCGTGGACCGCCGCGTCGCTGGCGCTGACCTTCTACACCAGCGCCTTTTTACTCGATATCTGGTTCGGCAGCATCCGCGCGTTGCCGAAAGGGCAGTGGGAAGCCTCGCGCTGTCTGGGGCTCAGTTTCGCCCAGACCCTGTATCGCGTGGTGGCGCCGCAGGCGCTGCGCATCGCCATCGCCCCGACCGTCGGTTTTGCCGTCCAGGTGGTGAAAGGCACCGCGCTGGCCTCGATTATCGGCTTTGTCGAGCTGACCAAGGCCGGAACGATGCTCACCAACGTGACCTATCAGCCATTTAAAGTCTTTGCGCTGGTGGCGCTGGGCTACTTCATTCTGTGCTACCCGCTGTCCCGCTACAGCCGCTATCTGGAGAATAAATTCAATGCCTCTCATCACCATTAATCAGATGCAGAAGTACTACGGGGATAACCACGTGCTCAAAGGGGTCGATCTGGATATCGATATGGGCGAGGTCATCTCGATTATCGGTCGTAGCGGCTCGGGGAAAAGTACGCTGCTGCGCTGCATCAACGGGCTGGAAGGGTACCAGGAAGGCAGCATTAAGCTGGGCGGAATGACCATTACCGATCGTGATTCACAGGCGCGGGAAATCAGCCGCTCCATCGGGATGGTGTTCCAGAATTTTAATCTGTTTCCGCACATGACCGCGCTGGAGAATGTGATGCTGGCGCCGCGGCGGGTGCTGAAAAAAAGCGCCGCGGAATGTCGCGATCTCGCCCGGCGCATGCTGGAGAAGGTGGGGCTGGGCGACCGCCTGGACTACTATCCCTCCAGCCTCTCCGGCGGCCAGCAGCAGCGGGTGGCGATTGCCCGCGCGCTGGCGATGTCGCCAAAAGTCTTACTCTGTGACGAGATTACCTCGGCGCTGGATCCTGAACTGGTGGGCGAAGTGCTCAAGGTGCTGGAGCAGCTGGCGGCGGAGGGGATGACGCTGATCCTCGTCACCCATGAAATGAATTTTGCCCGTGAAGTGGGCGACCGGGTGGTGTTTATGCATCAGGGGCGGGTCTGGGAACAGGGCGACAGCAAAACGCTGTTTGCCAACCCGCAGACTAACGAACTGAAGCAGTTTATCTCATCCGTGCGCGGCCTGAATTAATCAAAGGAATCTAAGATGGATATCGCTCAATTTTCGCAAATCAATCCGCCGCAGCGTCTGCTGATGGGACCGGGGCCGATTAACGCCGATCCGCGCGTGCTGCGCGCCATGTCGAGCCAGCTGATTGGCCAGTATGACCCGGCGATGACCCACTATATGAATGAAGTGATGGCCCTTTATCGCGGCGTGTTTCGGACCGATAACCGCTGGACGATGCTGGTGGACGGCACCTCGCGCGCCGGGATCGAGGCGATCCTGATTTCGTCAATTCGCCCCGGCGACAAAGTGCTGGTGCCGGTATTTGGCCGCTTTGGTCATCTGCTATGTGAAATCGCCCGCCGCTGCCGGGCGGAGGTCCATACCATTGAGGTGCCGTGGGGCGAAGTCTTCACCCCCGACCAGGTTGAAGAGGCGATCAGGCGCGTGCGCCCGCGTCTGCTGCTGACGGTGCAGGGCGATACCTCGACCACCATGCTCCAGCCGCTGGCGGAGCTGGGAGAGATCTGCCGCCGTTACGACGTGCTGTTCTACACCGACGCCACCGCGTCGCTGGGCGGCAACGCCCTGGAGACCGACGCGTGGGGTCTGGATGCGGTATCCGCCGGGATGCAGAAATGCCTCGGCGGCCCGTCCGGCACCTCGCCGATTACCCTCAGCGCGCGCATGGAGGAGGTGATTCGCCGCCGCAAATGCGTGGAGGAGGGCATTCGTACCGACGCCCATCTCGATGGCGTCGATGAGATGGTTTACTCCAACTACTTCGACCTCGGCATGGTGATGGATTACTGGGGGCCGGAGCGCCTGAACCACCATACCGAAGCCACTTCCGCGCTGTTTGCCGCCCGCGAATGCGCCCGGCTGATTCTGCAGGAAGGGCTGGATAACGGCATCGCCCGACATAAGCTGCATGGCGATGCGTTGGTCAAAGGGATCCAGGCGATGGGGCTGGAAACCTTCGGCGACCTGAAACATAAGATGAACAACGTGCTGGGGGTGGTGATTCCGCAGGGGGTCAACGGCGACCAGGTGCGGAAGCTGATGCTGGAAGATTTTGGGATTGAGATCGGTACCTCCTTCGGCCCGCTGCATGGCAAAGTGTGGCGTATCGGCACCATGGGCTACAACGCGCGTAAAGATTGTGTGATGACCACGCTCAGCGCGCTGGAGTCGGTGCTCAACTATCTGAAGTTCACCACCACCCAGGGCGCGGCCATGCAGGCGGCGTGGGACCATTATCGCAGCGAGAGCCCGCTATGAGCCAACCAGCACGCCAGCAGGCGGAGAGTTCGGAGGCCGCGGCACGGGTAATGGCCCGCGCCGATGAGCTGGCATCGATCAGCGAAACCCCGGAGGGGCTGACCCGGGTCTATCTTTCACCGCAGCATCTGCAGGCCAATCAGCGGGTGGCCCGCTGGATGATGCAGGCGGGCATGACCGTCTGGCAGGATAGCGTCGGCAATATTTGCGGGCGCTATGAAGGGCAGCAGGAGGGGGCGGCGGCCATTTTACTCGGCTCTCACCTGGACACGGTGCGCAACGCCGGGCGATATGACGGCATGCTCGGCGTCCTGACGGCCATTGAAGTGGTGCATCACCTCCATCGCCAGGGTCGCCGTCTGGCGAAAGCCATTGAAATTGTCGGTTTCGGCGATGAAGAGGGGACCCGTTTCGGGATTACGCTGCTCGGCAGCCGCGGCCTGACGGGAAGCTGGCCGGAGGGCTGGCTGGCGCAGACCGATGGGGATGGCATCAGCGTGGCGCAGGCGATGGTCAACGCCGGGCTCGACCCGGCCCGTATTGGCCTGGCGGCGCGCCCGGTAGCGGATATTGCCGCCTATCTGGAGCTGCACATTGAGCAGGGTCCGTGCCTTGAGCGGGAAGGGCTGGCGCTGGGCGTGGTGGAGGCCATCAACGGCGCGCGTCGCCTGAACTGCCGCTTTACCGGCGAGGCGGGGCACGCGGGGACGGTGCCGATGAGCCATCGCCGCGATGCGCTGGCCGCTGCTGCCGAGTGGATGATGCTCATTGAAACGAGCACCCGCCAGCAGGGCGGCAACCTGGTTGCCACCGTCGGCACGCTGCGCTGTTCGCCCGCGGCGGTCAACGTTATCCCTGGCGAAGTGGCGCTGACGCTGGATATTCGCGGCCCGCACGATCGGCCGCTGGACACGCTTCTGAGCTCGCTGCTGGCGGGGGCGCGAGAGATTGCCGCGCGTCGTCACCTGCAGTTCGGGGCGGAAGAGTTCTACCGCATTGCGGCCACCGCCTGCGATTCGACCTTACAGGCGGTGTTAACGCAGGCGGTACGCGACGTGCAGGGAGCGTCTCTGTCGCTGCCGAGCGGCGCAGGGCATGATGCCATCGCCATCGCCGAACGTTGGCCGGTCGGTATGCTGTTCGTGCGCTGTAAAGGCGGCGTCAGCCACCATCCGGCGGAGTCGGTAACCGCCGCTGATGTTGGGCTGGCGATTGCGGCATTCGGCCGGGCGGTGCAGACGCTGGCGGACAGCGAGTAATCCGTTGGCGCGGCGCAAGATAAACCCCGCCGGGATGGTGGGGCTGCCAGCCGCGCCACTGACTTCGTCGCCATGGATGGGGAGCCCGTTGGAATTATTCCGCGGGGTCAGTCTATTCTTGTGGTCAGCGATCCGTGACGCCGTTAAGTTCTCTCCGCATTATTATTTAACCCTCAGAACATTATCGTTTTTATTCGCCGGGCATCGGCAGGCGACTATGCTACTTTTTGAAACTTTGTGGTTGTTGCCGCATTAACGTGCCGTACGTCGACGCGCGTTCTCAATCGTTGAACGATGAGCCTCAGGACGCTTTGATCAAGAAAGTCGATCGGGCGCTGAACGCCGCCAGGCAGAGCGGCCGCGGGCGGTATGGGCCTCGGAACTATCCCTGCTGCGCGCTGCGGCAGTGACGGCGATATTCGGAAGGCGAGCGCTCGGTGTAACGCTTAAATACCCGGCAAAAATAGTTGCTGTCGACAAACCCGCAGTTGTGGGCGATCTCTTTGACCTTTAAGTCATAGCCGCGCAATAGCTTCTTGGCCTGCTCGAGGCGGACGCTGGTCAGGTATTCATTAAAGCCGACGGAACCTGATTTCTGGAAAATATGCGAGAGATAATTCGGCGTGATGTGAAAGCGCTTCGCTACCGATTCGCGGGTGAGCGGCTGGCGGAGATTCTCCTCGAGATAATCCTGCACCGCCATAAACAGATCGCGACTGCGGCTGACCCGCATTTCAAGTCCCACCAGCTGCTCCAGGCAGTGGCTAAGCAAAGCCGACACCACCAGCCTGGCGGTGACCGGGTCCGGCTGCAGGCAGATTTCATTCAGGGCCAGCAGCAGATAGGAGCCGACGCGGGGGCCAAGACGGGCGACGTTTTGCTTCCCGGTACGCAGCTGCTTGCCATCCCAGCGCTGGATACAGAACCCCAGCTTTTGCCTGCCGAATAAGATACTCAACGTTGAGGCCGGGCCGGTCCACTGCGGTAGCGTCCATTTTCCCGCCTGTACATACAGCACCTGCGAGGTGGACAGCAGCGCATCGGACAACGGTAAACCGTGCTCCCGCAGCTCGCCTTCGAGCACGATCTCCAGACGCGGAAAAGGGACCTTGTAAGCCAGCTCCGGGACGGAAATATCCGGCTCAGGGAATCGGACCTGCAGTTTCTCTTTCTGATGGACCAGGCGATTCAATATGTCCGGCAGATCTTCAATCATCCCATAACCCCGAATAAGAACTATTATCCTGTTGATTATAATCTATTTTATAACGGCTAACCTCTTATGGATCGCTTTACGCGGAGCGGATTAGCCCGCATCCGGCAGGCGAGCGGTAGAATTTGATGGTAGTCACACTTTGCTCTCCCGCGTACGGATGTCCAGTTTTTCGTAGGAATCGCCTCATGTATTTCCCCTGGCCGACGTTTAGAGTTTATTTCGTGTTATCGAAAGGTTAAGGAAAATAACTATGGAACCACAATCTGCCGTTTATCTCGATGCGCTCGGCGCCAATATCGCGCTATCCACAAAGATGAAACACGAGCTGGATACCCTCGGATATACCGTTGTGCCGCATGTCGCTGACCCGGAATGGCTGGCAGCGATGCGCGACCTTATCGACGCTATCGTCGAGCGAGAGGGGGATAATCTGGCCATCGAACACCATCAGGAGGCCACGGCGACGCGTATTGCCAATCTGATTAACAAAGGGGCTATCTGGGAGAAAGTATGGTCCCACCCGCTGGTGCTTTCGGCCTGTCGCTATGTGTTCCAGGGAGACTTTAAAGTCTCGAGTCTCAATGCGCGAGAAGCGCTGGTTAACGGTGGTCACCAGCCGCTGCATGCGGACTGGAAAAAGCCGCGCCCGGATTTTCCGAAAGTGCATCTGGTGAATACCATCTGGGCTATTGATGATCTCAGCGCCGAAAATGGCGCGCCGCGGATCATCCCCGGGACGCACCTGCGCCCGGAACTGCCGGAAGATGTGCTGGACGACCCGGAACTGGCGCATCCTGATGAAGTGGTGTTTGCCGCCCCGGCGGGCAGCGTGATGATTTATAACGCCCATACCTGGCACGGCGGGACCTGCAACAGAATCGGCAGCAGAAGGCGCGTGCTGCATGGTTTATATATCGACAGACAGGATACTGCCCAGCAGGATCAACAGCGCTGGATTAGGCCGGAAACCGCAAGCCGCCTGACGCCTGCGCAAAAATGGTTGCTTGATGTCGAGTGAATCGGCAAAAGGCCAGGCTGGTTCAGGTAAACCAGCCTGGCTCAGCCGGTGCTCAATCAGGGGATATCGACGCTGACCACCGGCTTTTTCATCACCTGTTTAATCGCCTCCACGATGTGCTGCGGCTGGAGCAAAAACGTTTTGATGCTGGTTTTCACCGTTCGGACGCCGCAAAACCGCTGGCCGTCGTCGATTTCAATATCGGTGACCAGCAGGACGACATCGGCATGGGCAATATCGTCGGGCGTAATTTTATGCTCAATGCCTAACGCGCCCTGAGTCTCGATTTTGATCTGCCATTTCTCATGGTGAGCCAACTTTTCCAGACGTTCCGCCGCCATATAGGTATGGGCCACGCCGCTTACGCAGGCGGTGACGGCGACAATCTTGAGTTCCATAGCATCCTCCGGATATTAACCACCGACGGTTACGCGAAAACCGGCTTGTTCGGCCATGGTTTTAAACACCGCTATCTCTGACGCCGACGGCGGACTTATCTTCGCCATCGCCCACGTTTTGCCCAGCAGCTGATATTTCGGTTCGCCATACTGATGGAACGGCAGCAGGTGAATGTCGGGCAGTTTAAACGGCGCCAGGAAGGTCAGAATATTGTTGAAATTCTCTTCGCTCAGGGTAAACCCGGGAATTAACGGCACTCTGGGGATAACGCGAACACCGGCCGCCGCCAGTTGGCTGAAGTTGGCTAAAACGCGCGCGCTGTCCATCGATAGCCGTGCCCGGGCCTGCTCCGGGTCGATGATTTTCAGGTCAAACAGCACTTCATCGCACTCGCGTGCAAGCGCGTAAACGCGGCTGAAGGCCGCGTCACCCGCGGTTTCTATCGCCGTGCTGATCCCCCACTGCCGCAAGGTGTGCAGAAAGCGGCTGGCGAATCCGGCCTGCATTAACACCTCGCCGCCCGAGAGGGTGACGCCGCCGCCGGAGGTGCGGAAGAAGATCTCATCTTTTAGCACTTCTTCGAGTAACGCTGCGTGGGTGACATCGCGACCAATCTGCTGCCACGCGCCGGAGGGGCACTCATCCATGTCTTGCTGGCAACGCGCGCAGTGCAGGCATGTGCTTTCCCGCCGCACGGTTTCGATTTTTGCTGAAATAGATTCCGGATTGGCGCACCACGGGCAGGTATGCGGGCAGCCTTTAAAAAAAATGACGGTTCTGATCCCCTGACCATCGTTCAGAGAGTAGCGCTGGATATTGAAAATGCGCGCCCTGTCGGCGCGCGTATCCATAACCTCACAGCTGATGCGTGGTGCGGTGGATAATGTCATCCTGAATCTCCTTTGATAGCTCGACAAAGAAGGCGCTGTAGCCCGCGACGCGTACCACCAGTCCGGCGAAATCCTGCGGACGCCGCTGCGCTTCGCGCAAGGTGTCGGCATTGACCACGTTAAACTGAATGTGCTGAAGCTTCAGCTTGGTGAAGGCCTGTAAAAAATCCGCCAGCTTATGCAGCCCGCCATCCCCGCTCAGGGTCGCGGGAGTGAACTTCACGTTGAGCAGCGTGCCGTTGGAGAGCAGGTAGTTATCCAGCTTGCTGACCGATTTCAGTACCGCCGTTGGCCCCTGAGAGTCCTGGCCGACCATCGGCGACAGCCCACCGTCGGCAAGCTGCTCGCCGGCCAGACGGCCATCCGGCGTGGCCCCGACAACGGAGCCCAGCGGTACGTGCGCCGATACGGTGTACGACCCCGGAGTGAAATGTCCGCCGCGCGGGTTGCGGTACTGTTCAACCTCTTTGCAGTAAAACCGCAGCAGGTCGGCGCTGATATTGTCGACTTTATCGATATCATTGCCATATTTCTCAAAACGATGAATCAGACGGGCGCGAATTTTTTCACCTTCCGGCGTCTGAAAATTGGCTTTGAGGACCTGGAGCAGTTCATCGAAGCTAAGGCGTTGCTGGTCAAAAACCATCCCTTTCAGCGCATGCAGCGAATCGCTGAGGTTGGCGATGCCGATTCCCTGAACGCCGGAGAAATTGTAGCGTGCGCCGCCTTCGGTGATATCTTTGCCGTGCTGAACGCAGTCCCGCACAAATGAGGAGAGCAGGGGAACCGGCGCCTGGTCCCGGTGGCCGAGATCGCAAATATTGCTGCCTTCGACCATCAGCTTGATGTAATAGCGAATTTTAGCGCGGATCTGCCCAAGCAACCCTTGCCAGCTGATATCGGCATTGCCTTCATTTTCCAGCATCACGATCTCCATCACCTTCAGCAGGTTGAACATCGCAATATCATGCAGGCCGTAGGTGCGCCCGGGGATGGAGAGTTCGACGCAGCCCACGACGGCATAATCTCGCGCATCTTCCAGCGAGACGCCGCGATTAAGAAATGCCGGGATGACCACTTCATCGTTGAAAATTTGCGGGATCCCGGTGCCTAAACGGATCGTTTCCGCCGTTTTGTGCAGGAACGGGCGGTCGATCAGTTCATTGACCCGAACCCCGAGGTTAGGCTGCGGCAGCCTGACGTTCTGATAGGCGTCGAGCGCGAGGAAGGAAAGCACGTTGACCGCGCTGCGCCCGGTTTCGCTCAGGCCGCCGAGCAGCGCGGTATAGCCGGTCGGGAACCCGGCAAAATAGCGGGCGCTGCTGGATGAGCGCAGCAGAACGATATCGTTGCATTTGACCCACAGCGATTCGAGCAGCGCTTTCAGGAACGCGGGATCCTGTCCGCGATTTAGCGACGTCTGGTAGAACGGCAGCATATATTGATCAAAACGCCCCAGTGAAATAGAGCTGGCGTTGGACTCGTATTGCAAAATGATGTTCATGTACCAGAACAGCTGGCAGGCCTGCCAGAAATCTTCCGGGCGATGTACCGCATTATGGCGCGAAATGTCGGCGATCGTCTCCAGCTCCCGGCGGCGCTGCGAATTATCGCAGCCGCGGGCCATCTCGTCGGCAAGCGTGGCGTAGCGCAGCATATGGCGCTGCGAAGCTTCTAGCACGATCAGCGCCGCCTGATAAAAGTGGTTCTGCGGATGCCGGCGGGTCAGGGTTTGCATTTCCGTCACCAGCGCCGCCAGCCCCTTATTTAACAGCCGGGGATAATCAATAATGATATGGCCCTGGCCCTTGTCGGTTTGGTTGATGCTGAAAATCTGCGTGCTTACCGCCTCTGTCACTTCGGCGGTCATCCGGCCATTAATAACGTCTTTCATCGAGCGTTGTTCCCAGTAGGGGAACAGCTCTTCACGATAAATGCGCTTATCCTCTGCGCTGATGGCGAAGCGATCCTGGGCCCGGGTCGGGAACTGCTCCAGCTCGTTGAGTAACCAGTAAGGATCCATCTCCGGCGAGACGATCCCGGCGCGCGGTTTGATGGTGCGGTTTCCGGCTATCAGTTCGTCGTCACGTATTGAAATCTGGACATGGTCAAGGATCCACGCGGTGGCCTTCGCCCGGCGAAGCATCACCGGCTCGCCCCCGGTCTGTTTATGACTTGCGGTGTATAGCAGGGCGCGCTCAAGAGAGATTTCCCGGGGTTGGGCAAACAGGCTGTCTATTAAACGTTGGGTGCGATTGGTCATGACTCACTCCATGTAAGCGCCTCTCTCAGCAGGCTAATTGGCCCATGCGATGATGGCGCCTGCTGAGCCAGGCGCTGAGTCTTGCGCAGCTTCGCCGCGCGTTATTCAGGCCTTCTGTGCAAGGTGGCTATCGATTTTGTTCATGATGGCGTCGGCGCGTTTCACCGCATCGCTGATATTGACGCGGACGATGGTTTTACCGGCGAAACGTTCTTCGAACTTGATACCGATATCTTTGGTCAGGATAACCATATCGGCGCTGGCGACATCGTCCGCCGACAGTTCGTTCTCAATGCCGATGGAGCCCTGGGTCTCGACTTTGACCTGCCAGCCTTTGGCTTTGGCGGCGCTTTCCAGCGCTTCAGCGGCCATATAGGTGTGGGCAACGCCCGACGGGCATGCGGTAACGGCGATGATTTTAGTCATAGAATTTTCCTTCCAGCGTTTCAGTTAATTTCGAAATCCAGATCCAGCTCGTCGTCGGCCCTGGCTTCTGACGCTTTCTTTTTAGTCAGCGCTTTGAGCATGATGACGCTGGCGGCGCTGACAAATGCCCCGACCAGCAGGCCAACGATAAACCCGCCTTTCCCCTCGACGACCGGCAGGACAATCAGTCCGCCCCAGCCGGCGTAACACTGAACGCCAAGCAGAGCGGTCGCTGCACAGCCGCTGGCGGCGCCGATCATGATTGACGGGATAACGCGCAGCGGATCGGCGGCGGCGAAGGGGATCGCCCCCTCGGAGACGCCGACGCAGCCCATCACCAGCGCGGCTTTCCCCGTTTCACGCTCCTCCGGGGTGAAGTATTTGCGGCCAATCAGGGTCGCCAGGCCTATGCCCAGCGGCGGGACGGCGATACCGACCGCCGCGATGGCGACCACGCTATAGACCCCTTGCGAAACGCAAATCAGCATGAAGGCGTAGGCCACTTTATTGACCGGGCCACCCATGTCGAAGGCCAGCATCAGGCCCATGATGATGGCGAGTAGCACGATGCTGCCCTCGCGCATTCCCTGCAACCAGCTGGTCAGACTGACGGTTAGCGCGCCGATGGGTTCACCCAGACCCCACATCATGATCCCGGCGGTAATGAAGGTGCCGACGATCGGGATGACAAAAATTGGCATCACGGAGCGCAGCACTTTATGCACCGGGATCTTCTTCAGGTAATAGACCACCAGCCCGCCGATCATCCCGGCAATCAGGGCGCCGAAAAAACCGGCGCCAAAGCTGTTGCCAACCCATGCGCCAATGGCGCATGGGGCCAGCGCCGCGCGGTCGGAAATGGAATAGCCGATATAGGCCGCCAGAAAAGGCACCATCAGCGTCAGGCCGGCGACGCCAATATCAAACAGTTTTTTCAGGTTGGGATCGGTTGCGGCGTCGGGGACGGCACCCTTGCCGTATAACATCACGGAGACCGCGAGCAGGATCCCGCCGGAGACAACAAAGGGAATCATGTGTGAGACGCCGGTCATGAGATGCTGGCGTGTATTTTTTAGTATTTGCACCAGTTCGTTCATTGCTTGCTCCTGAGCGGGATATCGCTCGTGACAGTATTGATGCCTCAACAGTAGGAAAACGGCGGCGGAGAAAATAGTAGAGAAAAAGTGCATTTACTGGATATTTGTAAGATGCGAATGAAATTGCGATCCACCTCAAATCTTCATGTTGTCGGGTGATAGTTGCGGCAGAATGCCCGATTTGTGACGCGGAACGAAAAAAAGAGCGCTGTGTACAATTATCCAGTAATTGAGTGTTTTTTCGCGTAGTCCCGGCGACGCGCTTTCATTACTTTTGAGTCATTAACCTATTGCTCAGGAGAGAGGCGATGGCTCAGGTCATTAACTTCATATGCGATTTGCCCAATGGCGTACACGCCCGCCCGGCCAGTCTGGTGGAAACGTTGTGTAATACATTTTCATCTTCTGTTGAGTGGTTGAACCGCCGCAGCGATCTCCGCGGCAATGCCAAAAGCGCGTTGGCGATTATCGGCACCAACACCATTAAAGGTGATGAATGTCAGTTAATTATCAGCGGTGACGATGAACAGCAGGCCTTTACTACGCTGTCGGCATTTATGCAGGAGCAATTTCCCTACTGCGACGCGCCGTTGCCGGCGGGGGACAGCATGGATATTCAGCCGATACCTGAATCGCTATCCCGTCTCAACCCGACCTTATTTCATGCGCTGCCGGTGTGCGCCGGCAGCGCGGGCGGCACGCTGACCCATCTGAAAGCGTTTGATCTGCGCGACTCAGGAACGCTGCCCGCTGCCGGGAATATTGAGCAGGAGCAGGCGCAGCTGGATAAAGGCCTGCAGCTGCTGGTCAAAAATATTGAACTGCGATTGCTGGATAACGACGGAACCGCCAGCGCCATTCTTGATGCGCATCGCTCGCTGGCGACGGATGCTTCCCTGCGTCAGCATCTGCTCGGCGGGTTGCTGACCGGCCTGAGCTGCGCGCAGGCGATCGTCGCCAGCGGCGAACATTTCTGCGCGCAGTTCCGCGACTCCGGCAACCGCTATTTACAGGAGCGCGTGCTGGACGTGCGCGATATCTGTTTCCAGCTGCTGCAGCATATTTATGGCGAGTCCCGCTTCCCGGCACCGGGTCAGCTGACTGAGCCCGCTATTTGCCTTGCCGACGAGCTCACGCCGGGTCAGTTTCTTGAGCTGGATAAAACGCTGCTGAAAGGGCTGCTGCTGTGCTGCGGAGGGACTACCTCGCATACGGTGATTCTGGCGCGTTCGTTTAATATTCCAACACTGGTTGGCGTTGAGATGGCGGCGCTGCAGCCGTGGGTCGGCCAGCCGGTGTATATCGACGGCAATGCCGGGCTGGTGGCGGTCAATCCGGATGAGGCGCTCACGCGCTACTATCGTCAGGAAGCCTGGGTTGCGGCGCAAATTCGCAGCCAGCAGCAGGCGTGGCTGGATAAAGAAGGGCTCAGCAAAGATGGCATGCGGCTGGAAGTGGCGGCGAATATCGCCCACTCCGTTGAAGCCGCCGCGGCCTTTGACAACGGGGCGCAGGCGATAGGGCTGTTCCGCACCGAAATGCTGTATATGGACCGCCCCAACGCGCCGTCAGAGGACGAACTGTATAACATTTTCTGCCAGGCGCTGGAGCCGGCTAACGGCCGCAGTATCATCATCCGCACCATGGACATCGGAGGAGATAAGCCGGTGGCGTATCTTAACATTCCGGTGGAAAACAATCCCTTCCTCGGCTATCGCGCGGTGCGTATTTACGAAGAGTATCAGGCGCTGTTCCGCACCCAGCTCAGGGCCATTCTGCGCGCCTCGGCGCACGGCTCGCTGAAAATTATGATCCCGATGATCTCCTCGATGGAAGAGATTCTGTGGGTGAAAGACCAACTGGCCGACGCCAGGCAATCGCTGCGCGATGAGCATATCCCGTTTGATGAGAAGATCCCGTTCGGCATCATGCTGGAAGTGCCCTCGGTGATGTTTATCATCGACCAGTGTTGTGAAAAAATTGATTTTTTTAGTATCGGTAGCAACGACCTGACGCAATATCTGCTGGCGGTGGATCGCGATAACAGCAAGGTGACCCGCCACTACAATAGCCTGAACCCGGCATTTCTGCGCGCGCTGGACTATGCCGTACAGGCGGTGCATCGCCAGGGTAAGTGGATTGGCCTGTGCGGCGAGCTGGGGGCGAAAGGTTCGGTCCTGCCGCTGTTGGTCGGACTGGGGCTGGACGAGCTGAGCATGAGCGCGCCGTCGATACCGGCCACGAAAGCCCGTCTGGCTCAGCTGGACAGCCGGGCCTGTCGCCAGCTGCTAAACCAGGCCATGCAGTGTCGCACCTCGCTGGAGGTGGAACATTTACTCGCCCGCTTCCGTATGACTCAGCAGGATGCGCCGCTGATTACCGCGCAGTGCATCACCCTGAACAGCGACTGGCGCAGTAAAGAGGAGGTGATGAAAGGCATGACCGACAATCTGCTGCTGGCGGGGCGTTGCCGCTATCCGCGTAAGCTGGAGGCCGATCTGTGGGCCCGCGAGGCGGTGTTCTCCACCGGGTTAGGCTTCAGCTTTGCGATACCGCACAGTAAATCAGAGCATATTGAGCAGTCGACCATCAGCGTGGCGCGCCTCGCCCAGCCGGTGGCATGGGGCGATGATGAGGCACAATTTGTGATCATGCTCACGCTGAACAAGCACGCGGCCGGGGATCAGCATATGCGCATCTTCTCGCGTCTGGCGCGGCGCATTATGCATGAAGCGTTTCGCCGTGCCCTGGTAACCGCCGACAGCAGCGAGGCTATCGCCACGTTATTGCAGCATGAGCTGGAGCTATAGTTCCCCCCGGCGGCGCGGCGCCACCGGGGATGTAGGTTATTGCAGAATCGCCTGGCAAATGGCTTCGCTGACCTGCCGGGTAGAGGCATCCCCTTTCATATCCGGCGTTTTCGGGCCGCGGGCGATAACCTGCTCAATGGCCGCCAGAATGCCGTTATGCGCCGCCTGGTAGCGCGCGTCGCCCGCGCCGAGGAAATCGAGCATCATCGCGCCAGCCCAGATGGTGGCAATCGGGTTGGCGATGTTTTTACCATAGATATCCGGCGCTGAGCCGTGTACCGGCTCGAACAGCGACGGGAAGGTGCGCTCGGGGTTCAGGTTTGCCGAAGGGGCGATACCGATGGTGCCGGTGCAGGCCGGGCCGAGGTCGGACAGAATATCGCCGAACAGGTTTGAGCCGACCACCACGTCGAAGCGTTCCGGCTGCAGGACGAAACGGGCGCACAGGATATCGATATGCTGCTTGTCCCAGTGAATATCGGGATAATGGCGGGCCATGGCCTCCACCCGCTCATCCCAGTAGGGCATGCTGATCGCCAGGCCGTTGGATTTGGTGGCCGAGGTCAGCGTTTTACGCGGGCGGCTCTGCGCCAGTTCAAAGGCGTAACGCAGGATCCGGTCTACGCCGCGGCGGGTGAAGACCGACTCCTGAATCACCAGTTCATGCTCGGTGCCGGGGTTGACGCGACCGCCGAGGGAAGAGTATTCGCCTTCGGTATTTTCACGAACGACATAGAAATCAATATCCCCGGCCTGTTTACCCGCCAGCGGGCAGGGGACGCCGGGAAACAGGCGCACCGGACGCAGGTTGACGTACTGATCGAACTCGCGGCGAAATTTGAGCAGCGACCCCCACAGGGAGACGTGATCCGGCACGGTGTCGGGCCAGCCGACGGCGCCGAAATAGAGAGCATCAAAGGTTTTAAGCTGTTGATGCCAGTCGTCGGGCATCATTTTGCCGTGGCGGGCATAATAGTCGCAGCTGGCCCATTCAATCTGCTCAAAGCTTAATGCCAGATCCCAACGTTGCGCCGCGGCTTGTAATACGCGAATGCCCTCAGGAAGCACTTCTTGACCAATCCCGTCTCCGGGGATGGCGGCAATACGACAGGTTTTCTTCATACCGGTTCTCACTTATCAACCATCAAAATTGACTTCCCCCTTATCCTATAATTGACTGCTTCATAATTAATCATGCTAACTGGTGAAACATAAAACACAGATCATGAACAATCTGCCGCTGCTAAATGATTTACGCGTGTTTATGCGGGTTGCCCGTCGCGCCGGATTTGCCTCCGTCGCCGAAGAGCTCGGCGTTTCTCCCGCCTTCGTCAGTAAACGCATTGCGTTGCTGGAGCAGACGCTGAATGTGGTATTGCTGCATCGCACCACCCGGCGGGTGACCATTACCGAGGAGGGGGAGCGCATCTATGAATGGGCGCAGCGTATTTTGCAGGATGTGGACCAGATGATGGATGAACTGTCCGATGTACGCCAGGTGCCGCAGGGTACGCTGCGGATTATCAGCAGTTTTGGCTTCGGCCGCCGGGTGGTCGCCCCCGCGCTGTCGGCGCTGGCCCGTCAGTATCCTCAGCTGGAGCTGCGTTTCGATGTCGCAGACCGGCTGGTGGATTTGGTGAACGAAGGCGTCGATCTCGATATTCGCGTCGGTGATGATATTGCCCCTAATCTGATTGCCCGCAAACTGGCGACCAACCAGCGGATTCTCTGCGCTTCGCCGGCGTTTCTGGCCCGCTATCCGCAGCCCAGGCAGCTCAGCGATCTGGCGACCTTGCCCTGTCTGGTGATTAAAGAGCGCGATCGGCCCTTTGGCGTGTGGCAACTGCATGGGAAGGAGGGAGAACAGGCCATCAAGGTGACCGGCCCGCTCTCCTCTAACCACGGGGAGATCGTGCATCAGTGGTGTCTGGATGGGCAGGGCATCTCTTTGCGATCGTGGTGGGACGTGAGTGAGAATATTGCCAGCGGGCATCTGGTGCATCTGCTGCCAGAGTATTATCAACCGGCTAACATCTGGGCGGTATATGTCTCGCGGCTGGCGACCTCGGCGAAAATTCGAACCACGGTGGAGTTTTTACGTCACTACTTTCAGCAGCACTATCCGCAGCAGTGTGTTGCCAGCGGCGACGTCAGGTAAGGTCGCGTCGCCGAGGGCAGGCGCCGTCGGCGACACGGGGAGCGTTAATCCCGGATGACGTTTTGCAAAATGGTCAGCGCGCTGGCGAACTGCGCATCGGGGATGGTTAACGGATAGAGGAAGCGAATCACGTTGCCGTACTGGCCGCAGGTCAGCAGCAGCAACCCCTGTTCCAGCGCCCGTTGCTGAATTTTCTGCGCCAGCGCTGGGCAAGGTTCGCCGGTCGCCGGGTCAACGAACTCGGCGGCAATCATCGATCCCACGCCGCGCACTTCCGCCAGCCCCGGGCACCCGCTCTTCGCCTCATTGAGGGCGGCGGTTAAACGCTTCCCCAGCCGCCGGGCGCGCGCGCAGAGCGCTTCCTGGTCGATGATGTCCAGCACCGCGTGGGCCGCGGCCACCGCCAGCGGGTTACCGGCATAGGTCCCGCCCAGGCCGCCCGGCGCGGGCGCATCCATGATCTGCGCGTTGCCCACCACGCCGGACAGCGGCATGCCACCGGCCAGGCTTTTGGCCATCGTCAGCAGATCCGGCCTCTCGGCATAATGGTCCATGGCGAAGAGTTTGCCGGTACGGGCAAATCCGCTTTGTACCTCATCGGCGATCATCACAATCCCGTGCTCATCGCAGATGCGGCGAATGGCGGCAACCAGCTCAGGCGGCGCCACGTTAAAACCGCCTTCGCCCTGTACCGGCTCAAAAATAATCGCGGCGACCTGACTGGCTGCAATATCGGCTTTAAACAGGCGTTCGATAGCGGTAATTGCATCCTGGGTGCCGATCCCCTGCTGAACTGAGGGATAAGGCGCGTGATAAACGGAACCCGGGAAGGGGCCAAAGCCCAGCTTATATGGCGCGACTTTGCCGGTCAGCGCCATGGTCATATAGGTGCGCCCGTGGAAGCCGCCGCCAAAGGCGATAATCCCCGGGCGCCCGGTGTGGGCGCGGGCGATTTTAATTGCGTTTTCTACCGCTTCTGCGCCGGTAGAAAAGAAGGCGGTTTTCGCCGGGCCGGTGACCGGGGCCAGTTCGTTAAGCTTCTCAGCCAGTGAAACATAGCTCTCGTAGGGGACAATCTGATAGGCGGTATGGGTAAAGCGCTGCAGCTGTTGCTGCACCGCGGCGACCAGCGCAGGGTGGCGATGCCCGGTATTGAGCACCGCAATCCCGGCGGCAAAATCGATATACTCCTGGCCTTCGACATCGGTCAGCGTCGCATTTTCAGCGGACCGGGCGAAGAACTGACACATGACGCCCACCCCGCGTGGGGTGGCGGAAAGACGACGTCGATGAAATTCGCTGTTGCTCATGGTTAATACCCTTAGTTAAACATCATTACCTGGACCTGCGGGCAAACTTACACCCCGAGACGGTCGCGCAAGCTGTAGTACGCCGCGCCCATCGCGGTAAACGGAATACGCAGGCTCCGGCCGCCCGGGAACGGATAGTGCGGCAGGTTGGCAAAGGCGTCGAAGCGCTCGGCGTCACCGCGCAGCAGCTCGGAAATCAGGCGGCCGGCGAGGTGGGTACAGGTCACGCCGTGGCCGCTGTAGCCCTGCATGTAATAGATGTTTTTGTCCAGGCGGCCGAACTGCGGCATCCTTGAGAGCGTCAGCAGGAAGTTGCCGGTCCAGCGATAATCGATTTTCACCCCTTTCAGCTGCGGGAAAGTCTTCAGCAGCTTTGGCAGAATCAGGCGTTCGACGTCATCCGGATCGCGGGCGCCGTAGACCACGCCGCCGCCGTACAGCAGGCGGTTATCGCCGGTCAGACGGTAGTAGTCCAGCAGGTAGTTACAGTCTTCCACGCAGTAGTTTTGCGGGATCAGCGAGCGGGCCACGTCCGCGGACAGCGGCTCGGTGGTCACCACCTGGGTGCCGCACGGCATGCTGCGTTTTGCCAGTTCCGGCTCGATTTTATCGCCCAGGTAGGCATTACCGGCGACGATGACGTAGCGCGCGGTCACCTGACCGTGGGCGGTGGTGACCACCGCCGGGCTGGTGTGCTGAATCCGGGTGACCGGCGACTGCTCGTAAACCCGGCCGCCGTTCAGCCGGATGGCATCCGCCTCGCCGATGGCCAGATTCAGGGGATGAATATGGCCACCGCTGCGATCGAGCAGGGCGCCGGTATAGCGATCGCTGTTCACTTCGCGGCGAATGGCGCTGGCGTCCAGCAGCTCCAGCTGGCTATTGCCGTAGCGCTCCCAGTTCGCCTTCTGCTCTTCCAGAGTCTCCAGCTGTTTGTGGTTCAGCGCGACAAACAGACCGCCGGGGCGATAGTCGCACTGAATCTGATAGCGCTGGATGCGTTCGCGGATGATCTCGCCGCCTTCGAACATCATGCTGCCGAGCATTTTGGCCGCATCCGGGCCGTAGGTTTTTTCAATGACGTCGATATCGCGGCTGTAGGAGTTAACCAGCTGGCCGCCGTTGCGTCCGCTGGCGCCGAAGCCAATGCGCGCCCCTTCCAGCAGCACCACATCGTAGCCCATTTCGGCCAGATGTAGCGCCGAGGAGAGGCCGGTATAGCCGCCGCCGACAATGCAGACGTCGCAGCTGATCGATTCATTCAGCGCCGGAAAGTGGGCGTATTTGTTGGCGCTGGCGGCGTAATAACTGGTGGTATGTTCGGTCATGATTAAGACTCCAGAGTCATCCAGATCGTTTTCAGTTCGGTGAATTTTTCCAGCGCGTGCAGAGACTTATCGCGTCCGTTGCCGCTTTGCTTATAGCCGCCAAAGGGGACGGTCATGTCACCATCGTTATAGTTGTTTACAAAGACGGAGCCCGCTTTCAGGCGGCGGCTCATGCGGTGGGCGCGGGAGAGGTCGCGCGTCCATACCGCCGCGCCAAGGCCGTAGTGGCTGTCGTTGGCCAGCCGCAAGGCCTCCTCTTCTGAGGCGAAGCGGGTAACCACCAGCACCGGGCCGAAAATCTCTTCCCGGCTCAGGGCGGAGGCCGGATCGACATCGACGAAAATGGTCGGGCCGACGGCGGCCGGCCACGGGTTTTTTCGCCCGTCGACCAGCAGCGTACTTTGACTTTCACCGACGCGAATAAAGCTGTGCACGCTGTCGGCATGGGTGTTATCGATCAGCATACCCATGGTGGTGTTCGGGTCGAGCGGGTTGCCCGGCTGCCAGTGGCGAGCCTGTTCCTGCAGGCGGCGGAGAAACTCATCGGCGATGCTGTCTTCAACCAGCAGGCGGGTCCCGGCGATGCACACCTGGCCCTGGTTATAGAAAATACCGCCGGCGGTGGCGTTGACCGCTGTTTGCAGGTCCGGACAGTCGGCAAAGACGATGTTGGCGCTTTTTCCGCCGGCTTCCAGCCAGACGCGTTTCATATTGCTGTCGCCGGCATCTTTTAATAGCTGCTTGCCGGTACGGGTGGAGCCGGTAAAGGTGATGACCTCGACGTCCGGGTGCAGCGACAGAGCCTGGCCCGCTTCGTGGCCAAACCCGCTGATCACGTTCAGTACGCCGTCCGGCAGCCCGGCCTCTTTCGCCAGGGCGGCAAGACGCAGGGCGGTAAGCGGAGATTTTTCTGAAGGTTTCAGGATCACGCTGTTGCCGGTGGCCAGCGCCGGGCCGAGTTTCCAGCAGGCCAGCAGCAGCGGGAAGTTCCACGGGACCACGGCGGCAATGACCCCCACCGGCTCGCGGACGATCATCGCCAGCTCACCGGCGCCGGTCGGCGCGACTTCGCCATACACTTTGTCGATAGCTTCCGCATACCAGCGGATGGCGCGGGCGGCGCCGGGGATATCGTCGCGCAGGCTGTGGCGGATCGGTTTACCGGTATCCAGGGTCTCCAGCAGCGCCAGCTCTTCACGATGGCTTTCCATCAGGTCGGCCAGCTTATTGAGCACCGCTTTACGCTGCGCCGGCGAGGCCTGCGACCAGTCGCCGCGATCGAACGCTTCGCGCGCGGCCGTGACGGCAAGCTCGACATCGGCTTTTTTCCCGCGGGCAACGTGCGCCAGCGTTTGCTGGGCGGCGGGGTCGATGGTTTCAAAGGTGGTATTATCGACAGCAGAGCAATATTTGCCATTAATAAATAACCGCGTTTCTATCTCGATGCTTTTCGCTTTATCCTGCCACCAGGACAGAGGTTTGAAATCCATATAAGACTCCTTAATCACATAATCGAATAGTGGGCATGACAGACAGCACAGGGCGTAGGGCGTCCCCGGAGTCAGATACCGTCTTAAGCGCGTGTATATTTGCGCGGATTATTGCGGCCAGCAGGAAATAATCTTCCGCACAACGCTGTGTATTATTTGCGTGTTCTTCGCTCCGCCGGAAACAGGGCATCCGACGGAGCAGGCCTGAAGAAAGCCTGAAATATTCTCAGGCTAAAAAATCAGAATGTGGTGGGAGTATGGGCACTGATAATTCGGCAAACGCCTGCCGAGGTATTACTGAAACTGTGCGGTATGCCGGTGTTGATGGCATAGCTTTGCCCAGCAACCAGGTGGTACGCCTGGCCGTTAATCACCAGCACGACTTCACCTTCCAGTATGGTGCCTATCTCTTCACCTTGATGCTTGATCCTCTCCCCGGTTGTGGTTCCAGGCTGGTAAGTTTCAAAAATCATCGCCAGCGTACGGTTCGGATTTCCGTTGTGCACCAGTTTCATCGAAACCCCCTGACTGCCGATTTCGATAAGATCGTCCTGATTAATAACCACCTGCGGTTCATCAGGTTTTTCTGGTTCAGAAAAGAATTCCGATAGCGACAGCCCATAAACTTTCAGCAGCTTTTGCAGCGTACTGAT